>CAYYDS010000123.1:0-8008 GCA_964470665.1 uncultured Lentimicrobiaceae bacterium
GGGCTGATGATCGTTGGCGTCAACAAGGCAATTTTACCGCCCCGGCTGCTTATTTGCCGGAGTTTTGCCACAATTTCGGCATCTAACTGTTCCCATGTGCTTTCGGTGCCCTCTTTTAGCGGGTTTTTATACCTTATATTATCATAGAGGTTTAAAACGGAAGCCTGAGCGCGGGCGTTGGTGCCGCCTTTTGTAACCGATGAAAGGTTGTTTCCTTCAATTTTAATGGGGCGTCCGTCGCGCGTTTTCACCAAAACGCTGCAATAGTCAATGCCATCATAGAAACTCGAGGCATAGTAGGAGGCTTTGCCCGGCACGATGCCTTCGGGCTGAATCAGGAAAGGAATAGCTTTTCGCACAGGTTGCTCGCACGACGATACAACGGCAGCCGAAGCTATCGTAAAGCCAAAAGCTTTTAGAAAGTCGCGCCTTGAAGTTGATGGCAAAAGTGCCGATTCCTTCTCAGCCTGCATAATGAAATGCTTGTCACCTTTCGCATGTATATCAACGGTGCGCGAAGTATCAACACGCAACTCTTCAATACTTTTAAAATATTTTTTTTCCATTCAAACTAAGATTCTATGTGGATTAATAATGGCATTTCATACAATCGGAACCCCCCATCATATCGGCTGTAACTTTTTTTACTTCGCCGTTGACAAATTGCTCGTGCATTTTTTCGTAGGCGGCATAAAATTTATTATCAGCAAATTGCACTTCGGTTTTCCGATGGCAATCGAGGCACCATTTCATACTTAGGTCGTTTACCTGCATCACTTCGCTCATGATTTTCACGTCGCCATGACATTCAGCGCAGTCCAACTTTCCGGCATTTACGTGTTGGGCATGGTTGAAATAGACATGGTCGGGCAAGTTGTGAATGCGCACCCATTCGATGGGTTTTCCGCTATCCCATGCTTCCTGTATCTTGGCAATTTCAGCAGTTCCGGTCAAGGTTCCGTTTTTAACCAGGTTGTGACAGTTCATGCACACATTCACTGTTGGTATTCCGGCAATTTTGCTGTCGCTGGCGCTGCTGTGGCAATACTGACAATCAATCTGATTTTGCCCTGCATGCACTTTGTGCGAAAACTGAATGGGCTGGTCGGGCTGATAGTATTGTTGCCTTCCTATGGCAGCCGCTTCTTTGTAGGTGATTTCGCCCATCACAAACAGCCCAACCAAAAGCAGGGTGATGTGCACATATTTCCATTTCACAAGTTTTGTGATGAAAAGATCGGCCAGCAATACCAACATCACGATGAGGGTAATAAAAAAAGTGGTTCCCGATTTGCGGCTGGCTTGGCTTTCGAGTGCAAGCATTTGTTCGTCGGCCGAATCGGTTGTGGCAAGGCTTTCTTTTTGCGCCGGCTGTTCGCTGGCAGCCTCAGCTGCATACTGGGGGTCAACCTTGCCGCCTGCAGCGATGTACTTCAGGATGTCTTTTACCTGATCGTCGCTCAGGTTGTGCGAAGGCATCGGAATTTTTCCGAATTCTTCAAATACCTGGACAGCAATGGGGTCGCCTGCAGCTACCATCTCCTGCGAATTCTGGATGAAGCGTATAAGCCAGCTCTCCTCGCGCGTTTTAATTACCTCAACAAGGCTTGGACCGATCAGTTGTGCCCCCTCGAGGTTGTGACAGGCACGACACTGCTGGAAATTCTTTTCTGCTTCGGGAGTTTGTGCCTCTGACGGCAAGCCGATGAGGATGAATCCCAAAAATAGAAACATTGTAATCACACGCTTCAAAGGCTGTGAAAAAGTGAATTTAGAACTCATTATAAGTGTTGCTTGGTTAGAATTTCTTTTATTTTAATTCCGAATATTTGCCCTAAATATCTCATTATAGGTATCTTACAGAACAGCCTAATGCCAATCAGGCAGTTTTTAAATTTATGTTTTTTTAACATACAAATATACAATTCAGCATGAAAGTACCAAATTAGAATAAAAAACTTTCAACATTTTTATCATAAAAAAAGGCGATACGCTTTACGCATCGCCTCATCTTATTGATTTACAATTATTTATCCTTTTAAAAAAATCACCAGCTGCCGCCTGCTCCTCCTCCACCAAAACTTCCTCCGCCGAAGCCGCCAAAACCACCGCCGCCTCCAAATCCGCCTCCAAATCCGCCCGATCCGCCCGAAAAACCTCCCCAGCTGCCTCCGTGATTGCGATTGGCCATGCTGGCAAGCCACAAAGCCCTCCAAATTGAGGCCGAAGGGCCGCTGCTTATGTGATCATTGTTGTTGCGGTTTATGATAATGAGTATGAAGACGATAAGGATAATGATAAAGAAAACGATTCCTTCGCCTTCGCCGTTCCGGTCAAATTTGTCGGCAGTATATTGCCCCGAGGCCAAACCCATGATGGCGTCCACGGCGCGGTTGATGCCCTCATAATACTTGCCCTCTTTGAAATAAGGTATCATTTCACTTTCCACTATGCGTTTTGCCAGTGCATCGGGTATTACCGCTTCGAGGCCGTATCCTGTGGCAATGAAGGCTTTGCCGCTACCGGCAGAGGTTTTGGGTTTGATGAGAATGACCACACCATTGTTTTTTCCCTTATTGCCCACCCCCCATTCTTCACCCAGGCGGTACGCAAAATCGGAAGGCTCGTAAAGCCCAAGGTCGTTAACGGTAACTATCAAAATTTGCGTGGAGGTAGTGTCGTTGTAGTTGACAAGGCGCTGTTCCAGGCGACGCTGCTGCTCGGGCGAAAGAATTTGAGCGAAATCATTTACCAATCGGGGCGGAACAGGTGCAGGCGGTATATCGCCCGCATACACAGTTGCAGTTGCAGCCCACAGCCACAGAGTAATGATGATTAGCTTAATGGTTTTCATTTGATTAGTGGCCGTAAGAGATGTCGTCGGGCAATTCATTCACATCATCATCCTGGTAAGGGAAGTAGGCTTTAAGTTTTTTTCCGGTGGTTTCGATGCCGGCAATAAGGCCTTCTGCAAAATTGCCTTGTTTAAAAAAATCGGTCATGCTTTCCTTTATTTCTTCCCAAAAATGTTCTTCTACCGCTGCATTGATTCCGGCATCGCCAATCACAGAAAATTTTCGGTCTTTCACAGCCAGGTAAAACAGCACTCCGTTTCGCATGGCCGTTTTTTTCATCTCAAGCTGATCAAAAAGGTAGGCAGCCCGGTCTAACACATCGCCAATACAATGATTTTCAATGTGTACGCGTATTTCGCCCGAGCTATTCATTTCAGCCCGACCGATTGCGTTTTTGATGTTGTCTTTTTCTATTCGCGAAAAAAAATGCCGTGCGCTACGCATCATTCAGTCGTTAAAATTCCACTTTTGGAGCCGTTTCGGCGCCGGCAGTAGCCTCAAAATAAGGCTTATTCGTAAAGCCAAACATACCGGCAAAAATGTTCTGCGGAAACGATTTGATGTAGGTGTTGTAAACCCGGGTTGTTTCGTTGAATTTTTGCCGCTCAACGGTAATGCGGTTTTCGGTGCCTTCAAGCTGCGCTTGCAGTTCAAGAAAATTTTGATTGGCTTTGAGGTCGGGATATCTTTCTACTACCACCATCAGTCGCGACAAGGCGCTGCTTAGCCCGTCCTGTGCCTGCTGAAAGGCCTTCATATTGGCTTCGGTCAGGTTTTCGGCATTCAGGTTTATCGAAGATGCCTTTGAACGCGCTTCAATGACATCGGTAAGCACATCGCGCTCGTGTGCTGCATAACCTTTTACCGTGTTTACAAGATTGGGTATCAGATCGGCACGGCGCTGGTAAACGTTCTCAACCTGAGCCCATTGCGAATCAACCTGTTCGCCATTTTGAACCATAGTGTTGTAAGTTGTTTTAAACATGCCGTAAACCAAGAGGACGACAAGAACAATAACCGCTATAACGATGAATGATTTTTTCATGATTTTGAATTATGGTTTGATTATTTTGATGTAAAAGTATAAGATATTTTTAAAAAAAGGGATAAAAACCGTCTTTTTGGCTTTTATCCCTTTTGGCATTAAAGATTTTCCTGACTTCGCCTGATAAAATCGTTGAGTTCTTTTCCTTTGAGGAGGTTTTTCGAAAGTCGGGCCAGGTCGTAAAGCTGGCGTATGGTGTTTTCGCGCATGGCTTCATCTTTTGTCAGAAGTGAGGCCACAGCCGGGTGGTTGGTGTTTACAATGAGGCTATAATGATCGGGCAGATCGCCAAAGCCCATCATGCCGCCACCGCCAACAGCGCTCATGTCTTTCATGCGGCGCATAAACTCATTTTGGGTGATCAGCATTGGCGCATCGGTTTCGCTCATTGGCTCAAGCTGAAGGTCAAAGGACTTATTGTCAATGAGTTTCGAGAAATTTTCTTTTAGTTGTGTGGTTTCTTCTTCCGAAAGTTTGGACGGAATGTTGGCTTCGTCTTTTTTTATAAGCTTTTCGGCGGTGTCGGCATCCACGCGGACAAATGAAGTGTCGGCCAACTTTTGCTCAAGAGTATTTAAAAAGTGGGCATCGAGCACTCCGTCGAGCAGCAACACATCGTAGCCTTTGGCTTTTGCTGCTTCGATGTAGCTATAATGCTCGTCGGTATTGTTGGCGTAGAGGTAAACCACTTTATTGTCTTTGTCTTTTTGCAAATTTTCGATGTGGCTGCGGTATTCATCTAAAGTAAAATAGCTGTTGTCCACATTTTTCAGCAGCACAAATTTTTCGGCTCTTTCGTAAAATTTGGGTTCGGAGATCATGCCGTATTGGATGAAAATTTTGATGTCGTCCCATTTTTTCCCGAAGGCTTCGCGATCCTTTTTAAAGAGTTCTTCCAATTTGTCGGCCACCTTTTTGGTGATATGACTCGAAATTTTACGCACATTGTTGTCGTTTTGCAAAAACGAACGGCTTACGTTGAGCGGAATATCGGGCGAGTCAATCACGCCGTGAAGCAGGGTTAAAAAATCAGGCACAATTCCTTCTACCGAATCGGTAACAAAAACCTGATTCGAATACAGCTGTATTTTATTGCGTTGCAGCTCATAGTTTTGTTTTACCTTCGGGAAATAAAGGATGCCGGTGAGGTTGAAAGGATAATCAACATTAAGGTGGATGTTGAACAATGGGTCTTCAAAAGTCATCGGATAGAGTTCGCGGTAGAAGTCCTTGTATTCTTCATCGCTGCTTTCCGAAGGAGCTTTCTTCCACAATGGCGCAGTATTGTTGATGATCCAGGGTTTTTCAACTGTGCGGGTTTTCGATTTTCCATCCTTATCGGTTTCGCCTTCAATGGGTTCTTCCTCTTTTTTGGTTCCAAACTGAATAGGAACGGGCAAAAACTTACAGTATTTATTCAGCAGCTCGCGTATGCGGTATTCTTCGAGAAACTCTAGGTTTTCTTTGTCAATATGCAAAACGATTTCTGTTCCGCGGTCGGATTTTTCGGTTTCTGAAAGGGTATATTCCGGGCTTCCGTCGCATTCCCATTTTACGGCCTTGGTGCTGCCGCCTTTTTTATAGGTTTTGGTAAAAATTTCCACTTTTTCCGAAACCATGAAAGCCGAATAAAATCCCAGCCCAAAATGCCCGATAATCGCATTGGCTTCGGCCTCCGATTTGGTTTTAAATTTCTTTACAAACTCTTCGGCGCTCGAAAAAGCAATTTGGTTAATGTATTTTTCAACTTCTTCCTGCGTCATCCCAATACCGCGATCGCGGATGGTGAGGGTCTTTTTTTTCTTATCGGCCTCAATCACAATGGTCAAATCGCCAAGCTCTCCCTTAAACTGCCCTACCGAAGCAAGAGTTTTGAGCTTTTGGGTGGCATCCACTGCGTTGCTAACTAATTCGCGCAGAAAAATTTCATGATCGGAATAGAGAAACTTTTTTATCACCGGAAAAATATTCTCGGTCTTAACATCAATGGTTCCTTTTTGCATGTGTATTCTATTTTTCGATTGTTGCCACCAGTTGATCAAAGCCTGTGCCAAGGCCTGCAACTGACATTTTGACTTTCGTAATAATCCGTTTTTTGACAAAATGAACATTCTTTGGTTTTAAGGATTCTGTATTTTAGCCGCAAAATTGACAACCCTATGCCCCCAAAAGCCTTAGATGATTTTCACAGCCACTTGCAGGAAGCAATAGCAAGCCGGCAAATGGTAAAGCTTACCCTTAGCAAAACCCGAAAGAAAAATGACAGCCCTAAAAGGGTTAGTATCAAGCCGGTAGCACTTAAAGCCGGGCTGCGTTATTCGTTTTTGTATAGTTATCCTACCCGCGATGAGGTTAAAAACCACCTTCCCGAAGAAACAGTTCTAAAAGTTGAGCAGTTGTTGGAAGAGTATTTTCTCGAAGCCAATTTGTTTACAATTAGCGCCCAACAAAGCCTTATTCTGAGCGCAAAAGGCAAGGGCAAATTGTTGAGCAAAAAAAATGAACAAACGGCCGAAATCAAGCTATCGCACGACCGTTCGAAAAATAGGCTGCTCGATGCAGCAGGCCTGCATTGGCATTTGCTGGGCATGACGGATACCAAAGGAAATGTGCAGGCCTCGATGCAACATAAATTTAAACAAATCAACAAATACATCGAAATTTTAGACGGCCTTATTTCGCCCTGGCTCAGCGAAGGCCCGGTAAAAGTGGTGGATATGGGCGCCGGCAAAGGTTATCTTACTTTTGCCCTTTACGAGCATTTACAAGCCAAAAACACCCTTCAACCCCAAGTGATCGGCGTTGAGCAAAGGCCCGAATTGGTAGTAAAAACCAATGCGATAGCAAAAAATGCAAACATGGAGGGTCTCACCTTCGAAGAAGGGAGTATCCACAATTATCCTTTGAAAGAGGTAGAAATACTCATTGCCCTGCACGCCTGCGATACGGCAACCGACAATGCCATTGCAGCCGGAATTGCAGCCGGAGCACGGCTTATTGTGTGTGCCCCATGTGCCACAAGCAATTGCGCAAAGAAATGAAAGCGTCGGCCCCCAAGCTGCCCATGCTGCAATATGGAATACTGTTTGAGCGTCAGGCCGAAATTCTTACCGATACCCTGCGAGCGCTGATCATGGAGAAATACGGCTATAAAACACATATCCAGGAGTTTATCGAAGCCGAACATACTCCAAAAAATGTGCTTTTATCGGGATTTAAAACTGAAAATAAGCCTCAGAAAGACAAAATCGAGGAGCAGATCGAGCAGTTGAAGCGAGAGTTTGGCATCAAGGAACATTTTTTGGAAACTGCGCTTCGCCAAAAAGGACTTTAACACTTCAAAAGCTATGATTACAGGTACTTTAGAAGTGTTAAAGTCCTTTTTGGCGAAGCGCAGTTTCCAAAAAAGGACTTTAACACTTCAAAAGCTATGATTACAGGTACTTTAGTTGATGTTTTAGCTGTAGCCACAGGTAGTTTGCTTGGGCTGGCCCTTCATGCCCGGCTTCCGCAACGCGCGGTTGACACGCTGTTTCAGGCCAACGGCTTGTTTACCATAGCCTTGGGCATTTCGATGGCCTTAAAAGTTGAAGAGTGGATGATTGTTGTTGTGAGCCTGTTGCTAGGGTCGTTGCTTGGCGAGCTGCTCAATTTGGAATACCTTTTTAATGAAAAAGTGCTGGCTTTGAGCAAGCGTTTCAAAGCAGGCAATCCGCGATTTAACGAAGGCGTACTTACGGCCTTTTTGTTGTTTTGCATGGGCTCGATGACCATACTCGGCGCAATTGAAGAAGGGATGAGCGGCCGTTCGGAGTTGCTTTACATCAAAGCCACGATGGACGGTATAAGCAGCATCGCCTTAGCTTCGGCTTTTGGATGGGGTGTTTTTTTTAGCATCATACCGCTTTTTGCCTATCAAGGCGGAATTACGCTGATAGCTGCCAATTTTGGCGAATTTATGCCGCCCCTTATGCTTAGCAGCATCACGGCCACCGGAGGCATTATCCTCATTGGATTAGGACTTAACCTAACGGGAATCAGCAAGTTGAGAATCGTAAACATGCTTCCGTCGCTCGTTTTTATCGTCATCGGAACCTATCTGTTTTTA
>CAYYDS010000123.1:8018-8754 GCA_964470665.1 uncultured Lentimicrobiaceae bacterium
ATGGTTGAAGTAGTCGTTTTTTAAGGTCATGCTTCCTTATCCATATTGGTTTTAAATAAGGCTTGCCGGGTTAGGGCTCCAAAAAAATTGCATAACTTAGCCCCATTAAATTACTTTTACCAAAATAAAAAGTTATGGAAAATATTGATTGGAAAAATCTGCCATTTGGCTACTATCCAACAGATTACAATGTTCGCTGCTACGGCCGCAACGGCAAATGGGGCGAGCTGGAAGTTAGTTCGTCCGAGTATATCAGTATTCATATGGCAGCCACCACGCTGCATTACGGCCAGGAAGCCTTTGAAGGCATGAAAGCTTTTCGCGGCGTTGATGGCAAAGTGAGGCTATTCAGATGGCAGGATAATGCCCGTCGTCTTCGCACATCGGCTGACGGCATCATGATGCAGGAAGTTCCGGACGAATTGTTTTTTGCAGCTATTGAAAAAGCAGTTCGCCTCAACGCCCGTTTTATCCCCCCATATGGCACAGGCGCATCGCTCTATATCAGGCCGCTACTGTTTGGTTCGGGTCCGCAAGTTGGCGTAAAACCTGCAACCGAGTATATGTTTTTGGTTTTTGTCGGGCCGGTTGGCCCCTACTTCAAAGAAGGTTTCCGCCCGGTATCCGTTGAGTTGGTTAGGGATTACGACCGTGCAGCGCCACAAGGCACAGGCCATATTAAAGTAGGAGGCAATTATGCCGCCAGCCTGCGCCCGGCTTCCAGAGCAGCAAAAAA
>CAYYDS010000124.1:0-8732 GCA_964470665.1 uncultured Lentimicrobiaceae bacterium
TAATGTAAAAGGTATTTTGATTTTGGCGATGCGAATGGATTTTATCAATCGGAACGATGATCGGATTGTTATTGAACGACGAAGTGTAAAATCGCAGCAAACTAAATCCCTTAGCGGTAATCAGGATGTTGATTTCGGGTTTTGCCTGGCGTTCGTTGATGAAATATTCGATGGGAGGTTGCGTAAGTTTCAACCTTACTTTGATGGAGATGGTATAACTGCCGGCTAATTTTACAGAAAGCCAAAGCAGCGATGAGAGTACCAAAAAAAAGGTGAAAGCATAAAGCCTTCGCTTTTTCGGTTCACTGCCGCGTACAAAGCTTTTGTCGTTTGGTTGGGCTGGCATCTCGCTGGGTAGAACTTAAAAATAAGAGGCTGAAATAGAAGAGCTTAGCGCACGGATAATACGGATTTAACAAATAAACTCAGATTTAATAGATGTAGATTATCTGTGTTTTACAAAATATTTGTTTTTATGCTTTTTGTGTAAATCGGTCTAATCTGTGTTATCCGTGTGCTTTTGATACAAGTTCGGATTTTTTATTTTGTCATTCCAACCTGTGAAGCATCGGAAAGTATAGCGCTTTTTTCGAATTCAATTCGAGTGTCGTTGTCCACTTCCAGAATAATCGTATTATCCTTGATGCCGACAATTTTTCCGTGAATTCCGCCAATGGTAACAACCTTATCGCCTTTTTGAAGGGCTTCGCGAAACTTTTTCTGGTCTTTTGCCTTTTTCATTTGCGGACGAATGAAAAAGAAATAAAAAACAACCATGATCAAAATGAGCGGGAGGAACGACATGAGTCCGCCCGATGCCTGCCCATCGGCGGGCGGGGCAAAAAGTAAGATGTGAAGAGATTTCATATGAAAGGTTTAATTAATATGATGATGCAATTGCTACCTGCGCCTTAAGTTTAAGCACAGTGGTTGGGGGCTGTCCGTTGCATAAAACCGTAATGGTTTTATTTTGGATTCCTTTTTGGCTCGACGAATCGAAAGTAACCTCAATTTGCCCTTCGTCGCCGGGTTTTATCCGTTCTTTGGTAAACTTGCTTGCCGTGCATCCGCAACTGGCAGAAATTGAACTAATTATGAGGTCAGAGTTGCCCGTATTGGTAAAACGAAAGATGTGTATTACTTTTTCGCCCTGAATAAGGCGACCAAAGTCGTGCTCGGTATTTTGAAAAGTGATACGGGCTGTTTTGGCTTGGCTGTTTTCGGTTGCCGATTTCGGATTGTTTACTAAAGTGCCGCTTCGTTCCGACTTATTTTCGCAAGCGGATGCCAAAATGATGAAAAAAATCGGGATTAGAAAACGAAACGAATGCCGATAGCTTGAGTATAACATGATATATATTAGCTTTGAAATCTTTGTTGTGCTGAGCAATGAGCAGAATTACCGGGCAAAATTAATCAAAATTCTTTGTTTGAGATCGTCAATTTCCACTTCCAAAAATGGTAATACTTCCTTTATAAACTTCGTTGCTCTTAAAGCCCTCGCATTTTAGTACGTAAAAATAAACTCCGTCGCTTAAACCTTTACCGCCCCAATCGTTATTGTAATCATTTGATTCATAAACTATTCGCCCTTGCCGATTGAAGATGGTGAGTGAAGTTTTTTTATAGTATGCCGATAGGGGGCGCACTCCTTCTTCGTTTGTAGCGTAGGCCGATTTTAGCGCGTTATTGCCTGTGTTGTTGTTGTCATCAGCAGCGCCTTCGGTTATCACCAACACATCGTTGATGCCATCGTTATTTGGAGTGATGATGTTGGGGATGCTCAGTTTGATGGGCAAAATTTTAACGTCTTTAAAATAGACGGTATCGCAGCCGAAATCATTAAAAACGCTAAGGACTGCTTTGTAATCGCCGACTTCGGTATAGGTGTGCATGGGATTGAGCTGTTCAACGCGCGGACTGTCGTCGCCCATTTCCCAATAATGGCTTACTACACGGATGCTATCGGCCGATTTATTGATGAATTCGAAGCTCACATAAGGTTTTTGAATAAATGCAGTGTCGGGAGTGCTGATGATTTCGATGACGGGGTTGGGGTAGGCAAGGGTGAAAAAGGTGTCGCGGACAATGCATTCGTTGCGGTCTGTTACACGGATTGCGTAGTTTTGATGGGCTCTCAACCCAATGGCTAAAGAGGGGTTTCCCGGAGCAATTTGTGTTGGCCGTACATCCCAGTTGTAAGTATAGGGTTCGCTCTGCCCAAGCGCCGTGGCGCGAACCATGGCCGTTTGGCCGTTGTCGTTATCCGAATTGGAACAAGTGAGCTGCATTTGCTCAAAATCCACTTCAAAAGTTGGAAAAAGACTAATTTCAAAAGGCAAACTTGTGCAGCTTAGCTGGTTAACAGTGTCGGTAATGGTAAGCGTAATCGTTTGATTTGTAGTTGCCAGAAAGTCAATTGTTGGATTTTTGCTTTCGCTGTTCGACCACAAATATACTAATCCGGGAGCCTGAATGGCCGAGAGGGTGAGGTGCGTGCCCTTACAAACCGGCATGCTGTGATTGCTGGTGATTGTGCAATCGGGCTGTGCCAGACTGACGAATGGAAGCGCGAAAAATGCAAGCAGAAAAAGGTGGTTTCGCAGGACAACAAACGATGGAATTTGATTTTTTGTGGCCATAAGATTCATCAGATGTCAGAGAAAGGGCTAAACTAAAATTTTAATGATAAAAACCTTTTAAAAAGTACCGCCGGCCAACATTACCAGCGTACAATCTTCAACGGTTTGAATTCCATTTTGTTGTGCTAAATGCGCAAAAACCGGATTTTCCGTTCCGGGATTAAAAATAATCCTTCGCGGATGCAGTGCAATGAGCAGTGCTTCATATGCCTTTTGCCTTTCAGGGTTTAGATATAGGCAAACTGTGTCGGGCTGTTCATTGGCAGGAATTGAGGTGAGGATAGGAACCGAAAAGTCGGGGCGGCAGCGGCTGCCAACGGCAACAACTTCAAATCCATGTGCAAGTAGCTTTTTTATCGCACGATATGAATACCTTTCGGGCTTATCGGAAGCTCCTAAAACAAGTACTTTTGGTTTTACCGACACTTTACTGCTTGTAAACAATGGCATTGATATTCATTCCGGCTCCCACCGAGGCAAACATCAGCAAATCGCCCGGTTGAATACTGTGGCCCGGCAGCTGATTTTTTAGTATCATATTGTAAAGCGTAGGAATGGTAGCCACCGAGCTGTTGCCCAAGGTTCGTATATTCATGGGCATCACTTCCGAAATGTTCACTTTCATGTGATACTGCCTATAGAAACGCAGGATAATAGCTTCATCCATTTTTTCGTTGGCCTGATGGATGAGGATTTTTTTTAGTTGCTCAACGGGCTGCCCCGATCTATCTAAAGCTAATTTCATGGCCAGAGGAACCTGAGTAAGCGAATATTCGTAAATTTTACGACCCAACATTTTGATGTATTTATTGTTTGGGGCACTTTCGGGTTCATTCGATTTTCCTAAATAAAGATAGCCAACTTCGTCTTGTGTGTGCGAGGCAAACGAATGTGAAAGGAACCCTCTTTGCTCATCTTCTTCAACCAGTTCAACAATAACAGCGCCTGCTCCATCGCTGAAAATCATGGCATCGCGATCGAAAATGTCTATCAATCGGCTAAGGGTATCCGTACCAATAACAAGGCATTTTTTTGCCAAACCCGAGCGAATAAACGAGTTAGCCTGAATCATGCCCTGCACCCAGCCCGGGCAGCCAAAAATAATATCGTAAGGAATACAGCCGGGGTTTGTAATGCCCAGCAGGTTTTTTACGCGCGAAGCAATGCTGGGCAGCATATCGGTTTGGATAGATCCGGATGTAACATCGCCAAAGTTATGAGCAACAATGATTTGATCAATTGTTTCGGGATCAATGCCGCTGTCGCGGATGGCTTCGCGGGCAGCATAGGCGGCAATATCGGAGTTATTCAGATTTTGATCAACCCACCTTCTTTCGCCTATCCCTGTGATATCCTGGAATTTACGCGTGATTTCTTCTCCCGGACTATTAATCGGACTATAGTCTTTTTCGAAAAATTTTTGATTAATAAAATCCTCATTAGTAACAACTTTTTCCGGAATAAAAGATCCCGTTCCGGTTATAACAATATTTTGGTACTTAGCCATTTTGTGTTAATGTGTTGATTGTGACTGCTGTATCTATTTGTCTTTGTTTAAAACAACGTTATATCTTAAAGGCGGCAAAAGTAATCATTTTTTCAAATTATAGTCCAAATTGTGTGTTTCGCCTGCTTTTCGGTTGATGTATCTCAAAAACGCGTACCTTTGTCATTTACCGAAAACTTTTCGTATTCAATACAAATTTATTTTTTTTGGGGAAGCTCGAATTAAATTTACTTTATTTTATACATTACTAATAAGTTAACATAAAAGTAATGCTAAAGAGACATCTTTTTATTCTGATTCTGATTGCAGGATTCTTTTTTGCCGGAACGAGCCTTTTTGCTCAGCTTGCCGACACAGCTTCATATCCCTATTGGGTAGAAATGATGGAAGACCAGAATGCCAATTTTTTTGAAACCCAAAAGGCATTTGAACTTTACTGGAAAGACAGGCCGCTTACGCGCGGATGCGGCTTCAAGCCGTTTAAACGCTGGGAGTATATGATGATGCAGCGAGTGGATAACGAAGGCAATCGTCCGGAGCCCGATCGCGAACTGAAAGCCTACAACCAAATGTTGAAATCGGGGAAAATATTGAACGGAAGAGAAAACCAGTGGACTGCCTTGGGGCCTTTCAACGTTCCTTCGGGATATAATGGCTACAGAGGTTTGGGAAGGATAAATGCCATTGGCTTTGATCCGGTTGATGCCAACCGCATTTATATTGGCGCACCTGCCGGGGGTTTATGGATGACTGCCAACCACGGCCAAAATTGGGAAGTACTTACCGATCACCTCCCAACGCTCGGTGTTTCTGCAATTTTGGTTGATCGTAGCAACCCTGCTCATATACTTATTGGAACGGGCGATCGCGATGCGGGCGATGCTCCGGGAATGGGCGTTTGGCGCAGCCTTGATAGCGGAATGAGCTGGGAACCATGGAATAACGGAATGGGAAACGCCATAGTTGGCATGATGATACAGGATGCCCTGGACCCTTTGGTGATGCTTGCGGCCACCAATACAGGCATTTATCGTACTGCCGATGCCGGAACCAATTGGGTAAGAGTGAAAACCGGCAACATCAAGGATATCGTATTTCATCCCACCGATCATCAGATTATTTACGCTGCATCGGGTGGCAACTTTTTCCGATCGTTGGATAACGGATTAAATTTCAGCCAGATAACTAGTGGATTGCCGGGCGGAAGCCGGGCTGTGGTAGGCGTATCGGCTGCAAGCCCCGATATGGTTTACTTTCTTATCACCACTTCCGATGCCTTTAAGGGCTTATACCGCTCCTTAGATAAGGGCGCGACCTTTGAGATGCGTTCAAACTCGCCAAACATTATGTCCTGGGATTGCAATGGCGGCAGTGGCGGACAGGCCTGGTACGATTTGGATATTGCTGTTGACCCGGTTGATGCCAATGTTTTATATGCCGGTGGAGTAAACTGCTTTAAATCAACCAATGGCGGAAGCAACTGGGCTATTCGGAGCCATTGGTATGGCGGATGCAATGTGCAATCGGTTCATGCCGACCTCCATATTTTAGAATACTCGCCCATCAACAACCGGCTTTATGCCGGAAACGACGGGGGAATTTATTGGACGGAAAATGCCGGAGTAAACTGGACTGAAATTTCTAACGGGCTTGTAATCAGCCAGGCCTACAAAATCGGACAAAGCCGAACAAAACGCGATTTCGTTATCAACGGTTATCAGGATAATGGCAGCTCGGTGATGAATGGCACCAATTGGGATGCCGTAAACGGCGGAGACGGAATGGAATGCGCCTACGACCCCAACGACCATCGCTACAGCTATTCGAGCATTTATTACGGCAGCATCGAACGGCATTTCAACAACAATAGCCAAGGCCAAATAGCCGGAAAAGATGTAAACGGAATAACCGAAAGCGGCGCCTGGGTTACACCTTTCCTTGTTGATCATAACGATGGAAACATCATGTTTATCGGCTTTAAAAATGTTTGGCGAAGCACCAATATAAAGGTTGCCGGAGCCGGAAACGTGCAATGGCAGAAAATCAGCACCTTTGGCAATTCCGATTTAAACGTTTTGGTTCAGGCAAAAGCCAATACCAATATCCTTTATGCCTCTTCGGGAAACAAGTTTTATTTTACCAATAATGCAAAAGATGCTTCAGTACAGTGGCAAGTGCGAACAGCCAACCTGCCTGCAAGCGCTACCATTACAAGCATCGAAACCCATCCGCTTGATGAAAACATCGTTTATATTGCCCAACAAACAAGGATTTTTAAATCGCCCGATCAAGGATTAAACTGGACAGAAATCACAGCCAATTTGTCGGGAATACAAATTAACAGCATTGCTTACTATCACAATAGCCGTGAAGGCATTTATTTAGGAACCGACATTGGGGTTTTCTACCGCGATGCTTCTATGAATGAATGGGAATATTACACCGAAGGGCTTCCGGCCAGTGTAAAAGTTACCGAAATCGAAATCTTTTACGATGAAGGAGGCCCTGCCGGCGACCTGATTCGTGCCGCAACCTATGGCCGTGGTTTATGGAGTGTGAGCCCACATTATACCGCGCCTACGGCAGGGTTTATTGCCTCGGCTACAAGCATTTCGGCCGGTTGTACGCTCGACTTCACCGACACTTCCACCGGAACACCCTTCTCCTATCTTTGGTCGTTTCCGGGGGCTACGCCTGCAACAAGCAACGAGCAAAACCCCGCGGGAATACGCTATTCTGTTCCGGGAACATACGACGTTAGCCTTACCGTTAGTAATTTGTTGGGAACAGATACCTACACCTGCACAGATTGCATTAGCGTAGGTGAAGCCTCTTTGCCCGAAATTCAATTTGAAGCCTCGGCTTATTCCGGCTGCCCCGAATTAATTGTCAATTTTACTGACCTCACCGACCACTGCCCCGATAATTGGATTTGGGATATCAGCCCGGCAAGCTATACCTTTATGCAGGGAACAACAAATACATCGCAGAATCCGGTTGTGAAATTCAACGAATTCGGCTTGTACGACCTGCGCCTTACGGCAAGCAACATCAATGGGGTTGCAACATTGCTCAAACAAAATTTGATTAATATCGGAGGGCAGCCGCTGCCATTTTCTGAAGATTTTGAACAACAGAATATCTGGACTAAAGGCTGGATTGTAACCAACCCTGACAACAACAAAACTTGGGATATTAAAACTTTGGCCGATGGAAACCGCGCTGTTTGGATGAATTTTAACAATTATACTAACTTCAACCAACGCGATTATTTGGAAAGCCCACCCATTGATTTTAGCGGATTCGGAGAGATCAGCCTGACGTTTGAATACGCTTATGCACAGCGTTATGCCCAGATTGACAGCTTGATAGTGAGTGTTTCGGACAATTGCAGCAATAACTGGAAAAGGGTATATGCCAACGGGCCCGACGGACAGGGGGCTTTTGAAACCGCTTTGCCAACTCTGGTTGCATTTGAGCCCCAAACCGATGAAGACTGGTGTTTTGCAGGCAGCTACGGCCCCCCATGCCCCGTAATCAATCTGAATGAATTTGCCGGAAAAACAGGAGTGAAAATTCGCTTCGAAAGCTTTAACCAATACGGTAACAACCTCTATATTGATAATATCCACCTCACAGCATTAACACCTGTAGCCGAAAAACCTGAAAAAACGAAACATTTTGTTGTGTATCCGAACCCTGCACAAAAACTAATTTTTGTTCAAACCGATGCCGGCGATTTGGGCAACACACTGCGTATTGCAGATATTACAGGCAGAACTGTTTTGAAAATGCGAATTGACCGTGCCGATTTTCAGATTTCGCTTGCCGATTTTGCCAAGGGGGTATATACCCTTACGATTGATCAATCAACGATGAGCTTTAAAAAATTAATTGTGCAATAACTAAGTACATGACAAAAAATATATTATTAGGTTTTTATTCTTTTAAATCAAGGCTTTAGCTATCGTTCGCTGACGATCGACCTCATCCGGTGAGTCGAAAAATCAGAGAGCGTGGCGTTAAAAATCGTCCTTGTTTAAGCGCTGAAGGAGCGAGTTTGGATGATTTAGCTGCACGAACGCTCATTTTTCGTGCGTAGCAGGCGCAGTCTTGAAAGCACCGTTTAAGTGAAAGCAGAATCAAACTTGTTTGTATTATGCTGAGCGTAGGTGCTTCAATGAAATTAATTTTTTGCTTCGTTTTTTGGTTTAAGCCAAAAAATGAAGTGGGGTTTGGGGCAAAGCCCCTTATAGAACAGGCTAATTATCTATGCTTTTACCCTTGATTTTTTTTTGTCAAATACTGAAGCTATAATATTAATGTGATGTTGGCAGCAGTTGCTCTTAACTTCAAAAGGATCATCAATAAATGGAAATCATCTTTTTGGCTCCAATTTAAATTACTGTTTGGCATCTTAATAAACCAATGAATTACTCAAAATAAAACACAACCAAAAAATAAATAGGCTTTTTAAGGCTCGACTAATTAATAAAAAATGCTAAGTACATGACAAAAAATCGCAAAAATGTTTAAAATTTTCTAAGTTATTTGAATGCAGCGCTTTAGCAAGATGAGTCAGG
>CAYYDS010000125.1:0-8699 GCA_964470665.1 uncultured Lentimicrobiaceae bacterium
ATCCACCTTTTCGCCCACTGTTTTGCCAAGAAGTCCTTTTGCAATGGGCGAGCTCACCGAAATTTTGTTTTGTTTCAGGTCGGCTTCCTTTTCCGGAACAATGGTGTAATCCATTGTTGCATTGCTTTTGAGGTTTTTTATTTTCACTTTCGAAAGCAAAAGCACTTTCGAGCTGTCAATTTTCGATTCGTCAAGGATGCGTGCATTCAGAAGGAGGTCTTGCAGCTGGCTTATTTTCAGCTCAAGCATTCCCTGCGCTTCTTTTGCGGCATCGTATTCGGCATTTTCCGAGAGATCGCCCTTGTCGCGGGCTTCGGCTATCATTTGCGATATCCGGGGCCTTTCCTTCGTTATCAGGTCTTCAAGTTCGTCTTTTAAACGATTAAGGCCTTCTTCCGTAAAATATTTTATCTCTGACATATTTAAAACGATTTGTCGTATTGAAGTAAAAAAGACCCTTAACAGAGTAAGGGCCTTTTTTTTGCAAAAGTAATTAAATATTCTTTTCGGCGAATTAGAAGCTCATTTTTGCGCCGATCGAATGTGTTCCTTTCATATGGTCGGTAGCTCTATACGAATAGTCAACGGCAAAAACCGATTTCTTTTCTTTATTTAGAGGTACCTGAACGGTTAAACCTGCGCTCGGGCCTTTGCTCATATTACTGCGCATATCGGTATTGATGTTATCCCAAATTCCTTCTTCGTAGGTATAACCGGCTCTGAGCATCACGTAGTCTTTCAGGCTAAATTCGGCTCCGGCAGTAATCTGGTCCTTTGTAAAGGAGTTTGAAGTAAAGTTGCCTGCCATGGTCAGCCGTATTTCGTTTTCGAACAGGAAGTCGTAAGCAGCACCAATCACGAGCTGTGTAGGAAGCTCAAAAGCTTCGATGCGTTGTTCGAGGGTAAACTGCGTTTCCTGTCCGGGGATGAATACACGAAGTGACAAACCGTCGCCGGAGAAACTCATGGTGGGCCCGATGTTCTTCAGTGTGATGCCGAAATGGATATTTTCATCTGATCCGGTAAGGTACTGAATACCGGCATCAATAGCTACACCTTGAGCGCTGAGGTCGGAAATGCTTTCCGAAATGATTTTTAACACAAAACCGGCGTGAATACTATTGGAGAAGCTTTTCGAATAAGCCAATCCGAGGTTCATCAGGCTGGGCGAGAAAGTGCCAAGGCCGCCATCCGGATATTCGGGAGTAGTAATCTGGTTTTCACCAAAGCTCATTGACATTACTGATAGTCCCAGCACGCCCGATTCGCCCACACGTTGTGCAAAACCAAACGAAATGAGGTTAATATCAGAACCTCTCATCCAATTCGTATGGCTGAAGTTGAGGTCGGTTTTCTGAGTAAATGCCAATCCGCCCACGTTGCTCCAAATGGATTCTAAGCCGCGGATGCCCGACATGCCGGCATTTCCCCAGCCCGAACTGCGGGCCCAGGGATTAATCAGCAATTGTGCTGCTCCGGCCTGACCTGACCTGTCTTTGTTACCTGCCTGTAAGCTTGCCGGAACGAGGGCAAAAATCAGGGCTATTGCGATACAGTATCTATATAAAGTGCTCATATTCTAATGGTATTATTATTCGCAATGTTTTGGTTTAGAATGTATTCAGGTCCATTGGGCGTAAAGTACCAAACCATTTAACGATACGTTCTCCTTCGTCAGATTTCACGTGGATTACATACACTCCGCTAGCAATCGGTACGCCGGCAAAGTTCTTCAAGTCCCAGTCGATTGACGTTTTGATTTCGTCTTTCTTGAACTGTCTGATTTTTGTTCCGCTCAGGTCATAGATGGTAATAACGCAAGTTTTTGGCAGGTTCGTAATCTTCACCCTGTTATCGAGGGCGTTGTTTTCGTATTTGGAGTAGGCATAGTATGGGTTGGGTACAACAGTGATCAGATCGAGATCGCTTTGCATCTTTTCTTTGTCGTACAATTTCGTGGCCAATCCTTTCAGCGAGAATTTGTATTTCGGATATCCATCATTATCTACAGCCGCTTTTTCGGTTTCAAAAGGAAGCAGGCTGTGGTAACGAGCATAAGGTTTGGCAACCCGGATACGGATTTTCACCTCATTGGAAAGCCATTCCTGACCTTTCACCGGCATCGGCATACCCACATACATGATTTGCGAGAAAAAGTTTTGGGTATGAATGGGC
This sequence comes from uncultured Lentimicrobiaceae bacterium, assembly GCA_964470665.1. GTDB lineage: Bacteria > Bacteroidota > Bacteroidia > Bacteroidales > F082 > JALNZU01. Next base: position 2,176 of record CAYYDS010000125.1, read on the forward strand.
ATGAAGTTCGGACTCTTGAACAAGGTGTCGAGCATATTGAAGGCATAACGGCCGGCATCGTAGCCAGGCGAATTATACTCGAATAAATAGCCGAATTGTTCAAATTTGTTGTAATCGTGCCTCATGATATAGACGTAGTGCTTTCCGCCAAACAGCGGGGTGAAGCTTGTCTGTGACATCAGGTTTGGATCGAGTTCTTGCGGCAGATCAAGGTTGCGTGGTGGCGGGTTGAAGAGCATGTCGCGGCCATTCAGCGCAGAAAGGTATGAATCTTCGCCAAACATGATGTTCAAACGTTCTCCGGTTTCCACGTTAATGGCATATCCCGGGAACCAGCCCATTCCATAACTGCCGATATAGTTCGGGTCGTTTTGGTTTTCGCTGGCGGGCATAGTCATCGAAGCAGCCGGTTTTCCGTCCTTGTCAACCGATGGGGCTTTGCGAAGGGCAAAACGTTTGGCTCTGCCTTGTGTAAGCAGCGAGTCAATACCCATTTCGAGTACAGGGCTACGCGTCCATTTCGATTTATCCGGTGTGAGAACAATGTCAACACTCGAAATGGTGCTCATGCTGCGCTGTGTTTTCGAGAGCGAGCTGTAAGCCGGTCCAACGTTCGATTGTCCGCTTTCGCCAGTATTGTTGCCATAAGAGACGAGTGCGTAGGGTGCCCATGTGCGGCCGGCAATTTTTTCATAAGATTCATCGGGGTCCCAGGGGCGTAATGGACTGGATGACATTCCCCAGTCGTCGTTAAGTGAGTTTTCCTGGTCTTTGTATTTACCCGATCTAATCCAGTTGAAGGGTAATGATGGCGGTTGGTCGCTATCGGCAATCCCTGTGAGGTAAGCTCTGGAGCTGTCGGCATAGGTTACGGTCGAAAGCAGGAAGCCGTTGTTTGTGGCCAGCACTGTAGAAACTGCTTCATTGTCGCTGTTGCTGCCAATGCGGTAGAGGCCCGGGGAGTAGGGTTGCGAAATGGTAACCGAGATGCCCCTTTCGATAAATAGTTTTTCGGTTGGGGTAATGATTGTGGTATCGGATTTGAATATTTCTCCGCTCGACAAGTCTTTCAGATACCAGTTTGACACCATTTTGCTGGCTGTGTCGCCGGTAATGGCCGCGTCTTGCGTAACATTATAGATTCGTTGCGAGTAGAATGGTTCCATCCAAAATTCATAATCAGAATCTCTAACGTTCAGTGGGTCAACAACTCTTATGCTTAATGGGCCTGCGTTCTGTTTATAGGTAGCCTCATATGCCATTGGGTAGTTCGGGCCGCCATAGGGGTTATCGGGGCCGGCAGGTTTTTTGTTCAAAATTTCGTCCACCGTTGCCTTGCTCAGGTCGAGAGCCAGGCCTCCGTTTCCGTGTCCTGACAGGCGAGTAATTTCGGGGCTGTCGCCATAATTGGAAGTGGCAATCACACCATCCATCGTTTTATGCGGGATAACCGTATAGAGCTTAATGTTTTTACGTCCGGCTAAGAAAGGATTTTTTTGTCCCAAAAGTCCGTTTAGGATGCTGGGTTCATCCGAATAAGGCATAAACTCGTTGTAGGCATAGGCTAAGGCCAAATAGTAATATTGCTGATGGTTTACCAGACGCACGTCGCCGGTAGCAAAAGCATCTTGCGTAATAATGAAGGAGTGTTCTATTCCTTTATCGCCGCCTATCACTTCCACCATGGGGGCGGTAGCTCCGGCATGCTCATCGTAATAGAAGTTTACAATTTTGCTCACGCCGTTCTTTTTATCAAATTGAGCTACTAAGCGCACCAGGTCAGGGTCTTTGAGGCTTTCAACAGAAACGGTAGCATTTTTAAGCTGATAAATCAAATAACCTTCAAAGCGGTAGAGTGAGTCGCTGCGCTGGTTTGGGTTATTCGGGTGAGGCTGCACAATGTTCGGGTCGAACTCGGTGTACTCTTCATTGTAGTTGTTTGATGAAGGCGAGTTTGAGATATAAACGATCACTTCGCGGTCGAGTTCGCGGAAGGAGAGGTCGGGTGCGTTGGGGCCATCAATTACTTTAAAGCAGTTGTCGAACAGTGCCTGGCATTTGTCGTCCACGCGTTTGAGCAGTGTAACCGAAGCCAATGGGCCTCCCGATGTGGCGCGTGCCCACGGAATACCTACTGTAATATAGTTTACAGCGCCGGGTTTCAGTGTAAAGGGTCCGGCTGAGTGGAGGAAGCGTCGGTCGGATGCGTCGTTAGGTGCGCCGTTATTTCCGGTTTCTTCTCTCCAATAAAATCCGTTTTGCGTATAACCCCCATTCGGTATAGCTCCGCCTGTACCCCAGTTACATGGGTCGGTATCGCCCGGGAACATGAAGTCGCATTCGGGGCCTACTACGCCGGGATGCCCGGGGAAGGCGTCGCCACCATATGACATTGCCTGACCGTTTTTCCATTTTCCGCGCAAGATGTTATAATACTGTGGTGCTGAATGCGGGTCGCCTTTATCGCCACTCGTATTGTCGTGGAAGAGGAAACGGCGCATCCCAAAGCGTTCGTTTCCGGGTATGCCGTCGCCAAAGTTAATGCCATTGATGCTTTCGTCGCAAAGAGGTTCGAGCAGTGTGTCGCCGGTTGGGCTGTAGAGTACGCGGTATTTAGGTCTGTCGTTAGGAAGCGGGTCCATATAAGGTCCCTGGAAAAAGTCAACGCCAATTGCAGGCGGCTGATCGCCGTAGGCTTCGGGTTGGCCGCTTCCGTCAACAGCTTTTCCGTTATAGGAATAACCTAGTCCGCGCACGATATCGCAACCCACATAGTCGTCCCAGGCATAGCCAAGGTCGGGGTCAACCCATTGCGAGAAATAGGTGTTTGTAAGCTCGAAGGTGGAGCGGTTAATAATTTCATAACTGTAAAAAGTCATGTTGTTGATTTCGTCGTTGGTAGCAAATCCGAACGCCTGGGCGCGGATTTCCATACCAATGGCCGAGCCTTGTGTGGCCGAGTGGAAGTTACCCTTATCGTTGAAGACCCACCAAATTGTCTGGTCGCCTTTGATCACTTGGTCGGCAAGCACCGAGCCATGGAGTTTTCCTTCTACCGATTCGTCCATCGTAGGAGTACGGGTTTTACAAAGGCTGTTGTCTATGTCATAATAGGGGTAATCGCCGGCGTAGGGGTTATATTCGCCATCGCCATCGGCATCGTAAAAAGGAGCAAGGTAATAGCTTTGTCCGAGCGAGGTATTTCCGTGAGCCGGCCATTCCAGGATTTCTCTCGGAATGGTATATTCTTCGCTAGGCATAAAGGCGCCTGTATTTGGGTCGCAATGTGCCAAAAACTCATCAACCATAGCGCGGCTCATCCTGAAGTGCTTATCGTATTCGGCGCAGGTAGCTTCGCTAATGGCAGCGGTTCCGTCAATGGTAAGCGGCCCCGTCCAGAAGTCGTTACCTTCCTGGCGGTAGCGCTGTGCAGCCAGTTTCAGCTGGTTATTGATGTCGAGGCCTCCAATCCACAATGCTGCGGAGAACATTGAGGTTGCGGTTCCGTTTTTCGGGATAAAGTACTTGGCATTGCCATCAAGGTCCCACCACATATCACCGCCACCGTTGATACGTGCTCTGATGTTGTTGATGTCGAGCCATTCGAAGGCCGAGGAAGGATTACATCCGGCCGATGTTTGTTTTAGTACCGTAGTCTTCTGTCCTTTTTCGAGTACAAGTTTTTCAGCGTGTACAGGTGAGACAAGTATCAAAACAAAGCTTGCAGCTATCAGCGTTTGAATGATGTTCTTCATATTATTTCTCATATTATTCTTGATATTCATTTTAGATTCAGCCGTTTTGGATTAGAAGTTAAACATCAAACCAACACGGATTTGTCTCGGTGAGCTGAAGTTGCCCGGACGATTTACATAAATTTCATAGAGTTCCCTAAAGGCAACGGGATCGGTCTGCGTATTGATTTCGCGCTGCCATTCGGGTGCTGAGAGGTAACCGTCATCATTAGCATTTCCGGTTGCCGAGTAAACGCGCAATACGTTTTTGGTATCGAGCAGGTTGAGCACTTGCAGATAAACGTTGAAATAGGTTTTTCGCAGGTTTCCTTTGCTTTCTTTTCCAAAATCAACTTCGAAATCTTTGTCAACGCGCAGGTCGAGGCGGAACTGCCAGGGCAGACGCGACCCGTAGTACGAACCTTTAAGCAGGTTGCTTCCAACGGTGATGGGCGAGTTTACTTTACGTGCTGCAGTATATGGGGTGCCCGAACCACCTAATACGGTTAAGGTAAATCCGGTATTTTCGAGCAGTTTTACAGGTGCTTTGTCTTTCTTTTCGCGGCTGATTATCGGGCCATTGTATTCTCTTCCACTTCCATAACGGTAGTCGAGCAGAAGGTTAAACTGATGGCGGCGGTCCCAGGGCATTGGGATGGTCGAACGAAGATTGGGCAGTCCGGCAGCGATGAGCGATGCAGCTGTTGTGGTGGTTGCACCCGTTGCATTGGCAAACTGAAGGGTATAGCCGGCGCGGATACGTGCATTGTTTGTACGACGCAAGTCGTATTCAACCGTGAGGCCTTTTACGGTACCGAAGTCTAAGTTGTTAAACGAGGTATAGTCGTTCGGATATGCTCCGGTAAAGCGGTAGATCTGGATCATATTACGCATCTCGCGGTAGAACGAGGTAAAGGTGAGCGAGCTGGTGTTTGTCAGCTTCTGGGTGAAACCCAATTCATAGTCAATGGTTTGGGTAGGTTTCAGCGAGGGGTTATTTACGGTACCGCGAATGCTTTCAAAGAAATAATAGGTAGCCGGGTTCGAAAAGAGGTTGCTGGTAGGCCTCTGGGTGAGCACGTCGTAGTGTGCAAAGAAGAGGGCTTCGTCGGAAATTGGGAAAGAGAACGAAATACGCGGCATGACGCTCAGCTGCGGATCATAGTCTTTGAAAGACGAAGGGTTGGCCCTGTTTTGTTCAGGGTCGGCAAGGAAGGGAGAAATTCCTGATCCCACATCAAGGCGTGTCGGGTCTTGAATAACAGCGCCATCCACGTTATACCAGGTGTTTTCAAAACGATATCCAACAATTCGTGTGGGAGCGTCGGCCTTATCCACATATACCGTATAGTCGCTGCCCATCCCCTGTGGGTGAGAAACCGGAACCGAGTTGATGCTGGTAACTTCGCCAACAGTTTTTGCATTATAAAGAAGGTAGGGGTCTTTTAATACTTTCTGGTTTGCGTCAAAACGGTCAACGCGTACACCTATATTAAATATAAGGTCGCGGAAAGCAAATTTATCCTGCAGATAGCCGGCCATATAAATGGGCTGGAAAGCGCCGATCGGGCGAAGATACATTCCGTCTTCATCGCGTTTGTTAAAGAAATCGTCGAAGCTTGGGGCGTAGTTGAGCCTATTTCCGTGATAATCATATCCAATCCAGGAGGCATAGGAGTTGCCGTCATTTAAAAGTTCGTCAGGGCTAAACATATCAATGTTGAATGGCCTGTCGCCGGTTGCGAGGGTATGACGTACACCGTTGAGGTCGTAATATTCAATGGTGTTTGCATTGGCATCGTAGGAGTCAATTACAATATAGTCGAGTCCGTTAGTGGGAAGGCCTAAGCGTTGGCGCAGGTTTTTGTCGAATACGCGCTGTGAGTTGGCGTCGTAGTTACGATAAAATTTCACGGTGTCAACAATGCCGTCGTAATCCACCACAAAAGGATGATCCACATCGAGTTCGAGAATATGAAAGTTGGTAAGCCCTCGCATTAGTGTCCAGAGGCCTGTAGGGGCATAGTCTATCCCGCGGCTGGTACGCTGTTCATAAAGGAATCCAAGTTTGATTTCGTGATTTCCAAGGTCCATTGATCCGGCAACGTTTACGCTGAACTGGTCGTTATCATCAATGCCATAGCCGGTTTGGATGGTTCCGGGAGCCTGGAAAAGGCTGTAATAGGCTGCCGGGCCGCTTCCATTGATCAGAGCTCCGCCCAAAACAATGTCGTTCAGGTTGCGGAAGTGGTTTTCGGGTTGACCTTCGTAAGTATTAAAGTAGGTGGTGGTATAATTAGACACGATCGGATTGAGCGATCCGGGAGTCCAATTCACAAGCGTATCATTGTCCCATCCCTTGAGCACCATTACGTTGCTATAGGTTTTGCCGTCAACCACCACATTTTCTCTCTGGAAGATGGGTTGTTTATACACCGAAAATTTTCCGAGATACCCATAATCGAAAATGTTTTCGTAGTGGTCGGGGTCGCCGTATGTATTGTACTGGCGGGTATAGTCGGCCTGAATGGAGTAGTACAGGTTCTTGATCAACGATTTGCTATCGCTGGCCGAAGGGAATCGTTGGGTGAAACGACCGAATACACGCCATGTGTTGTTATTAAATTCGTAGTTTTTGTCCCAGTTGAAATACGAGGCGCTGTAGCTGAAAGCGTTTCCTTTTGAAACATTATAGGTACCACCAAAAGTGAGGTTTATCGTTTCGGTGGTTCTAACGTTAATATTTCCCGAAAGGTTGGCGTTGTAGTTGCCTGTATTCATCGAATATTT
>CAYYDS010000126.1:0-7104 GCA_964470665.1 uncultured Lentimicrobiaceae bacterium
CTGCAGCCGAAATAAGCTCGCATTTTTCTTTGGAAAGTACGCCCAGTTCCATATTGGTGATGGCGGCGGCTTTTTTCAGATAGGCAAAAGCCGCGATGATTTCTTTGGGCATTGAGCCTTCGGGGCCTATGCGAAAATTGTTGCGCGAACGCTCGGTTTGCGCACCCCAGTATTTTTCGGCGGGCACTTCAATCGGTCCCATGGTGTCTTTTTCGATGCGGAATTTCATTGCTTTAGTAGTTTTAGTTTGGTAAAAATAAGTTTTAGCGTTTTTTCTTTTCCACACGTTTGCCCAGTGTGAGGAGTTCTTTTTGAATGTCAATGAGTTCGTCCTGAATAGGTTCGAGCACTACATCCTTTATCAGGCCTAAGTGAAGGGTTATTTGAAGCAGGGAATCAACTACGGTGATTGATTCGTAAGCCTTTTGCAAGTGGTTTGCGCTGCCTGCCTGAAGGCCATTGCCCAGAGCCAGCGCAATGGCTACCGGCACTTCGGTCATACGGGTTTTAATGGTTTGACCAAGCCCGTCTTTCTCGCCATTGGGGAATGTGGCCGTCAAAGCATAGAGTTGTTTCAAAAGTTGCATTGATTTTTGCCAAGCCGGCAATTCGGTGTGCTGACGTTCGTTCATACTGATTTTTTTGAAATTTCGATGTTGTGGTTGATTAAAACAAAACCCCGGCATTTTCGGGCGGATCGGCCAAAACGGCTTTATCGTCCGATTCGATCAAGGGTCTTTTTAGTAGTTTTGGATGAGCAGCAATGGCTTCGAGCCATTGTTCTTCGGTAAGTTCAAGTCCTTTATAATTCGTTTTAAAGATGGCTTCCTGTGTGCGTATAAGGTCTTTTGCCCTGAGCCCGGTTTTGGCAATCAGCTGCCGCAGTTGGGATGTGCCAAGGGGTTTCTTCAGGTATTCCACCACCTCAAAGGTTTTTTTGCTTTGTTGCAGGTATTGCAGTCCGGCTCTCGATTTTTTACACTGTGGGTTGTGGTAGATGCGGTACATGATTTTTTTGTTTAGTTGTCGTTTTCTATCTTATGGCCAAATTCCATAAGGTAAGTTTTGATAAAGTCGTTTAGTTTTCCGTCCAAAACGGCCTGAGTGTTAGAGCTTTCGTATCCGGTGCGATTGTCTTTTACGAGTTTGTAGGGGTGGAGCACATAGGAACGAATTTGCGATCCCCATTCTATTTTTTTCTTGTTTCCTTCAATTTTTTCGATGGCTTCCTGTTTTTTGCGCAGTTCCATTTCGTAGAGTTGCGAACGTAGCATTTGCATGGCTTTTTCGCGGTTTTGCAGTTGCGAGCGTGTTTCCTGGCATTCGATTACGATGCCTGTTGGCGCGTGACGTAGGCGCACGGCTGTTTCAACTTTATTCACATTTTGCCCGCCCGGCCCGCTCGATCGGAAGGTGTCCCAGCTGATGTCGGCAGGATTTACAACGATGTTGATGTTGTCGTCAACCACGGGATACACATAAACTGATGCAAAGCTGGTGTGGCGGCGGTTTGCCGAGTCGAATGGCGAAAGGCGCACTAATCGGTGTACGCCGTTTTCGCCTTTGAGGTAGCCAAAAGCATAGTCACCTTCAAATTCGAGCGAAACGCTTTTCAGGCCGGCCACTTCGCCTTCCTGAATGTCTAAAAGCTTCACCTTGTATTTGTTATCTTCGCCCCACATCTGGTACATTCGCTGCAGCATTTCGGCCCAATCCTGGCTTTCGGTGCCGCCCGCACCTGCATTGATGCTCAGGATGGCATGAAGTTTATCTTCTTCGTTGCTGAGCATATTCAGAAATTCCATCTCCTCAATTTGTTTAAGGCAGGTTTCGAAGGCTACGGACACTTCTGCTTCGCTCGCATCGCCACTTTCGTAAAAATCGCGCGCTATCGTTAGCTCGTCAAACAATAGGGCAGCTGAGGCATAGCCCTCTGTCCAGCTCTTTTTCTCCTTGATGACGCGGAGCTGTTGTTCGGCTTTTTTGGTGTTGCTCCAGAAATCGGGGGCAAGGGTTTTTTCTTCCTCCTCTTCTATCTCTATCAGTTTGCGGTCAACGTCAAAGAAACCTCCTCAAAGCTTCTAACCTTTTGGCAAGCTCCTTATATTGTTCGGTAGTAATCATTTACGTGAAAAATTTTATGTTGTGAAAATTTAAGTTGCGAAATTAATAAAAATTGGGTGGAGCTCAGTTTTCATCGTTGAGCAGTTTCCAAACTAATTGTGCCTGAAATCCTTTGGCAACGGCATATTGTGCCAATTTGGCCTTTCGGGCGTATTCGTTGGGTGCATTAACGGTTTTGCGGCGGATGAGTTTTGCTAAGATTTCGATATATTCTTTTGTATCCAATTCTTCTAAGCCTATTTGTATGGTAAGATCGGGGATGTCTTTCATGCGCAGCGCATACATAATTTTATTTCTGCCCCATTGATTGTTTCGGAGCTTGCCCAAGGCAAATGCCCTAACGTAGCGGTCTTCGTCAATCATGCCTTCGTTTTGGAGCGTCCGGATAATTTTTTCGCAAACTTCGGGCGTTACCTGCCACGATCGCAATTTATCCTTTACTTCGCTGATGCAACGCTCCTGATAATCGCAATACTGCCTGATTTTTTCAATTATAAACCTAAAATCTTCTGTCATAGCCCTGTTTCATCAGGCTATAAAATTAAAGAAAAATAAGATAAAAGCAATTGCTTATTCTACTTTAAGCAGCTTTATTTCGAAAATCAGCGGAGAGTTTGGCGGGATTTCCCCCACCTGATACTTGCCATAGGCCAGTGTTGATGGAATGTATAAATCAATTTCGCCGCCTTTATAAATCAGGGGGATGCCAATTTGCCAGCCTTCGATCAGCCGGTTTAGTTTCGACCGGAAGGATTGTACGGAATCAAACCGGGTTCCATCGAGAAGGTAGCCCCGATAGTCAACCGTTACAGTAGAGGTTAAACTTGGCTTCGTTATAGAATCACCTAATACTTTGATGATATAAAACAACCCACTTTCGTCTTGTGTAGCGCTCAGGCCGGCATTGTTCAAATAATCACGAATCAGCTCAATGTCTTTATTGAGTTGTTCTTCGGGTGTGAACTCTTTTTTGCAGGCAACGAATGTGCCCGAAATAAATAGCAGGAGAATGAGGTAAAGGCTTTTTGTTTTCATGGAACGCATAAGAGGTATTTTATTTTAATTCGTTTGTAATCAGTTCGTTAACAATTAATGGGGTTTCTTTTGCAGCCGTATTGCGCCGGATGCTCAGGTTGTGAAGGTGCGCCGGAGCAACGGCTTTTGGGTCAATCAAATATTTGGTATGGCCGGCCGAAACATAATTTAAAAGCGCAGCAGCAGGATAAACTTGCAGCGAGGTGCCAATCACAATAAAGATATCGGCTTTTTTTGTGATTTGTATGGCAGGCATCATATTGGGCACCGCTTCGCCAAACCAAACAATGTGTGGCCTTAGCTGTGAGCCTTTTTCGCATTTATCGCCCAGTTTGAGTTCCCAGTGTTTCAGTTCGTAAACCAACGAGGGGTCGGATGTGCTGCGTACTTTTTTGAGCTCGCCATGCAGATGCAAAACTTTTTTCGATCCGGCCCTTTCGTGGAGGTCATCTACGTTTTGGGTGATGATGCTTACATCGAAATGTTTTTCCAGTTCAACGAGCGCTTTGTGGCCATCATTGGGTTCTACTTCGAAAAGTTGTTTGCGGCGCTCGTTGTAAAAATCCAGCACAAGCTGAGGGTTTTGATGCCAGGCTTCGGGTGTTGCAAGATCCGTAAAACGGTATTCGCGCCACAAACCACCGTCGTCGCGAAAAGTTTTCAGCCCACTTTCGGCGCTCATGCCGGCTCCGCTCAGTACAACTATTTTTTTCATCTTGTTTTTTATTGCCTACAAAAATAAGGGCGATTTTTCTAACTTGCCCCCATTGCCTGCTTTTTGATACCTAAAACGTTTAAAAAAGCCTAAGATTGCTTTTTTGCTGACGAGCAATAAAAAAAGCTGCCTTGATGCAGCAATGGCAGCTTTTTTTGTTAATGCTTACAAAGTTTAAAACAGATTCATATCGTCCAACACTTTCATCAGGTTTTTTACAGATTCTGATGAGTCGTAGAGGAGTTTTTTCTCTTCTTTATTCAGATCAACTTCGATGATTTCTTCGATTCCGCGGCGGCCCAATTTTACCGGAACTCCAAGGTAAACATCTTTCAGGCCGTATTCGCCTTGCAGAAAGGCGCAAACCGGAAAAACGCGGTTTTGGTCGTCAACGATGGCTTCAACCATTTGCGCTGCAGCAGCTCCCGGAGCATACCATGCCGATGTTCCCATTAGGTTTACCAATTCGCCGCCGCCTTTTTTGGTGCGTTCTACAATTTTCTCGAGCTCTTCTTTGCCAAGGAGTTCGGTTACCGGAATGCCGCTAATTGAGGTGTAGCGCGGCAGCGGAACCATGGTGTCGCCATGACCGCCCATGAGAAGCGCATGCACATCGGAAGGCGAAACGTTGAGGGCATCCGAAATAAAAGCACGGTAACGGGCGGTGTCGAGTGTGCCTGCCATGCCAAATACTTTTCGCGATGGTTTGTTGCTGGCCAAATAGGCAGCGTAGGTCATTACGTCTAATGGGTTGGAAACAACGATAATAATTGCATCAGGCGAGTATTTGACGGCTTTTTCGGTTACCTCTTTCACAATGCCGGCGTTGGTTTTAATTAAATCGTCGCGCGACATGCCGGGTTTGCGTGGCAGCCCTGATGTGATGACAATAACTCCCGATCCCTTTGTTTTCAGATAGTCGTTGGTAGAGCCTATTACGCGGGTGTTGTAGTGGTTAATGGGAGCCGTTTGCCAAATATCTAAAGCCTTGCCCTCGGCAATGCCTTCTTTGATATCAACAAGCACAACCTCTTTACACAGATTCTTGTGAGCGATAACGTTTGCACAGGTTGCGCCAACATTCCCTGCTCCGATAACGGTAATTTTTTCCATTGGTTCAGAATTTGGTTTAGTGAATACGTGTTTTTTTAGATGCAACAAATATACATAGCTTCATGTATAGTTTATTTCATTTATAAATTTTTTAAATGCTTTTGCTCATTTTTTTTAAAAACTGAATCCTTTGCGAAAGAAAAGCGGAAAAAGCACGATAACTGCAATGCATAGCGGCGCGAGCCAAAAGAGCACTTTTGGAGAGGGCATGGCCTTGGTTTCGCCGGCGGGTGCTTTGGCAACAACGGCCGGAATTAGCAAAACGAGCATAAAAAATACCATCATCAAATCTTCGGTTTCGATACGGCCGCCATTAACAAGCTGAAGGATACTATTGCCTGCAAACCACGGAAAAATAAAAAAGACCAATCCTCTGTTTAGCTTTGCTTTTGACGAGGTGGTTGGTTTGCTGCAATAGGCAAAAAACAATTTGCCGGAAAAGGTACCGGATCGCATCAGCAAATACAGCGAAAGGGCAATGCCCACAACCATGGCTACAGGGTGGATGTGCATGACTTGAGCTACGCGGATAAGACCCGTGCGGGCTATCAGGTTTTCGCTTATCAAACCAAAAGTCATGTTAAAGGCCTGAATAAAAATCCAGATCACAAAATAGAGGTAGATTGCCTGTTTGCGTGGATTTATAAGAAAAAGCAGGATGACGCTTATCCCAATAAAAAAACCTACAACCGGAGTAGCAAGCAAAATGCTGTTGGTGGCATCGGAAGTCCAGAGCGGGTTGTTTTCATCTATCGAAAAAACAATCTTGTTTGGGAATAGTGTTGCCGGAATATCAAAATCATATGAAATATACAGCACCGATAGGCCGCATAAGAGATAAACCAGGTAATAACTAATGACGAAGACAGACAGCGATTGCGCTGCCAGCATCACATTTTGCCGGGTTTGCGTGTGTTGCTGTTGGTTTTTTGCCATGTGGGGTTGGGTTTACCGATTTTTAAAATTTTTGATATTAAGTCGGTTCGTCCAAGCTTTTCTAAAGTGTTGCGTATCCAGGCCTGGTTTTCGGTTTTATACCAAAAAAAGAAAGCCTGTTGGGCCTGTTTTTCGCTTTGGCTTCGGGCCGTAAAAACGGGTTTTAGGGTGTAAGGGTCGTAGCCTGAGTAATACATTTCGGTGGCTACCGTCATGGGTGTAGGAGTAAAATCTTGTACCTGTTCGAGTTTGAAGCCCAAGTCTTTGGTTTCGGCAGCCAGCTCGGCCATGTCTTCGAGCGAGCTTTCAGGATGGCTCGAGATAAAATAGGGGATGAGTTGTTGTTTGAGGCCGGCTTCGGCGTTTATTTGGTCAAATTTTTTTCGGAGTTTGTAAAATAATTTAAAGGAAGGCTTGCGCATGGTTTTCAACACCTTGTCCGAGGTGTGTTCCGGGGCCACTTTTAGCCTTCCGCTTACGTGACGCGTAATAAGTTGGTGTAAAAATTCGTCATAACCCATCTTGTCGCTCAGCTCTTTATCGTCGTTTAGGAAAAGGTCGTAGCGAAGCCCCGAACCAATGAAAGCTTTTTTAACCCCGGGGTGATTGTCAACGGCTTTGTAAATTTCTGTAAGCGGATGGTGGTCGGTATCGAGGTTGCTGCAGATGCCCGGAAAGATGCAGCTTGGTCGCCTGCAATTGTCGCAAATTTGCTGATGGCGGCCTTTCATCTTGTACATATTTGCCGAAGGGCCGCCCAAATCGCTGATGTAGCCTTTGAAATCGTCCATTTTTGTAATCTGGTCCACCTCGGCCAAGATGGAACGTTTGCTTCGGCTGGCCACAAACTTGCCCTGATGTGCCGAGATGGTGCAAAAGCTGCATCCGCCAAAGCATCCGCGATGCAGGTTTACCGAATGACGTATCATGGTATAGGCCGGAATATCGCCCCTCTTGTCGTATTTGGGATGTGGTTTTCGGGTATAAGGCAGGTCGAAGGAGGCATCAATCTGCTCTTCGGTAAAGGTGGGAAAAGGCGGGTTGATGAAAATCCTTTTTTGTCCAACATCCTGTATCAGCCTCACCGCGTGGGCTTTGTTCGACTCTTGCTCGATATGCCTAAAATTGCCGGCATAGGTTTTTTTGTCGGATAGGCAGGCTTCGTGCGAGGCCAATTGTAT
>CAYYDS010000126.1:7114-8687 GCA_964470665.1 uncultured Lentimicrobiaceae bacterium
GGCTCGTGGGCCGCCTCTTTGTTACGCATATAAAAGGTTTGCCGGATGTTGGTAAGTTCTTCTATTGCTTTGCCGCTGCTCATTTCGGCGAGCAGCTCTTGCAAAGCCGGTTCGCCCATGCCATAAATCCCTATGTCGGCCTGCGAATCAACCAAAATGCCGGGTTTAAGGCTGTCCGACCAATAATCGTAATGCGTAACCCGCCTGAGCGAAGCTTCTACACCACCAATAACTACCGGCACATCGGGATAGAGAGATTTGAGTATTTTGCTGTAAACCACCACGGCATAGTCGGGCCTGAAACCTTTTGCCCCACCGGGGGTATAAGCATCGTTCGAGCGGAGACGTTTGTTGGCTGTGTAATGGTTTACCATACTGTCCATATTGCCTGCCGTTACGGCGAAAAACAGCTTGGGTTTTCCAAATTTTTTAAAATCGCGAAGGTCGTCCTGCCAGTTGGGTTGCGGCACAAGCGCTATCCGAAAGCCCTGTTGCTCAATAATGCGGCCGATTACGGCAGCCCCAAATGCCGGATGATCTACATAGGCGTCGCCGGTAAACAAAACTACATCAAGTTCGTCCCATCCCCGCAGTTCGGCCTCTTTACGGGTTGTTGGCAGCCAGTCTTTTAAATCGTAGGTGCGCACTATTCAGCTTTATTGCCTGCAAATATAGCGTGTTTTGTTTTTTTTTTGCAAGCGATAAAAAACGTTTGCAACTTCTTTGCGTTTGATTGCTGTTTTTTTGAAATGTGGGTAAGGGGGTCAGACGTTTGGAAATGCGCGCCGGCAACCATTGACCTATTTGCCCAATTGGTCTAAAAGCAGGTATTCGGATTCTTCCAGTTTAAACTGCAAAGCTTCGATGTTTTGATGCAGGTGCTCCGGGCTGCTCATTCGCGGTATGGCCATCGTCAGGGGTTTGTTGACCAACCAGTTGAGCATGAGCTGAAACACTGTTTTGTTGTATTTTTCTGACAATGCCTTTAGCAGCGGGTTTTTTTCTGCATCTTCTTTGCCTTTTAGCAAGGGGCGCCAAGCCGTGATGCTGATGCCTTTTTTTAGGCAATAGGGGATGATTTCCGATTCAATGGCGGTATTGTAAATGCCGTTGTTTCGAGTAAATAGGTTGTATTCGAGCTGGTTGGTGATAATGGGCGCATCGGTGCAAAAACCGGCTTCGTGGATGAGTTTGACCGGAAAATTGCTCAAACCGAAATAACGGATCAGCTTGTCGTCAAACAGTTTGTTGATGGCGCTCATGGTCTGTTCGAGCGGTACCGACGGGCTTGGCCAATGAATGAGCAACATGTCAATTTGATCTGTTTTCAGACGGTTTTTGCTGGTATTTACCGATCGGAGCAGCTCCGAAAACTGAAGCTGATCGCCCGAAACTTTTGTGGTAACAAACACTTCGGAACGCTTAAAGTTGCGCATGGCCTGACCAACAAGGGTTTCGGTATGTCCGCCGCCATACATGGCTGCGGTATCAATATGCCGAATGCCCGATGCGATAGCCAATTCGATGGCTGCAATCCATTTTGCGTCGTCTTGTTTGTCTGGCGTGTGGCGGC
>CAYYDS010000127.1:0-8682 GCA_964470665.1 uncultured Lentimicrobiaceae bacterium
TAGAGTAATGCTAAATAAGCCTTAAAAAAACAAAGGAGTGGATGGGGCAAAGGCTAAGCAGCTCAGCCTTTTATGATGTGGTGTCGGCAGTTGCCTTTCGGGCTTTTTCCAAAGCGCAATGGATGTTTTCGCAAATATTTTCGGAGCCAACCAGCTCAAATATTCCATTTTTGTCGAGCGCTTCGCGAACCCTTTCGTTCGCTCCGGAAAGGATGATGCGGATGTTTTTGTTTTGGCTGCGGCGGATAAAGTTTCCTAAGTTATTGATGCCGGTAGCATCCATAAAAGGCACGCGCCACAATCGGATAATGCGGATTTTGGGTTTTTTTACCAGGTTGCGTTCGGCTTCATCGAATTTGCTGGCAACGCCAAAAAAGAAAGGCCCGCTAATTTCAAACACTTCCACATCTTTCGGTACAATCAGGCTCGATCCGTCTTCGCCAAATTCGGTTTTGTCGTCTTCAACAGCTTGTTTAATCACATCTACCTCTGTGTTTTCGATCAAACGTTTGAGGAAGAGCAATACGGCAAGAAGCAATCCAAACTGAATAGCTACGGTAAGGTCAACGATTACGGTAAGGAAAAAAGTAACCAATAAAACGGCGATGTCCGATCGGCTGTTTCGAAACAAGGCTTTAAACGAGCGCCATTCGCTCATGTTATAGGCCACCATAATCAGAATTCCGGCCAGCGTACTCAAGGGAATCAGTTTTGCCCATTTTCCAAAGAACAGCAGGATAAGCAGCAGCACTACGGCATGAATAATCCCGGCCAAGGGTGTTTTTCCGCCGTTGCGGATGTTGGTCATGGTGCGGGCAATAGCGCCTGTAGCCGGTATGCCTCCAAATAAAGGTGTGACGATGTTGGCAATACCCTGGCCGATAAGTTCTGTATTGGAGCGGTGCTGGCCCCCCAAAGCGCCGTCGGCAACCATGGCCGAAAGCAGCGATTCGATGGCTCCAAGCATTGCGATTGTAAAGGCAGGCGCCAGAAGCAAGCGCATCGTATCGAACGAAACAGAGGGGATTGAAGGTGCGGGTATGGTAGCTTTGATTTCGCCAAAGCGACTGCCGATTGTTTCTACCGGGAGATCGAAAAGGGTGGTAATCAGCGTGGTAGCCAATATGGCAATGAGGGTGCCCGGGATGCGCTTTTCAATTTTTGGCCAAAAGATAATGGTGAGGAGGGTAAACAAGCCCAAACCAATGGCGTAGAGGTTGAAATCGCTAAAGTTTAAAAAGTAATAACGCCATTTATCTATAAAATCAGCAGGCACAGCCTCTGCCGTTTGCAAGCCCAAAAGGTCTTTAATCTGCCCCGAAAAAATGACTACTGCAATGCCGCTCGTAAAGCCCACAACAATGGGGTGAGGCATAAATTTAATGATAGACCCGAGCTGCAAAACGCCCATCAGCACAAGCATAAAACCGGCCATGATGGTGGCAACAATTAGCCCGGAAACCCCAAACTGCTGCACTATACCATACACAATAACGATAAAAGCGCCGGTAGGCCCGCCTATCTGAACGCGGCTGCCACCCAGAACAGAAATGATAAAACCGGCAATAATGGCAGTAATGATTCCCTGCTCGGGACTAACGCCGGAGGCTATCCCAAAAGCAATTGCCAAAGGCAGGGCAACTACGCCAACGATAATCCCCGCAATGAGGTCGCTGAAAAAAGTGGCCGAGTCGTAATGTTTTAAAGTGGTGAAAAGTTTGGGATGAAATACCTTACGGATGTTTCGCAAGATTTGTTCATACATGGCACAAAGTGATTTTCGAAAAAAAAGATGTGCAAAGATAGGCCATTTTGTGGAAGCGACTTAATAAAAATAATCGCAAAGCTGCCAGCTTCTAATGATAACACTCTCATTGAATGAAAGATAGCTATTTTATTTTGCCGTGATTCCCGCCAAGGTAGATGGCAATCCGTTTTGCCGCTGTGGATGCCCAAACAAATCGAAATGCAATCTTGTTACCTTTGTGGCAAAAAAATGGATTTCGTATGCCCGAATCTCTGTTGAAAAAAATCCAGTCGCCGGCCGATTTGCGCAAATTCGAAAGAGGCAGCCTACCCGAATTGGCGGCTGAGCTGCGCAACTTTATACTCGATGTGGTATCGGTCAACCCCGGGCATTTGGGTTCGTCATTAGGAGCTGTTGAGCTGAGCATTGCCCTCCATTATTTGTTTCAAACACCCAACGACCTTTTGGTTTGGGATGTTGGCCATCAGGCCTATGCACATAAAATTTTAACCGGCCGCCGCAACCGCTTCAACACCCTCAGGCAATGGGGCGGCATTAGCGGTTTTCCGGCCCGCAACGAAAGCGAATACGATACTTTTGGCACCGGACATGCCTCTACGGGGCTGTCGGCAGCCTTAGGTATGGCTGTGGCATCAGAGCTAAAAGGCGAAACCGAAAGGCAACACATTGTGGTTCTAGGCGATGGCGCCATCACCGGCGGAATGTTTTTCGAAGCCCTGAATCAAGCCGGCGGATTGCAACCCAATTTGCTGATTGTGCTCAACGACAACGGTATTTCAATTGATAAAGGAACGGGTGCCATAGGCGCCTATCTGAAAGAAATGCGCTCGAAAACCCAACCCGACGGCAATTACCCCATGTTCAACGCATTCGGTATCGCGTGCTATGGCCCGGTCAACGGCAATCGGTTAGACCAGTTGCTGCCTGCCCTCGAACAAATGAAAGCAGTTCGGGGCACACGGCTTCTTCATGTTGTTACTACCAAAGGAAAAGGTTTTGAGCGCGCCGAAAAAGAACAGGTGCTGTTTCATTCGCCCGGAACCTTCGACCGCATTACCGGAAAAACGCCCCAATATGCTGACGGTGCTCAGAATGTGCTTTATCAGCATGTTTTTGGTGAAACACTTACTGAATTAGGATCGCTTTTTCCACAAATTACAGGCATAACCCCTGCCATGCCTACAGGAAGCTCGCTCAATATTTTTATGGAAGCCTTTCCCAAAAGAGCTTTTGATGTGGATATTGCCGAGCAGCACGCACTCACTTTTGCAGCTGCACAAGCCAGCCGCGGCCTGAAACCTTTTTGTGTGGTTTATTCCACCTTCTTGCAAAGGGCCTACGACCAACTTATTCACGATATTGCCCTGCAAAACCTACCGGTTGTGTTGTGTGTTGACCGTGCGGGCTTGGTGGGCGAAGATGGCGCCACACATCACGGAGCTTTCGATCTGGCCTATCTCAGGTGTGTGCCCAATCTTGTTGTGGCTGCGCCCATGAATGCCAACGAGCTGCGCAATTTGATGTATAGCGCAGCTTTGGCTCAAACACCTTATGTTATCCGCTATCCTCGCGGAAAAGTACCTGCTCCCGACATTAAAGAGCCTTTTGCTGAAATTGCCACAGGCTGTGGAAGGCAGCTTCGCAAGGGCGAAAATATAGCCGTAATTAGCATTGGCCACGCCGGAAATGCTGCCGCCCAAGCGCTAAATCAACTTCAAAAAGAGGGCATAGCGCTGTCGCACTACGATCTGCGCTTTTTGAAACCGCTGGATCACAAGCTGTTGAAAGAAGCCTTCGAAAACCATAAAACAATCGTTACGGTAGAAGATGGCGCAATTAGCGGGGGCATGGGATCGGCGCTGCTGGAATGGGCCGGCGCTAACGGATTTGCTGTCCCGCTGATCCGGCTTGGCATTCCCGATTGCTTTGTGCCTCAGGGAACGCCCGAGCAGCAGCAGCATTATTGCGGATTCGGCAAGCCCGACATCTACAGGGTTTTGAAAGATGCGCTTACCGCTTTCGACAACTCAAAAAAACACGCCGGTGAAAAGGAAGTTTGAAGTTGTTGCTTTTGATGCCGACGACACCCTTTGGGTAAACGAACCGTATTTCAGAGAGTCGGAACGCGCGTTAATGAGTATGCTCAGCAATTTTATGGAGCCCGAACTCATCCGCAGAACGCTCTTTCGCAACGAGGTAAAAAACCTGCCGTTGTACGGCTACGGAGTAAAAGCCTTTGTGCTTTCGATGGTCGAAACGGCCCTCGAGATTGGCGGCGACAAGCTAAAACCGCAAACAATAGCCAATATTGTAAAACTTGGCCGCCAACAACTTAACAAGGAGGTGGTTTTGATTGATGGGGTGAAGCAAGTGCTGCAGCAACTGCATCAGCAAGGGCAGAAAATGGTGGTTGTAACCAAAGGCGATCTGCTCGATCAGGAGCTGAAATTAGCCAAATCGGGTCTTTTTCCATTTTTCCATCATGTGGAAGTGGTAAGCGAAAAACACAAAAAAGATTATTTGCGGCTGTTAAAAACACTTGATGTTGAACCCGAAACCTTTTTGATGGTTGGCAACTCGCTAAAGTCGGATATCCTGCCGGTGCTCGAAATAGGCGGATACGCGGCTTACATCCCCTTTCACGAAACCTGGGAATACGAACAAACCGATCTGAAAATTGAACACTCACATTTTCAGGAGTTTGGTCAAATTTCGGAAATCACCGGCTGGTTAGGGCTTTAAGAAGTTTTGGCATTTCTTTGCGGGAAGCCCGGGTTTTATTCATACCCCTGTATCTCTTTAGGTGGTTTTCAAAATTTTGTTGCAAAGGTTTTCTTGAAAAATGGGGGAGTTGTTTCTCAGGAAGCCTTGAATATTTTTTTGCGAAGGCTAACCTTTTCCAAACTCTTCGTTTTCACCTCAACGCCGATACCTAAGCCGCTTGGCACATCCATTGTGCCATCCGGATTAACCCTAAATTCCGGCTCAACAATATCTTCCGGATAATAACGCCGGCTGGCCGAGATATCGCCCGGAAGACTAAAATTTGCCAACGAGGCCAGCGCAACATTTCCGGCACGGCCAATGCCCGTCTCGAGCATTCCGCCATGCCAAAGTGCAATCTGATGTTGGAGGCAGTAATCGTGAATAAGCTTCGACTCCGTAAAACCGCCTACCCGCCCGGGTTTAACGTTTATGATGCGGCAGCTCTTAAGCGCTAGCGCTGTTTTGGTGTCGGCAAGCGAGTGTATGCTCTCATCGAGGCAAAGCGGCGTGCAAATCTGTTGCTGCAACAACGAATGTTCATAAAAATCGTCGTATCCCAAAGGCTGCTCAATAAGCAGTAGTCCAAAAGCATCCATTTCTTTAAAAAGCGGAATATCGTCGAGCGTATAAGCCGAGTTGGCATCTACCTGCAGCATGAGTTGTGGAAACTCGCCACGCAGCAAACGGATATAACGAAGATCACTGCCGGGGGCGATTTTAATTTTTATCCTGCAATAACCTTCTTTAAGATAGCTTTCAACGCTTTTTAGCAAGCTGCCCTCGTTGGCCTGAATACCAATGCTCACGCCCACATCAATTTTTGAACGAAAACCGCCCAGCATTGACGCAAGCGAACGCCGTTGCGACTTCGCAATCAAATCCCAAAGCGCGGCCTCAAAACCGGCTTTGGCCATGCGATGGCCGCGCACCTTTGCCCAAACATCAACCGCTTGCTGTGGCGCGCTAATGCTTTTGCCCAACACTTGCGGAATCAAAAAATCGCTCAAAATATGCCAGGCCGTTTGCACGGTTTCGGGCGAATAAAACGGATTACCTTCGGCCACCACCTCGCCCCAGCCCGTAACACCCTCGCTGTCAACGCGCACAATGATGTGTTCTTCATCGTATTCCGTACCCATTGAGGTAATAAAGGGATTTACAAGTTTCAACCGTATATGCCTGATTTCGACCCGTTCGATGCGCATTGGCTAATGGTTTTTTTTGAGGGTTTGGAATAGAAAAATGTTACGATAGGCTTTCGGATTGAATTCCGTTTGGTTTATACACATTTAAAAAATGATTCAGGACAAAAATAGGGATATTTTCTTCCTTTTTAGTCGAAAAATAAAACCTTTGCTTTGTGTCAACACAAAGTGGAAAAAAGAAAAAAGAGAATAATACCGCCGGCACGGATTGCAAATCTGCGGCGGCGAGGGGGCCAATCAAATAAAAATGAAGCCGGTTTTTACGGCAAACATTTATTGCAAATCGCAAGCTGCTGAAAACACGGATAAGCAACGCGGTGCAATTTTAAAGTTTGATGGCGTCAAATCAAAAAAAACACCTAACCCGAATTTTGTGGATCGGGTAAGGCGTTTTTCAAACCGTGCGTATTTCGTACTATTCCCTATAAGCCGGAATGCTTTCCCTGATGCTTGTTTCTACGGCTTTCGTTTGCCGGCTTTTTTCTATTTTCATTTCGCGAATCAGGTTTTGTGCGTTGGCAAATTTGTCAATAATCAACATAAAATAACGGATGTCAACACTGATGGTGCGCTGCAATTCGGGTTCAAAGGCGATATCGCCACTCATGGCTTCCCAGTTTCCGTCGAATGCCAGTCCAATCAGCCTTCCGTTGGCGTCAATAACCGGGCTGCCCGAATTACCTCCGGTGATGTCTAAATTGGCCAGGAAGTTTACCGGCATTGTGCCATCTTCATTGGCATAGGGCCCGTAATCGGATGTTGAAATGATTTTTTTAAGTTTTTCGGGCACTTCAAATTCACGCACCGACGGATCTTCTTTTTCGAGTATTCCCTGAGTGGTGGTGAAGTAGTTGTAGTGAATGGCGTCGGCCGGATAATAATCCAAAACACTGCCATAGGTGAGTCTTAAACTAAAATTAGCGTTGGGGTAAAAGGTGCGGTTGTGCTCCATATGGCGCAATCCGTCAACAAAAAGACGATTTCCGTGCCGGAGGCTTTCGTTGGCTTTGCGGCTGCTTTCCTGAAACTCGCGATTTTTGTCGTAAAACGCATTAATTAAACGGTAGGCAGGGTCTTTTTCCAGTGTTTTTGCTTTTGGCGCTGCAAGGAAGGCTTTTATCTTTTCGGGATTTGCAAATAGCGACTTTTTAAATACATCGGCAGCCAAAATGCCGAAATTGCCTTTAGCGGCATGAGCCATTGTGCCCAATAAGGCGGGTTGCTGTTTTTGCGGAACGTCGGCGCTATACATTTCGAGCATACGTGCCAGCATAGCCTGATCAATGCTTTGGTCGTAGTTTTTAAACCACTCTTCGAGGCCTTTAGCCAACTTTTCGCTTTCTTTGCTTATAGCTTCCTGATCTGTTTTTTCGGCTTTGAGCAGGGTGTTCAGCCTGTTGAATCGGCTTGCGTTGGTAAGGATTTCACTTCCCTGCATAATGGCTTCAACCAAATACCAGCGAGCCAGGTTGCTCTCGGCCAGGGTTTGGTAGGCGTCGCTAATCAAGGATAGAGCTTGTCCGTATTCTTGTTTCAGGCTGGGATTTGAAGCGATCCAGAATTCAAATTTTTGTTCAATAGCCTTCTTTTTATCTACCACATCGAGGCGCTTGAGGCCTCTGGTTTGCCCGATAAAGTATTTCCAGTAGTTGGATACGCCGGCATATTTGCTGGCGTATTTCAATCTTACGGATGGGTCTTTATCCATACCTTCTTTCATAATACGAAGCTTTTCGGCCCTGATTTTAACGCGGGTAGGGTTGGTTTCGTTCACGGCCATTTCTACTCCGTAAGAGGTAAGATAGCGGTCGGTGCTGCCCGGATTACCCATTATCATGGCAAAATCGCCTTTTTGGATGCCATCGAGCGAGATGGGTAAAAAATGCCTGGGTTTAAAGGGTTTGTTGTCGGGGCTATAATCGGCCGGTCTGTTGTCGGCATCGGCATATACCCTGAAAAGCGAAAAGTCACCCGTGTGGCGAGGCCAGGTCCAGTTGTCGGTGTCGGCCCCAAATTTTCCTATCACTTCGGGCGGAGTGCCCACTAAACGGATATCTTTAAATGTCTCATAAATAAGCAGATAATACTCGCTGCCTTCAAAATATTCTTTTACAATTGCATTGTAATGGGTGTCTTTGGTTGCGTTTTGAACGATTTCGCGAATGCGTTTAGCTACAATTTCGCTGCGCTCGTTTTCGGGCGTTTGAAGGTTAATTCCTTCGAGTACCTGCGAGCTAACGTTTTCCATACTGATCAGAAACTGCACCGTGAGATCTGCAATCGGAATTTCCTGGCCGTGATTGCTGGCCCAAAAACCATCCCTCAGATAGTTGTTTTCGATGCTGCTTACCGATTGTATCGAACCGTAGCCGCAATGGTGGTTGGTGAGCAGCAGCCCTTGATCCGATATGATTTCGCCGGTGCAGCCGCGACCAAAAATTACGATGGCATCTTTAAGGCTGCTTTGGTTTACACTGTAAATTTGTTCGCTACTCAGCTTCAACCCCAATTTCTGCATCTCGGCATAATTGAGTTTTTCAACCAGCATCGGAATCCACATCCCCTCGTCGGCCTTGGTTGCCAAGGGCAATGTGCTCAAAAACAATAAAATAGATAAAAGAACTTTTTTCATAAATGAATGTGTTGTGAAAAATGAATACGAAATGTTAAAGGAGCAAATGTAAAAAGAATAGCTTAAATCGGCGGTAACGGATGTTTCAAATGTCGTTAAAACTATTTTTAGCGCCTAAGTTTTTGTATTTTTGAAGCTTTAAGGCGAGGTATGCGTGCATATGATCTAAAGAGCGGCAGCGCCTTAAAATCCGGAAAGTTAAAATTGCAAACCATGGAAAAAATCAGGTGCAGCTGGCCGCGAATCGAGCCAAAAATGATTGCCTATCACGATGAAGAATGGGGTGTTCCGCTTCACAACGATCAAAAGTT
>CAYYDS010000128.1:0-8681 GCA_964470665.1 uncultured Lentimicrobiaceae bacterium
AAATTGGTAGGAGGTTACGCTATCAATGTATCTGCCTAGCTTAATCAACTCAATGGTATGGTTTTCATTGGGGTGAAAGAAAAACATTCCGTAAAAATAACTGACAAGCTCTCCAAATACCGTTCGAAATCCTCTGCTCGAAGCGTACCAGCGCTGCGAATCGAAAGAGGGGTCGGTGCACCTGACTAAACCAATTTCGGAATCGGGAAAGGCTTTTTTAAACATTTGATAGGAGCGGCGTGTGTGCGCCCCCATCGAGTAAAGGTCGAAACTGTCAGCCGAAATGCCCCAGTTTTTCAGTTGCATTTTCATCGAAATGGCCGTGCTATAGGTGCGGTCGCGCAATATGGTTGAAGGAATGATGGCGCGGTAAATCGTGTCGTTGAAGTGCATTTGTTTTAAGCTGCCGGCTGAGGCATCGGCCATATTGGAAAAAGGTGACGAATAGGTCCATTGTGTAATGGGAACACCGGTTAAAATCATTTTTTCGTAGCGGTTTTTGCGGTAAAATTGCAAGGCTTCTTTGAGCCCCGACTCAGGTATCCAGCCCTCAACAACCAATGTTTTCGAAACAGTTTTGTATTGCGGCGACAAGTAGGGGTAGGTTGCCTTAAGCAGCAAAAAAATTACGAAAAAAGTAAGAACTACAATCAGAATTAAGCCCCAAAAGGTAGGAACCGGCATTAATCTGCGTTTGAAAAAGATGCCCATAAAGCGATTTAGCTTTTATCCGGCCAAGATACTTATTTTTGCGCAAGGAATTTGCATTATGATGAAATTACATTCCATGCGGCAACAATATGCCAAAAATCAGCTCGATGAAAGCGACTGCCCCTCAAGCCCGTTCGGTTTTTTTCAGGCTTGGCTGGCCGAGGCTATTGCCCATCATGCTTTTGAAGCCAATGCATGTGTGCTGTCAACTGTAAACGGGCAGCGCCCTTCGTCGAGGGTTGTGCTGCTAAAAGAAATGTCGGAACAAGGCTTTGTTTTTTTTTCAAATTATAAGAGTCGTAAGGCTATCGAATTGGAAAGCAATCGTTTAGCTTCGATGTTGTTTTTTTGGGCTGACTTGGAGCGGCAGGTGCGCGTTGAGGGAAACGTGGAGCGCATAGCCATAGCCGAAAGCGATGCGTATTTTTTGAGTCGCCCGCAAGAAAGTCGCCTTAGCGCCCTTATTTCACCACAAAGCAGCATAATACCCTCAAAAAAGTGGCTTGCTGACCGGCGCGAAGCCTTTTTGCAATCGGGCCAAAAAGCCTTGCGCCCTGCAAACTGGGGCGGCTATGTGCTAAAACCCGATTATTTTGAGTTTTGGCAAGGCGGTAAACATCGCCTGCACGACCGAATAGCTTATAAAGAATTGGCTTCGGGCGAATGGGAAAAATTTCGCTTGGCTCCTTAAATTTAAGAACCTTAGATATTCAGGTTTCGGACTTGAATTTTTCCTTTTGCCTGGTCTTCGCTTTGCAATTCCGTTTGTGTGGCAATTTGATTCATTTCGCTTACAAAACCATCAATAGCCGCTGCATCGAAACCTTTTTCAATGGCTGCTTCTTCGAGTGTGCCCCAAATGGGCTCGCCACAGGCAATACATTTAATACCGTGTTCCATCAGGTATTTTACCGAAAAAGGGTAAATCCTCACAAGTTCTTCAATTTCAATTGTTTTCGTAATCATATGCCTGATATCTAAAGAAAAAGTCTGATTTTTTGTTCCAACTCAAAAGGTTTGTAGGGTTTGGCAATAAATTCGTCCATGCCGGCTAGCATGCAATTGCGCTTGTCTTGTTCCATGGCAAATGCCGTAACAGCAATAATGGGAATGTGCCGGCCCTGCCCCTGTTCGGCCTCAAGGCGACGAATTTCGATGGTGGCTTCTATGCCGTTCATTTCGGGCATCTGAATGTCCATTAAAACTAAATCGTATGACTTAGATTTGAACATTTCAACCCCGATTTTGCCGTTGGGAGCAGCGTCAATTTCGAAACCCATTTTTCGAACAACGGATAGTGCTAATTTTTGATTTAGCTCGTTGTCTTCAACTAATAATACCCGGATATTTTTTTTCTCGTCAGTCATTTATTTATTGCTCAACAATCTTTTGATAGAGGGATAAGAACGAACAAATTTAAAATTTTTATCATTGTTGTCGGCTAAAAAATATTCTTCGCCTGTTTTGTTAATTTTTTCATATTTTTCAAAAAGTTTCAGCGCGTTCTACTTTCTAAGTCATCTTTAGAGTCGCCCGGACTAAACATTTCAATAATGAGTTTGTAGAGTTCCTTTTTTTCAATGGGTTTATGAAGATATGCGTTAAAGTCATCATTTTTGCTCGAATTGGCTTTTGCCGAAAGCTCAAAAGTGGTAAGTCCGAGCGCCTTTGCCTGATGATAGGCCAAATAGCCCGATCTAATGGTTTGAACGAGCTTTAAGCCATCCCAAGGAGGCTGTAGATGAACCTCGCTAATGATGAGCCGGAAAAAATTGTTGTTTGTAGCTTCTTTTTTAATGATATTCATCGCCTCGTCGCCATTTGAAGCCGCTTGCACTTTGGCAATGGGTTCAAGGTAGTCCGTAAGTGTATTGCGCAACGATTGTTCACCTTCTATTATAAGAATCTGCTGATTGCTAAAAAGGTTTTTAAGTTGAGGCAATAGCAGTTCCGGCTCATTTTGCTGCACCTCCGGTTTGATTTTTGGCGATTCGGATAGGGGCAGTAAAATGTTGACGGTGGTACCGACAGCTTTTTGCGATTCGATAAAAAATTTACCGTTCATTCGTTCTACAAGCTGTTTTGATAAGGGGATGCCCAGTGCAGCACCTTGATACTGACGCGAATAGCCCGAGCTTTCGCTTCGATAGGCTTCGAGTAATCCGGGAAAGTAATTGGGGTCAATGCCAATTCCGGTGTCCTTTATGGTAATTTGCACATATAACGGATCGGTATCGTTGCTTACTTTAAGGCGGATAAAGCCTTTTTCGGTAAATTTAACCGCATTGTCGAGGATTTCGTAAATCACCCGCGATAGGATTTCGGGGTCGGCATACGCACAAAAGTCGCTCATTTCGCTTACCATACGTATGCCCTTTTCGGTTGCCGATGGAGCAAATTGGCGCAACGTTTCTTCAACAATGTCTTTCACATAAAAGGTAGTCGGCGAGAGCTCAAAATCGTTGGCTTCGAGCCGGCTGATGTCAATGATGTTGTTTAGCAAATGAAGGAGTTTTTCGCCGCTACGCTGTATCGAATTGGCATAATCGAAAAGCTCGGGCTGATCGCGTAGCGCCAATTCATTCTCCAAAAGATTGGAAAAACCAATAATGCCGTTGAGCGGAGTGCGTATTTCGTGACTTAAATTGGAGAGGAAAGCGTTTTTTGCAAAATTGGCCGTTTCGGTTTGTCGCAAGGCGTCATTTAGCTCCGTATCCACCTTGTCGCGCTCCAGCAACTCCTTTTGCAAATTGGCTTCGCGTTGGCCTACTAACTCATCAATCTTGTGAAACGATTCGTGCATCAAGGCTTCATCTTCGCGCCGGTGTTGTAAAATTTGTTCCGATTTTAAATGTATGGTTCGGATAAAATGGAAATAGCTTTTTAAAACTAAAACGATTAGAACGATGACGATAAATGCCGCTAACAGCGTGAAAATAACCAAACTTTTGCTCACTTCTTTCCAGCTTTTTCCCGGCGAATTAGCTTCTTCCGGGCGCCCGCTTTCGGATTTAGGAAATAAGTGTGCCTCGGCTAAGCAAAGCCGGTGTTGTTCTATGGCCAATTTCGATTGTGCGGCAAAATGATATGCTTCGTCAGGGGTTAAATTTATTTGGTGCGAAAGGAGACGATAGGCAATGGATTGGATTATAAATGGCTGATTATCTATTTGATTTTCAATAGCATTGAAATAATCTGAAGTGCTTGCGCTGTTGAGCAACAACATCAGATTGAGCAGCATAAGCTGATCGGTAAAAGCAAGTTGCGGAGAGTGCTGCAACCAAAAAAGTGTTTGATCCAATTGTTCGCCTGCTTTCAGGGTGTCGGCCAATAGAAAAAAACTCCGGCATTTTTCAACAGAAGCTTCAAGCATCAGTTCGGGGCGTGTGTCTGAAAGGCTTTGGCCGTCAGCCGAGGTTAAAAAAAGTAACGCTTTAAGCGGTTTATCCCACTGGTTGTAGATGCGGCCGATTTCGGTCTTTGCCCTTTGTTGGAAAAGTGCTTTAGGCGTTGATTTTAAGAAGGTTTTCCACAAATCGAGGGCATTTTCGGTTTGTGAATGTTGTGCTAAAACCCAGCCATAAACTTGCAGAAAACAGAATTGTGCCTCTACATCATAGCTTCGGTAGTGGCTTTCGTACAACACTTCCATTTTTCGGATGGCCTCATCAAAATTGCCCGTTAAAATTTCAGATAACGGAAATATAGTCGAATAGGGTCTTGCTCCCGAAGCCGAAAAACAAGCTGCATTTATTTTGCTTATTTCTTCTATCTTATTAAAAAATAGGATGTTATGCGTAGTTTCGAAAAATGAATCGGGTGCATCGGCCTTTGCCGGCAAAGCGAATGCCGCAAAAAGCAAGGTACATAAAACAACCCAAATTCTTGTTTTCTTTTTCTGCATCGCGCAACTTATTCTTGTTTTTTTGTTGCTATAAATAGCTTTTCATTGGGGTTTAAGCCAAAACGTATGAGGTCAGCTTGGCGGGCAACCAGGTTGTTTGCTTCGTAAATTTCAATCTGAAAGCCCACTTCGGCTAAAATTTTAGGATAATCTTTTCCGTAGATTCTTACATGATCAAATTGGCCAAAATATTTTTCTCTTTCGGCCTCTGTTGTGATGGTGTCATCTTCGAAGGTTTCCTCGAGTAGGGGCGACCATGGCACTTGCAAAATAGCTTTACCTTTGGGGCTCATCACGCGAAAAATTTCGCGCATGGCTTTGCGATCGTCCGGAATATGCTCAAGCACATGATTGCAAATAACGAAATCAAAGCTTTCTTTTTCGAATGGAAGCTTCAGAATATCAAAAAGTTGCATGCTTTTATCGTAATAGAAGCCTTCGTGATATTTTGCCCCGGCGACATAGTTTTTACCGCTTTGCTTTTGCCACTGTTTAATTTTTGCGCCCAAAGCCGGTTCGGGGGCAATATGTAGCACTTGATTTGCCGGCCACAACTTGGTTGTGCTATCTTTTATGCTGAGTAAAACCAATCGTTCGCGATCGGTGGATGCACAACCCGGGCAAATCACTTTTTGCCTTCGCCCCGAACCAATAATTTGGTAGCGGCTATTGGCTTCCGTATCAGTTCCGCCATCGAAAAAACTGCGGTATTCATGTTCGCAAATCGGACAATAAAAGCCTTTTCCGCGGTAAATCAGACCTCGGATATTCAGCTTTATTTTTCTGAGCAGATAGCCTACGTTTCCGGGAATGAGTCGTTTTATGTTTGTAAGGATCGTCATGGCATTGGCTTAAGGAATGATGATTCTTTCTGCAAAGAAATGGGCTTTTCCGCTAAGGTGCAAAAAATAAAGCCCTGAAGGAATATATGCGGCAGGAAATGTAAACTGCTGTATTCCAATATCAACGGATTCAAAGCCGGAAGCAAAAATAAGTTTCCCGCCAAGGTCGAAAAGTTGAAAACGGATTTTGTCGGCGGTGTTTAGCTCAACATTTACAGTAAGTTGCTTGGAAACAGGATTGAAAAGTACCCGCATTCCGGCCTTTTTTTCTGAATTGGCAGCCAAAGAGGCGTTAATTGCCTGACACTCAAATGCGCCAATATCCGATGCATGGTTGTGTGGCCGTGGGCGATTGAAAATGTCGAAAGGAATATTGTTGATGCCGGCATCAAAAGCCTTGTTAACGGCAGGAGAATTTGCGGCAAGGTCGAAATTATCGTTCAGGTAATCGAGAAAGCCCAGTGATTCAGGCTCTTGCGAAAAAATATTCTGTTTTATTGAGAACAACGATGCACTCCCATTAAAATCGAAATAGGCCGCTTGCCCCGAGCTTTCGTAGGCGCCCGGCTTTGTGATGATATTGTTCAAAAGCAGGTTCGATGAGCTGAAGAGATTTAAAAATCTTATTCCTGTTGTTTTTGACGAAATGATGGTGTTGTGCATGATTTTGAATCGCCCCGACTCGTTGAGAGGCGCATTTCCAACAAAAATTCCGTGTTTGGGGTCGGAGGCGCTATTGGGCTTAAAACTTTTTCCGGCCCTGACAATCAGGTTGTTGTATATTTTCATTTCGCCAAAGCCAAAAATATCTATCCCATCGCCTTTGCCATCAAAAATTTGATTGTTGTAACAGTCGCAGCTTGAGCCGCCGCCAATAAGGATGCCCGACATCTGATTGTTTGTTTCGCGGTAGGAATCGTTGCGAATGATGTTGTTGAAAATAAAACAAGCTCCCTGGCTCGAACTTAGCTGAATGCCATCCCAACCGCAGCGCTCCACAATGTTGTCGTGAATTTGAACGTCATTTAAAAGATGTGGAAACACCGTTGTGTCGCAGGCACTTAGGTATTGCCCGCTGTATTTTGTGCTGCCGATATACATGCCTTCATCGGCCACATCGTGCACATGGCAATGGTGAATATGAAGGCCAGTGAGCACAAATTTGTCGCGTGTGGATTGAAAGTTACAATCGGGTTCGGTTTTTGCATAAATGCCGCCAATGCTGGTGTTCGAAACTTCGATATACGCCAATTCGATATTTGTGCTCAGTTCATCAACCGTAATACCGGCGCCGTTGCTAACTTTTAAAACCCGTATGCCATAGCCGTTGCTGCTTCCGCCGCTTCCCAAAAGTTTTACATGTTTGCAATGCGAAAACTTAATTCCGTAAAAATGATTGGTGTTAATTTTAACTTCACCGTCTTTATTAATCACCACAATGGGTTTTTCGGCAGTACCTTCAAGTTGCACAAGGTAGAGGTATTCTTTGTTGCCGCCAATGAGGCAAACCGTATCGCCGGGCAAAATGTTTGCGCCATTTACTGTGGTTTGTTCCGGCAGGATGGTGTGAGGGCAATTTTTTTGTGCTTCAACCTTTAGCCATCCTAACGGCAACAACAGCCACAAAGCGATGTGCCAGGGTTTCATTACATATTTCCTCTTTTTGCACGTTCCCAGTTTACTGATTGGCTTCCCTTAAAATAACGTTTCATCCCCAAAAGTACGGCCAAATTCATAATCATAAAGTAGTAGGGCACAAAAAGTGCTTTGATGCGTATGGTTTTATTTTCGAATAGCCAACCCAGCAGCGCGAGCGCATAGAATATTATTTGCGCATAGAAAAGCCAGACGTAAATGCTTTGAAAATTGGCAGTTCCAAGTTGGATAAACAAGATCAGGTTGACGATGAAGATGAGGGGCAGCGAAAGCGGTGCCAAAGTCCAGCGAAGCACCCGGTGCGAAATATACTGGAAGCTCAGGGTGCCGTATTTAAAGATGTTGAGCAGGGGTTTGAGCCGTATGATGGATTGTATGCCTCCGGCAGCAATGCGCACCTTGCGTTTAAGTTCTTCTTTCACGTTGGCCGACGAAGTTTCGATAGCATAAGCTTCGGGATCGTATTGTATGGTATAGCCTTTCATGGCCACCCGAAGCGAGATGATGAAGTCGTCGAGCAGGGTGTCTTTTTCAACTTCCTGAAAAAGCCCGGTTCGGATAGCAAAGAGCTCGCCGGCAGCGCCAACGACCGAATAAAGTTGGGCATCCCATTTTTTAAGGGTTGATTCGTATTTCCAATATATGCCTTCGGTTCCTGCGGCAGCGTCCTTTTCTTTGTCGAAGATGCGTTTTTCGCCCGAAACACAGCCAACTTGAGGGTTTGCAAAAAGGTTTACGATACGCCTTACACTTTCTTTTCCAAGCATGGTGTTGCCGTCAGAAAAGATGACAATAGGGCTTTTAACAAATTCCATGCCCCTGTTCATAGCGCCAATTTTGCCTCCGCGTTCCGGCTTATGATATACCTCTATGCCTTGATCGGCGTATTTTTGCAGGTATTCGGGGGTGCCGTCGTCCGACCCATCCGTTACCCAAACTTGTTTTATCTTTTCTTTTGGATAGTCGAGTTCGAAGCTGTTTTTTACCTTGGCATCCACATAATCTTTTTCGTTGTAGGCGGCAACAAATAGGGTTACTTCGGGTTCATAATTTTCAATTGTTTGCGGCTTTCCACTTTTGAAAGCTTTTTTCATTTTTACAAATAAAAAAAGAACGATACCATAGCCGATGTATGCGTAAAAAACGATAAAAAGAAGCAGCCAAAAAATGATTTTTAAAATATACATTCCTCAGTTTATTAGAGAGTTATGATTTTTTTATTGCCCCCATATTCAGGGCATCAATAGTAAAGAATTCAAAATCGCCGATGCTGCTCAATAACTTCTGAAGGCGTTCTTCGGTCGAGTGCACACTCTCGATCGTGAGCATGATGTTGGGAAATTCTGTTAAAAATTGCCTTGCACCCTCTAAAACATCGCATTCCATGCCTTCAACATCAATTTTTATCAATATTTTGTCGGTTTTGTTAAGATTTAGATTCGCAACAACTTCATCCAGCTTTAAGAGTTGAATGGTTGTATGAATGCTTCTTTTTTCGGCTTCGGGGGTATCGGCCGGTATGCTTTCAATGTGCGAAGCTCCGGTATTCAATGGGTCGAAGGCAAAAC
>CAYYDS010000129.1:0-5826 GCA_964470665.1 uncultured Lentimicrobiaceae bacterium
AGGACAATGGCTATTGCTATGATTTTTCTCATCTTTTTTACTTTTTAATCAGTTCGAGTTCAATGATTTTTCCCTCCGCATTGTATTTTACCTGTTCCACCACGTTTCGGTAAATTTTATTGTCTTTCAGGTATTCTAAATAATGACGTATTGTTGTAGGCCTATCGTAGTCGTTGTAGCCGCCTTCTTGGCTAACGATGACCAAAACCGTTGCATCGGGGGTGGCAAACAGCTGCAATGCCTGATTGATTTTTGCATTGGCAGTGGCCAGGTCGGGGGCTGCGGCAACCGAAAGCAGCGCGCTCTCCACATCGGCATAGCGTGTGGCTTTGGCTTTAACGCGTTCTTCTTCGGCTTGTTTTAGGCGCTCTTCTTCGGCTTTTCGCAATGCATCCGAACGTTCACGCGAGAGCTTGTCTTCCACCTGATCAATCAAACTTTTCACCTCATCATCGTTCAGATTCCAGGATTTGATGGTCTTCACCCTGGCTTCTTTTTCGGCCATGCTCCAATCGGTAGCATCGTTCAGGATAGCGGTCAAATCTTTTTTTGCTTGGTCAACGCGGGCAGCATATTCGGCAGCAACTTTTTCGCCGGCAATTTTCTTTTTGCTTTTGCAACTTGTTGTTCCACCCAATACAAGGGAGATCATCAGCATCAAAAACAAGAAACGCGAAGCCAACCTGAGTTGGTTTGTGTTTTTCATTTGGGTATTCATTTGGTTAAATCTGTTACTATAACTTAGAAATTGCAAAAATATTGAATTATTCGCAAAATTTAGAAATTATTGCACTTTTGCATTATGGCAAAGCATTATAATATTCCCTTGTTTTTTCCCGAAACAGCCTGTCCGTTTCGCTGTATCTATTGCAACCAGGCCAATATTTCGGGGCAAAAACAACTTCCTGATGACCAGCAAATAATTCAGACCATCAACAAACATCTTGCCAGTTTTCCGGAGCAAGATCGCCGGATTGAGGTTGCATTTTTTGGCGGAAGCTTTACCGGCATGCCTCCCGAACGTCAGCGGCATTATCTCGATTTGATTAGCCCTTTTATTGCCGGCGGCATGGTTGATGGCATTCGCATCAGCACGCGTCCCGATTTCATCAGCAAGGAAATTCTCGACCTTTTAACGCTTTATCCCGTGAGCGCGATTGAACTTGGCGCCCAATCGCTCGACGACGAAGTGCTTAAAAAAAGCGGCCGCGGCCATACGGCGCAGCAAGTTGTTGCCGCATCGGCTCTCATCCTTGAGCGAAACATCGGCTTGGGGCTGCAAATGATGACCGGCTTGCCGGCCGATACCCCTGAAAAAGCTTTGGCTACCGCACGAAAAATAATTGATGCCGGTGTCCAGGAAACCCGCATCTACCCTTGTGTTGTGATTAAAAACACTCCCCTCGAGCTTCTCTTTCTGAAAGGGCATTACAAACCGCAATCGCTCGATGAGGCTGTTGAGTTGGCGGCGGAGTTATATCAAATTTTTCATCGCGCTAAACTAAAAGTGCTGCGCACGGGCCTGCATCCTTCGGAAGAGCTAAATAGGGGCAACTACATTGCCGGACCTTATCATCCCTCATTCACCGAGCTGGTAATGAGCCGGATATGGAAAGGGCTGATTGTTGATAATCCGAATTTTAAGCCCGGAAAAAAGATTGAATTGCTGGTTCCGCCCCATCAACTCAATCATGCTATCGGATATTGGGCAACGAACAAAAAAGCACTGCTCAAACATTACCGCCAAGTGCGTTTTAAGGCCGAGCCTTCGCTCCCTGATTTTACTTATCATTTTATAGTTGAACCATGATTATTGCCAGCAGCCTTATGCCGAAAACAGCGGCAAATGCATTGCAAAAAATGGACGATGTGCTTTGGCTCGAGCCCCAACCACAAGTGTATGAGAGTATTGCTACGCATCCGGATATCTTTTTTTGTCAAAAAAGAACAATGCTTATTGCCAGCCCCGACATCCCTGAAGCTTGGGCAGAAAAATTGATTCAATCGGGTATAGAGCTCATTTTTGGAGAAAGCAAGCTTGGTAAGCACTATCCGCTCACGGCAAGCTATAATGCTGTTTTTGCCGATAAGCTGCTTATTCATCATCGCGATAGGAGTGATAAGGTGCTGAAAACCGCCGGTTTTGAGGCCGAAGAAGTGCATGTGGAGCAGGCCTACACTCGTTGCAACTTGCTCCATCTAACAGATAAGCATTTCATTACCAGCGATAAAGGCATTTACCGGCAACTCAATGCAAGAGGCATGAACCTCCTGTATATTGATCCGAAGCAGATAGAATTAGAAGGGCATCGGCATGGCTTTTTTGGTGGCTGTTGCGGAATTAACAACCAAGTTCTGGTGTGTTGTGGCCAGCTCAACACCTTGCACGAGGCGCCGGCCATCCGCCAATTGCTTCAGCAAATCGGGTTTGGGCTTATCGAGCTTTACGAAGGCCCAATGACGGATGTTGGCAGTATATTATTTTGTTAGCTAACAATCGGATTTGCCACAAACAAAATCGTTTTGTAGCTTTGCGGCAGAATAAGCCTTTTATGCAGCTTTATATCATTTCAACCCTGTATCATTACAACGGAAAAGGTCTTTTTTCGTGCTGGATTTGCTGATTATCAGCTATGTGCTGCTTTTTCTATTTTTTCTTTTCCCAAAAAACGTTTTATTAACCTATGAAAGGGCTTATTTTCGATATCCGGAGTTTTTCAGTGCACGATGGGCCGGGCATACGCACAACCGTCTTTTTAAAAGGCTGCCCGTTGCGTTGTAGCTGGTGCCATAATCCGGAGAGCCATCTTTGTAAGGCTGAAACGGTTCGTAAGATCAGGAAATTGGGTGCTGATCAATTTGAAATTACCGAAACGATTGGATCAGAGGTAGATGCAGGAACTGTTTTGTTGCGATTTAAAGCAGATCAGCCTTTTTTTGAAGAATCGGGCGGAGGCATCACACTATCGGGCGGCGAACCGCTGATGCAGTCAGATTTTGTGGAAACCTTGCTCAAAAAGGCTTCCGAAAACGGCATACACAGCGCGCTCGACACATCGGGTCATGCTGCAAATGAAGTCTTTAGCAAAATTTCTCCTTTAGCCGATCTAATCCTCTACGACCTGAAAATTGCCGACGCACAAGCGCACAAACAACATACCGGTTTTAGCAACCGCCTTATTCTTGAAAACTTGAAGTGGCTCAAAAATTCCGGAAAACGTTTTTTTATTCGCATCCCGCTCATTCCCAATCTTACCGATACTTCATTTAATCTTGATGGTTTATATCAGATAATCAGCGCATTAGGCGAGGTAGAGCGCATTGATCTCCTGCCTTTTCATCCTTTAGGAAAAAGCAAATACGACCGTATGGGGCTGAGCTTTGCTTTTAGCGAAACGGCTGTTTACGAGCGTTCGAAAAGCGAAGAAATTAAAACATTTTTCCGTCCGCTGGCCGAAACCGTCAGCATTGGCGGATAACCAAAAAAACAAAAAAGTCATGCTAACAAAACGAATCCAAATTTTACGCGAACAAAGCCTACGGGCTGTCAACAGCCTATCGGCCGAACGCGCCATTCTTTTGACCGATTTTTACGAACTTCCCGAAACGGCTCAACTTTGTGTGGCCATCCAACGCGCACGGGCTTTTGAACACATTCTCCAACACAAAAACATCTTTATCGGTCACAACGAGCTTATTGTAGGCGAGCGCGGGCCACAACCCAAAGCCACTCCCACCTATCCCGAAATATCGCTGCACAGCCTTGAGGATCTCGATGTGCTAAACAACCGGCCAAAAGTATCTTATAAGGTGGACGAAGCAACCAAAAAGGTATATGCCGAACGGATTATCCCTTTCTGGAAAGGAAAAACACAGCGCGACCGGATTTTTTCTGTTTTGTCCGACGAGTGGAAAGCAGCCTATGCGGCAGGTATTTTTACCGAGTTTCAAGAGCAGCGGGCACCCGGCCACACCGTTGCCGGCAAAAGCCTCTTTGAAAAGGGAGTGTTCGATTTGATTGAAGAAATCAAGAAAAGGAAAAGCAGAACAAAACCGGATGAGATCAGCCAGCTTGAGCAACTCGAAGCCATGGAAATAAGTGCCAAGGCCCTGATAATGTTTGCAAAACGTCATGTTGAGGAGCTCAAAACGCAATTAATCAAAGAAAAAAATGAAGATAGAAGAAACGAATTGCTCGATATGATTCGGGTTTGTGAACGGGTTCCGGCCCATGCTCCGCAAACCTTCCACGAGGCTTTGCAACATTACTGGTTTGTGCATGTGGGGGTTATCACTGAATTAAACCCTTGGGATTCGTTTAATCCGGGCAGATTGGACCAGCATTTACTTCCTTTTTATCAAAAAGAAATAGCCTCTGGCGCGCTTTCCAAAGAAAAAGCCATTGAACTGTTACAGGCTTTTTGGATTAAATTCAACAACCATCCGGCTCCTCCCAAAGTTGGTGTAACGGCCTTAGAAAGCAATACTTATACCGATTTTGCCCTGATCAATATGGGCGGGCTTACCGAACAAGGCGAAGATGCCGTAAATGAAATGAGCTTTATAATGTTAGATGTGATCGAAGAGATGCGCTTGCTTCAGCCGAGCTCAATGGTTCAGATTAGCAAAAAAAATCCCGACATCTTCGTAAAAAGGGCGCTCAAAATAGCTGCCACAGGTTTCGGGCAACCCTCTTTCTTCAATACCGACGCCATTATCAGCCAATTGCTTCGGCAAGGGAAAAGCACTGCAGATGCTCGCAACGGCGGCGCCAGTGGATGTGTTGAAACCGGCGCTTTCGGCACCGAAGCCTATACCCTTTCGGGCTATTTTAACTTAAACAAAACGCTCGAAATAGCCCTTTACAACGGCTACGACCCGCGAACAAAAAAACAAATCGGAATTCAAACCGGTGATGTGGCTGATTTCATTGACTTTAATGCTTTTTACCAAGCTTTTGAAAAACAACTGCAACATTTCATCCGCATTAAAATAGAAGGCAACAATTTAATTGAACAATGTTTTGCCCAAAACATGCCCGCACCCTTTTTGTCGCTCTTCATCAACGACTGCATCGAAAATGCAAAAGATTACAATTCGGGAGGTGCGCGCTACAACACAAGCTATGTGCAAGGTGTAGGTTTGGGAAGTATTACCGATAATTTAGCCTCGATAGAAAAGTGGGTTTTTAGCGAAAAGCAACTCTCGTTTCCGGATCTGGTTGAAATGTTAAAAAACAACTTTGACGGCCATGCTTTTTGGCATCAAAAGTTTGTTTACGAAAGCCCGAAATGGGGCAATAACGATGACCGGGCCGACAAACATGCCCTTCGGGTGTTCAAGAGTTTTTTCCATTTGGTTGACGGTCTGCCAAGTTATCGCGGCGGCGTATTTCGGATAAACCTTTTGCCCACAACCTCTCATGTGTATTTTGGCAGTGTTACCGGAGCCATGCCCGATGGCCGCGAATGTGGCAAACCCCTAAGCGAAGGCATAAGCCCTGTGCAGGGCGCCGATACTAACGGCCCTATAGCCGTATTGCAATCGGCTTCGCGTATTGATCATTTGCTTACAGGAGGAACGTTGTTAAACCAAAAATTCACCCCCGAATATTTCAATACCGATGAGGCAAAAGGCCATATAACGGCTCTTATTCGAACCTATTTTAGGCTCAACGGACATCACATTCAGTTTAACGTAGTGAATGCCGAAACCCTGAGGCAAGCCAAAAAGCAGCCCGAGCAGTTTCGCGATTTAATTGTAAGGGTGGCGGGCTACTCTGACTATTTTAACGATCTGGGCGACGATCTGCAGGAAGAGATCATC
>CAYYDS010000129.1:5836-8587 GCA_964470665.1 uncultured Lentimicrobiaceae bacterium
GACAGCACACGAATCGGCCTAACACAGGGTTTATTTCAGCAGCAGATTTGCTTCGCCAATCTGGCTGTCGCCTTCGTAAATATCAACATAATACAAGCCGCGCTGGAGTTCTTGGGTGTCGCGTTTGTCCCAATAAACACAGATCTCTTTATCTGCATTCTGATAATCAACCGTTTCCATAATTGAATACTGCAAGCGTTCGCCTTTGTGTAGAAACGAATAGGCGTCGTCGCGGCTTTTAATCAGAATTTTTGAGTCGGGTGCGGCAATGCGGATATATACATTTTTATTTCCGGGCTGTATGAGGCTGTTTTCGGCAAGTGTAAAGCAAATTTTTATTCTTTCGGTTTTGTTTGCCTTATCCACATCCTGCTCGCCACGGCTTCCACGGCTTCTCACCCCTTTTACATCCACGTTAAAGGTGCGGAAAACAGCAGCCTGTTCAACTTTCCCGCTGAGTTCTTCTTTAGATTTATTCAGTTCGCGAACGCGTTTCTTTTCTGTGGCCACCTCCTCGCGAATGCGTTCGTTTTCTTCCACCAGCTCATTGTTCACCTTATAGAGCGAGTCCATTTGCCTAATGTAGTTTTGCGAAATGGTTTGAAGACGAGCCAGTTTCTTTTTCACCTTTTGATACTCCCACTGCTCGTCGAGCAGTTTCCTTATTTCCAAGGCGTTAGCCATAATCACACTGTCCTTTTTGGATAATGAATCGGCTAATAAGCCATACGTTGCCTTGGTACGGTTGTGCTCTTCTATCAGGCTATCCACCTCGTGCTGAAGTGCAATGCGTTGTTGTTCTTTTTCGACTTCGAGCACGCGCAAACTCGACTTGGCCGAAATGAGCCATATTGAAAGCGCAATGATGATTACAGCAAACAGTGCCAGGGCAACATAAAGCCACCTTGAAGAGTTTTCCTGCGAACCTTTTCGTGGGGAGTTTGGATAATCCATATTAAACAGCCTGTTAGGTTTTAGCCTGCAAATTTAGGGCAAAAGTTAGCGATTATCAAAAAATGCAGCAATCCGAAGCAAAAAGTATCGGTATTATAAGTTTTCGTAATACCAATTGCATGCTTCTTTTAAGCCTTCGCGAAGGTTGTATTGCGGATGATAGCCTAAAAGTGTTTTTGCCTTTTCGATGGATGCCAGCGAATGCGGAATGTCGCCTTTGCGTAGCGGCCCATGCAGTATTTCCACTTTCTCGATCCGATCATCAAAGCTGCCGAGGGCTTCGCGAATCCATACGGCCAGATCGTTTAGGGTTGTGCGGTCGCCATAGGCCACATTATACACCTGATTGAGGGCGTTAGGGTTTTGGGTAGTAGCAGCCAAGAGGTTGGCCTGAATCACATTGTCAATATAAGTAAAATCGCGGCTGTAGAAGCCTTCGCCATTGATTACCGGGCTTTCGTGGCGCAGAAATTGTTTTACCCATTTGGGAATAACGGCAGCATAAGCACCATCGGGGTCTTGCCTGCGGCCAAACACATTGAAATAGCGCAGCCCAATGCTCTGAAAGCCATAGGTGCGGGCAAAAACATCGGCATAGAGTTCGTTTACATATTTGGTGATTGCATAGGGCGATAGGGGTTTTCCGATGACATCTTCCAGCTTTGGCAATTTTTCCGAGTCGCCGTAGGTGCTCGAGCTGGCGGCATAAACAAATCGTTTTACCCCATTGTTGCGCGCTGCAACGAGCATATTTAAAAAACCGGAAACATTAACCTCGTTGCTTGTAATCGGATCATTGATTGAGCGGGGCACCGAGCCCAAAGCTGCCTGGTGCAGAACGATGTCCTGTTCGCGACAAGCATTTTCGCAGGCCTGGCGATCGCGAATGTCAGCCTCAATCAATTTAAAGGCCTGATGTGGGAGAAAAGCTTCGATGTTGCGCCGGTGTCCGGTGCTAAAATTGTCGAAACAACTTACCACAGCGCCTTTTGCCAAAAGCGCCTCCACAAGGTTCGACCCAATAAAGCCGGCGCCCCCTGTAACCAATATTTTCTTTGCGAACAGCGTTTCCATAATTGTTTTTTTTAACTTAATGATTCTTTGAAGCCAGTGGCTCAATCGGTTTTACTTTTGATCGCTCAATGTGGACGCAAATTGTTTGTCCTACCGCATCAATATGCACCATAAGACGAGTCTTGTTTCTGAAACCAACGAGCTGGCCTATAAGCCCTTCCATTGGGCCCGATTTGATGGTTACCATTTGCCCCGTTTCGAGCACAGCCGCCTGGTCATCAGCACTTAATGGATCGTCAATATAGCGTCTGATGGCCTGAATTTGTTTTTCGGGTATGGGCACCGGCTTGCCTTCGAAGGTAACAAACCTTACTGCCCCATACACATTAAGCGCCTGATAATAGTCGTGCACATCAACACTTACAAACACATAGGAGTTGAAGAGCGGTGCATCTATGATTTTTTTACGATCAGACCACTTTCTCTCTTTCTTTATCAGAGGCAAAAATGCTGCGATTCCCACCTTTTGAAGTTCGTCAAAAACCTTTTTCTCGGCTCTGGCACGGGTATAAAGTGCAAACCATTGCTTTTCTCTTGTTACGCCTGCCATAAAAATGAATCACAAACCGCTGTTAAATCTTATTCAGCAATCGCTTGAAAAAGCCTATCTTCTTTTCTTCAGCATCCTCATTGTAATAGCCGTAGCCATAGCCGTAGCCGTAGCCATAGCCGTAGCCGTAACCGTAGCCATAGCCATAGCCATAGCCACCATAACCACCCCGA
>CAYYDS010000130.1:0-5530 GCA_964470665.1 uncultured Lentimicrobiaceae bacterium
TCGAGCTAATTTCAACAACGCTTGAATAGTTGCCGGCTTCGAGATCTTGTTCCAATCGAACCCAAATAGTGGTTGCGCTAACCGTTCCGCCTGTTTGAGGCAGGCTGAGGCTTTTGCTGTATGTGCCCGCTTGGGATAGCGAGAGTTCATAACTGTCGAAGATATTCAGGCTGATATCAGCTGTGAGGTTGCTTCCGCTTACGCTAAACGATTGGGCTGCGGAAGGCCCATTGCCAAACAAATAGCTGAAACCGCCCAGCGAGGCCGGACTAACATTGAGGCTTGGCGATGGATTGTTTTCGCGGTAGAGATATACATCGTTCTGTCCGCTTGCATAGCAGGAAAATAAGGGAGGGTTATTTGTACTATTAAACCTAAGGATAGTTCGATTTCCAGAACTTTGGATGTCTTGTACTGCTGCTTTTCCGTCGGCAGCTACTATAATCGTCCAGTTTATTGCTGTGCCTGAGAGTTTTAGATAATTATTGGAGTTGGCACCCGGAGCATACAGATAACCGTTATTCACGGCATCGTAGAGGGTGTATGCGCCGGCGCTGCCGCCTAAGGTAATCTCGAAAGGTTTTGCATCGCCTGTTGCGGTAGCAGGGGTTGTTGTTATCGAATTGCCCGACATTGTGATTCTTACTGCTGCCCGGTTGTTAGTATTTTGAAGCCCGAGGGCGTACCAATCAGAATTACTCTTAGCACCAACCACTAAATATTTGTTTCCGGCTACCAATTCGCTGTTGGAAGTAACGAGGGTATAGGTTTTTGTTTGGCTCCACAGTTTCAAATTTCCTGCCATCAGGAGCAATAAGGCCAGGCTTATTTTGTGTAAAAAGGATACTTTCATCGTAAACAGTATGATATAAAACAGCGGGTAATTGAGTTGTTTTTATTTTGCCATTGCGCTCACTTGCAATGCGCCATCGGTTTTGTAGTTGATGGAGATGCCTGAGCCGGTATAAGGGAATATTTTGAAATAATAGGTTGCGCCGGCTTCTAATTCGCCAAAGGCGGCTTTTTGCACTCCGTAGAGCACATTTCTGTTCATAAGGTCGTCAATCACCTCCACATCATCGGTAGGATCGGCAATATCGCCGAAACCTGTGGCGCTCATGCGTATGAGGTAGGCATCGGGCAGTTGTTCGCCGGTGGCGTCGGTCCATTGCAGGCTGATGGTGCTTCCGCTGAAATAGGTGGCATGTGCTTCGGGTTCTTCGGCAAGGCTTGCGCCTCCTCCCCAAATCAAATTAACATATTCCGGGTGATCAATAAAGGGGTTGCGGTTGTTTTGGTAAGCGTAAACGGCATTGTTGCGGTTTATTTCTCTTTCCGAAACGGGGTCGTCGTTGTGCCATTTGAGCAGCATGGTGAGCGCCCATGCAGTGAAGCCCGGATAGGAAGTTTTGTTTAGCATGGGGCTGCTCCAGCTTTTGAAATTGTTTTCGTAGCGTGTGGCCATATAGAAGTAGGAGCGTGCTATATCGCCTTTATATTCGTCAATGGGCTCGAACACGGTTCCGCTGTATCCGGCCACCTTGCTGCTGCCTACTTTGCTGCCGTTGAGCGAAGTCCAACTGGCATTGTTCACTTCGCCGTAGGCGTAGTTGCTTCGGCGGTTGTTTACGTAGCCATCGGTTGGAATCACGTGAAAGAGGTCGCTTTTCATGGGCGATCCGCCTCCAAACCAGCTTTGCGGAAACGAGTGTTCGCGGTTGTAGCAGTCGCCTTCGCTGTTGTAGGTGCCGCAGGTTTTATTGAAAGTATAAAGATAAGGCTCGGGAGTGGGGCCGGGAATGTCGCTGTAAATGTCCCACACATAAACGCCAAGATCGCCAACATCATCGGTGGTTTTATAGCAATTATACAGCCCTTCGTAACTGATTGTGGTATGGTTTTTTATTATATTGTACAATTGCGTTTTGAGCGTGGCGCCTGTGCCGGTTGCTCCATCATAGTAGCCGGAAGGTATTTGTGCCTGAAGGGATATCGAGGCTGAAAACGTTCCTGCAAAGAGGAGTAAAATGACTTTTCGAAATGAATTGAATTGCATATCTCGCACTGATTTTAAGAAAAATAGGAACAAAGATATTGTTTTCTGCTGACAGTACCTCATTATGTAATATTAAACGCAGGCTTTAGCCTCTTGGGTTGGGTTTTAAAGGCATGCGGGCCATTTTGTCCACTTCCAGCGTTGGGTAGCCGAATTCTTCCACTATTTTCCCCAAGATCAGGTAAATACCTGAACCCTGAAACGGATAGTTTTTTAGCGTGGGCGGAAAGTGAACGGTGTCGAAAAGCTCGCCGCCGGCGTCAGCAAATGTGCCAAAGTGCATCAGCTCGCCTTTCACGGTTTTTACATATTTCACGGTAACGAGTTTTCCTAACATCCGCTTTTTTTGTCCGATATAGTCTATCATATTGCCGGCCATCACCTCGCCCCGAAAGGAGGTTTGCAATATGTCGAAGTCGCTCATCGA
The DNA here is from genome assembly GCA_964470665.1 of uncultured Lentimicrobiaceae bacterium. GTDB lineage: Bacteria > Bacteroidota > Bacteroidia > Bacteroidales > F082 > JALNZU01. The sequence goes on from CAYYDS010000130.1 coordinate 2,484, forward strand.
AACCGGAAACCCCAACAGTTCAATTTCGTCGTAAGCATCTTCGATGTGTTTATTTTCGAAGACTGGCAGGCGGTATCGCTGCGCTTCTTCTTTGAACAGCATGGTTGTGGTATCGCTGCTGCGGCTTTTTTTACGATAGAGGTGGGCTTCCCAAAGCAGCCCCGGCTTGGGTTGGCTTGTAAACGAAAACGCCCCCGAGCGGATAAGCAGCACAAGCTGCGCGATGTCCGGCTTCAGGCGGTCAATAAAATCGTGCAGCCCCCCGAATTTACCTCCTCTTTCGCGTTCGGCTACAATGTTTTGAGAAAAATTTTCTTCGAGCCCTTGAAGATGGATAAAGCCGATATGGATTTTATTTCCGTTGATGGATGTGAGGTAGTGGCTGTGATTTACGCAAGGCAGCAGCAGCTCGCCTCCCTGCCGTTTCAGCTCGTCGAAATACACCCAGCTATTGTAAAAGCCACCGAAATTATTGATGACGGCCACCTGAAACTCGAGCGGAAAGTGGGCTTTGAGGTAGAGGCTTTGAAAACTTTCTACTGCATAACTGGCCGAGTGTGCTTTGGAAAATGAGTAGCCGGCAAACGACTCAATCTGCCGCCATACTTCCTTGGTGATGGCCTCGGGATAGCCTTTGCCGTTGCAGTTGTCGAAAAAGCGCTGAACGATTTCGTCAAACTCGTTTTTTCGTTTTTTCTTGCCGCTCATGATGCGGCGCAGCACGTCGGCATCGGCCAGATCGAGGCCGGCAAAATGATGGCACACCTTTAGCACATCTTCCTGATACACCATCAGGCCGTAAGTTTCTTTCAACTGCTGCTCCATCACCGGATGGATATAACTGAAGTTGTGGGGCTGGTGGAAACGGCGGATGTATTCGCGCATCATGCCCGACTTGGCCACACCGGGGCGAATGATGGAGCTTGCCGCCACTAAGCTGAGGTAGTTGTCGCAGCGGAGTTTACGTAAGAGCCCGCGCATGGCCGGGCTTTCGATATAAAAACAGCCGTTCGTTTCGGCGCGCCTTAGTTGGTCTTTTACCTTGTTGTCTTGCTTAAAAAGCGCTATCTGGCGCATGTCAATGGCTACACCTTGGTTTTGCCGGATAATCCTGACAGCCTCGTTAATGTGCCCAATGCCGCGCTGGCTCAGGATGTCGAGCTTTTCAAATCCCAGCTCTTCGGCCACCACCATATCCCACTGTGTGGTAGGAAATCCTTTTGGAGGCATATCGAGAGCCACATAATGGTTTATGGGTTCTTCAGAAATAAGGATGCCACCGGCGTGAATGCTGCGTTGGTTTGGAAAATCGAGGATGTGGCTGGCCAGCTCGTGGATGTGGCGGGTGTGTTTGTTGAGCGAATAATATTCGTTTGGATTGTTGGCCAGTTCGTCTATTTCGGCTTTGGGTAGCCCGTGCACCTTGCCCAGTTCGCGGTAAATAGACCTGCCTCTGAAGGTGGAAATGGTGCCCAGCAAGGCGGTATGTTTGTGCCCGTAGCGTTTAAAAATGTAATCAATCACTTCGTCGCGTTCTTTCCAGGAGTAATCAATGTCGAAATCGGGTGGGCTGCTGCGTTTGGGGTTTAGAAAACGCTCGAAATAGAGGTCGAGTTCGATGGGGTCAACATCGGTGATTCTGAGGCAGAAAGCCACAATACTGTTGGCCCCGCTGCCACGGCCTACATGGTAAAACCCGCGCGACATGGAGTAGCGAATCACATCCCAGGTGATGAGAAAATATGCCGAAAAACCTAAGCTGTCAATGATTTTCAGCTCGTCTTCGATACGCCTGAGAGCAGGGCTGTGCTTCGAGCCATAGCGGTATTTCATTCCATCGAGCGCAAGCTTGCGCAGGAGTTTCCGGTCGTCGTCGCTGTTGCCGGTAAAGGTTTTTCGGTTTTTAAGTGTCGAAAAATCAAAGTCAATCCCGCACTCATCTTCTATTTTGCGTGTGTTTTCGAGTAATTCGGGAAAAAGCACAAAGGCTGCCCTAAGGCGTTCGGGCGGAAGCATCACCTCGTCGGGAGGCGCGTATTGGCCGGCTTTGAGCTTGCTGAGCAAGGTGTTGTGATCAATGGCGCGGAGGTTTTTGTGGATGTACCAGTCGTGCTCGCCCGAAAAGCTTACCGGCTGCATAAGCAGCAATTTTTCCTGATGAAAACGCCAATCAGAAGCGAGCAGCCGCGACACCTGCGAAAGCCTTACGCCAATGTATTCGTTTGGGCCAAGCTGCGGTTTTTTTTTGCTCCCAAAAGGATATACAATTATCACATTCTCTGTTGCCGGCGGCGTTTCGGGATAGGGGGTGCCCTCGAAGTTGTGAAGGCTTAGCAACTCGTTCAACTTGCAAAAACCGGCATTGTTCTTGGCTAAAATCGTAAACATCAGCCTGTCGCCATTGCGAAACTCGGCTCCGGCAATGGGTTTTATGCCGTTGCGACGGCATTCTTTCACAAAACCCACTATCCCCATGGTGTTGTTTATGTCAGTAAGCGCCAGGGTGCCAATGCCTGCCGATACGGCCATCTCAATAAGTTTTTCGGGCGGAATGGTTCCGTAGCGCAAACTGTAATAGCTGTGATTGTTTAGATACATAACCAAAAGTAGCTTAGACGTTGATGTGGAATTACAAACGATGTGTTTGATTAAAAAATAATCAAAAATTACGTCGTTAAACTAATCATTTCGATTGTTCTTGTCAAGACACAGCTGGTTTTTTTTAAAAAAAGAGGCTGCCTTTTTTGAGACAGCCTCTTTTGAGAATAGTGCAGCAATTGTTTATTTCAGCCAGCGATCGAGCCAGTTGAAGAAGGTGCGTTGCCAGAGTATTCCGTTTTGTGGTTTCAGCACCCAGTGGTTTTCGTTGGGAAAATAGAGGTATTCGGCAGGTATTCCGCGCATGAGGGCAGCGTTATAGGCGGCCATTCCCTGTGAGGCAACGATGCGGTAGTCGAGCTCGCTGTGAATGACCAATAGGGGCGTATCCCAATTTTGAACAAAGCGGTGGGGTGAGTTTTCGTATGACCATTGTGCTGTTTTATTTT
>CAYYDS010000130.1:5540-8549 GCA_964470665.1 uncultured Lentimicrobiaceae bacterium
GTCCCAGTATGGCCCGCCGAGATCCCAGTTGGTAAACCAGTTTTCTTCGGTTTCGAGGTATTGCTGTTCGAGGTTGAACATTCCATCGTGGGCAATGAAAGCTTTGAAGCGCTTGTTGTGATGACCGGCTAACCAATATACCGAAAAACCGCCATAGGATGCGCCCACGGCTCCTAAACGGTTTGCATCAACAAAGGGTTCTTTTGCAACGGCATCAATGGCGCTCAGGTAATCTTTCATGTTTTGCCCGCCGTAGTCGCCGCTGATCTGTTCGAGCCATTCCTGTCCGAAGCCCGGCAGTCCACGCCGGTTGGGCGCGACAATGATGTAGTCGTTGGCTGCCATCATCTGGAAGTTCCATCTGAACGACCAAAATTGGCTGACAGTGCTTTGCGGGCCTCCCTGGCAATAAAGCAGGGCGGGGTATTTTTTATTGGCATCGAAATGAGGCGGATAGATTACCCAAACGAGCATTTGTTTTCCGTCGGTTGTGGCAATCCAGCGCGCTTCTGCTTTGCCAAGGCTAAGCTGCTCCAGCAGATTGGTGTTGATATGGGTGAGTTGTTGCTGCTTGCCGCTAACTTCTTCGATGCGGAAAAGTTCGGCAGGCGACAACATTGACATTCTTGCGCCAATAAGTTGTTTGCCGGCCAGCATTACGCTCGTATAATCGTGCTGCCCTTCGGTAATTTTTTTGATTTTCGAATTTGCTGTTTCGATGCTGTATATTTGATCGAGAGCATGGTGGTTGCTTACGAAATAGATTTTTTTACCATCGGCCGACCATGTCAGGCCTTGCACGTTTTGATCGAAATTGCTGGTGAGGTATTTTTTTTCGCCAGTGGCCATATTCATCACAAACAGCCTTATTTTATCGGCTTCATAGCCATCACGCTCCATACTTTCCCAGGCCAAAAAACTTCCATCGGGCGAAAAAACGGGGTTCATATCGTATCCCATCATGCCTTTGGTAAGATTGTCGGTTTTGCCGTTTTCGATGTTGTAGCGGTAAAGGTCGGTATTGGTTGAGAAGCTGTATTCTTTTCCCTTGAGTTTTCGTGCGGTGTAAACAATTGATTTGCTGTCGGGCGACCAGCTGAGTTGCTCCATTCCGCCAAAAGGCCGCACCGGCGATTCCCATTCTTCGCCCTGCATGATATCGCGGATGTTGAGCAATTGTTTGCCGTCGTAGTCGGCCACAAAGGGGTGTGTATAGGAATCAACCCATTGATCCCAGTGACGATACATCAGGTCGTTGTTGAGGCGTCCGCTTGTTTTCGTGAGGTCGGGATAGCGTTCTTTTACCAACGAAGGTTTCTCAATGTCCGATATAAAGAGCACCTTTTTTTGATCGGGCGAATAGTCAAAACCGCCAATGCCACCTTCTATATTGCTGATTCTAACTCGGTTGCTGCCGTCGGCATTGGCTTCCCAGAGTTGCATGCTTCCCGACTCGGCCGACATAAAAGCGATCTTTTTGCCATCAGGCCTCCAGCGTGGGTTGTATTCGCCCCAGCTTGTAAAGCTAATCTGACGAAAATCGCTGCCATCGGTTTTTAGGGTAAAAAGTTCGGAGTTTGATTTATTCTCGCCCGCATCAAAGTAGGTGATAACGAATAAGATATGGTTGCCGTCGGGCGAAACGGCCACTTCGCCCAAACGCCCCATTGACCATAATAGTTCGGGCGTCAGGCGGTCTTTTTCGAGTTTTAATTCCTTAGAGCCAATAAGTGCCGGCGAATCGGCAGTTTGCGCCGCGAGATTTAGCGTTGCAAATTGCGAAAACAAAAACAGAATCAGGCTGAATAAACAGGTCTTTTTCATGGTATTCAAGATATTTTGGTTTGAGATTGCGAAGGTAAGCAGGATTTGTTGTACTCTTTCTAAGTTCTAAAGTTTGCGGTAAAATGAGTAAGGCAACGGGCAAAATCTCTCAAAGTTAAAGTCCGGCCGAAAGGTTTAGATCGCCGGCCACAGCAAAATAGATGTTTAAAAACTTTTCGCCTTGCAGCTCAGGGGCAAACGGACAAAGGTAAAACAGCTCTCGGGCCGGCGTTGTGGCCTGGTATGAAGCTGTAGATTCGAAAATGAAGGCCGGAGATTCGGGGAAAATGTTGAAATCTAAGTCGCTATCGAAATTGCCGCCGAGTATAAAGTTATGCCTCCCACCCGGAAAAGGGCTCATGCCCGGCTGCCCGATGGTGCGATAGAGCAGCATAAGAATGTCGAGGCTACTGAGGATTTCGTTGTTGGAAATATCGGCCACTCGAAAGATAAAATCGGATGGCTCGCTGGCTTGTGGAATGTGTTCGAGCTGCTCAATTAAGGGATTCTTTGTGGCTAAATAGCTAATGAGCAAAGCATCTAATGCACTTATGCTTTTCCAGTTGTTCCAAAGCCATGTGCCGGATAATTGGCCGTTCGGACTGTCTTCCCAGAGTTTTATAAAAGCCAAACTGTCGGGGTTTATTGGCGAAAAGCTAAAAATCCAATTGTTGCCAATGTGTTGTGGGCTAATGGTGTCGGTTAGCGGCAGGCTGTCGGCATCCAAAAGCGCGAGCTGAAAATTGCCGGCTTCGGCAGGCAGGGGAGTGGCCTGCTGGTTGAAATAGCGAAGATTGCCGCTTATTTTTACCTTTTTATTGCCGGTAGTACGAATAAAAACCGGCCGTTCGCTAACCCTGAAACTTACTTTGCCATTAACCGGGCTCAATGCGGTGATTTGGCCTCCGTCAATACCAAAAGTTGGTATAATCATTTGAATGTCAGTAGAAGAGCCTGTTTTAAGTTGAAAATTTTCAACTATCCGGTTTTCAGAGGTGGGGCACCAAACGGCATAAACGATGGTGTCGGCTGTAGCCGAGCTGAAAGCGTAAACCGAAACATCATTTTGCCCCGAATTTTTTACCGAATTAAAGCGGGTATTTGCCAATTGCCTGCTCATTGCATTTACATAATACCACGATTTTTTTAGTTGATGGCCGTTCCAGATTTCGGTGGTGAGCCCCG
>CAYYDS010000131.1:0-8333 GCA_964470665.1 uncultured Lentimicrobiaceae bacterium
TTACCAGGCTTATATCGTCCACATCAATGCCGCGCGATACGATATCTGTGGCTACGAGAATTTGCAAGGCCCCGGCTTTGAAGCGGTTCATCACTTCGATGCGTTGTTCCTGTTCAAGATCGGAATGTATGGCGCTAACATTCATTTTTTTTCGGCGAAGCGCGCTTTCAAGCTCTTTCACTCCGGCTTTGGTTGAGCCAAAAATAAGGATCAGCGGCAGCTCTTTGCCTTGAATAAGCGATTCGACAAGTGCAACTTTTTGGTTTTCGTGCACCAAATAGGCTGCCTGTAATACGTTTTCGGCAGGTTTTGAAACAGCAAGATTGATTTGATGTGGCGCAATGAGAATTTTTTCTGTTAGCCTGCGGATGCCTTCGGGCATGGTTGCCGAAAAGAGCAAGGTTTGCCGTTGTGAGGGTAAGAAGCTGATAATGCGCGAGATATCGGGCAAAAAGCCCATGTCGAGCATTCGGTCGGCTTCATCTAAAATAAGGTATTTCAGGTTCGAAAAATCTACATAACCCATGCTTAAGTGTGAGATGAGCCTGCCCGGTGTGGCAATAATAACTTGTGCCCCTTGTTGCAGCGCTCGCTTTTCCTGATCGAAACCGGCACCGGTGCCTCCCCCATAAACCGCAATGCTGCTAATGCCCGCAAAATAAGCAAACCCTTGCAGTTGCTGGTCAATCTGGATGGCCAATTCGCGGGTGGGAGCAACAATGAGCGCTTTTATACTGTCGCTTTTACGTGGCTCGGTAAGTAAGCGATGAATGACGGGGAGTAAAAAAGCAGCCGTCTTTCCAGTGCCGGTTTGTGCACAGGCAATCAGATCGTTGCCCTGAAGGATAAGAGGAATAGCCTGTTCCTGAATAGGGCTGGGCCTTTCGTAACCCATGGCTTCGATACCTTCCATCACGGCATCGGCAAAAGAAAAGTCGGTAAAGTTCAAAATATGAGCTTATTAATGCGCAAATGTACGTTTTTATAACTTTTGGAACGGCCTGTTGAAAATAATGCTTATTTGTTTTGTTTTAAAATAAGTCGCAAAGCCGAATCTTTGGTGATATAAGCCCATGCCCAGTTGATGAAGATAATGAGTTTGTTGCGTACACTTAGAATAAGCATGAGATGCAGAAACATCCAGACTACCCAGGCCGGAAATCCGGAAAATTTGAGCCATGGAAGGTCAACAATTGCTTTGTTGCGGCCAACAGTGGCCATGGCGCCCAAATCGCGGTATTCGTATTCGGTAACAGCTTTGCCCAAGGCCATTTTTTTCATATTGCGCGCAAGGTTGAGCGCCTGATTGATAGCCACATTGGCCAACTGGGGATGCCCTTTTGGATATTTGGGTGTTTCCATCAAAGCCATATCGCCCACTACAAAGATGTTGTTTTTGCAGCCAATGGGCCGGCTTATGCGGTCAACTTTTACCCTGCCGCCGGGGGCAAGGCAACTTTTGGGCAAACCCTCAATCGTATTGGCCGTTACGCCGGCTGCCCAAATGAGGCTCTTGGTTTTGAGTGTATTACCGTTGCTGAGTGTAAGGCTTTCGCCGTCGTAATGGGTAACCATGGTTTCTGTCATGATTTCAACGCCCATTTTTTGAAGATAATTGAGCGATTTTGCCCTGGCCTTTGCACTCATATTATTTAAGGTGTTCTTGCTGCCTTCGATAAGTACAATTCTGAATTTTGCAAAATCAATTCTGGGATAATCTTCAGGAAGCACATTTTTTTTAATTTCGGCAAAGGCGCCTGCCAGTTCAACGCCCGTTGGGCCGGCCCCAACAATAATGAGATTTGAGAGCGCTTCTTTTTCGCTTTCGTTGGCCGAAATGATCTTTTCGAATGTGAACAGAATGTGATTACGGATGCCAATAGCTTCGTATGTGGTTTTAAGCGTTAAAGCATGACTTTCAATACCTTGATTGCCAAAAAAATTGGTCTTGCAGCCCATTGCCAATATTAAATAATCGTAGGCATATTCTCCAATACTGGTTTGAATTTTATGGCCTTCAACGTCAACAGAAAGAACTTCGGCCAGGCGGATACGCACATTCTTTTTACCTTTAAATATATGGCGAAGCGGAAACGAAATGCTCGATGGCTCAATTTGAGAGGTGGCCACCTGATAAAACAATGGCTGAAACTGATGATGGTTGAGCCTGTCAAACAGTATGACTTCAAAAAGTTTTTCATCTAAATGTTTTACGAGGTTGATTCCCGCAAAACCGCCCCCTACAACGATTACCATTTTTTTTGCTTCCATTTTCAAGGCTTGTCTAACGTTAAATTATGCTATAAAAGGAAACAAAAAACGGGCGGCTTTGTTCAGAGAAAATAGTCCGGAAAAGCCTAAATCCGGCATTTTTCATCTGCCTGATTTTTACAAAACCGAATCTCGTTTGCCAAAACAGGATGGATGCCGGCATACTTCCTTATTTTTGCCTTTTAAAATGAAAATGCGATGCCTAAATCAGAATATTTTGCGGATAAAATGATAGATTTCAACCAAAAGCTCACTTTTAAAGGTGAACTTCCAAAAGGTTTTAGCGTATTGAACCCCTTTGAGCAAAACCCCGAAGCGATGCTGGTGATGGAGCAGTTTTACCGAAAATATTACAGCGATTGCAATCAGCGGCGATTTATCATCGGCATCAACCCGGGCAGGCATGGCGCAGGCGCAACCGGCGTTCCGTTTACCGATACCAAAAGGCTGCAAAGCGTTTGTGGTATCGAAATGCAAAGTGTTCATACACATGAAGTTTCATCTGTTTTTGTGTATGATATGATTGCTCAGTTTGGAGGCGCCGATTCTTTTTATGGGCAGTTTTACATCAATTCGCCTTTCCCTTTGGCCTTGCTTAGGTATCAGAAAGGAAACAGCACAGTGAATGCCAATTATTACGACGACAAAAACCTATTTGAAAGCCTAAAGCATTTTATGGCCGAAAACCTGAAAAGCCTTTTCGAATTGGGATTAGACGATCGTGAGGTGTTTGTATTGGGTAAAAAAAATGCAGGTTTTATTGAACTTTTAAACAAAGAACAACATTTTTTCGAAAAAATGACCATACTCGAGCATCCACGCTACATCCAACAGTATAAATCGGCTGAAAAACAACTTTATATTGATAAATACCTTAGGGCTTTCATCAAAGAAAAATAAGCAAATTTGCGAAGTGATTTTCCAAACAAAAGCAAGCTGCTATACCTTCCGTATTTTATTGTTAAACCGATAATTTGTTGAAAATATGAACGCTTTGCCGTTTGGTTTCGGCAAGGTTTAAAAGCTTAAATTTGCGACTTAAATAAAGAATCATTTTTGTATTTAATTTCCAAAACCATTATTAAAACATGAAACGTAGTTATTTGGTATTGCTCTTTGTTATTGTTGCAAAACTTGTTGCAGCCCAGGATTACCAACCTTCAGAATCGAATCGTATAAACCGCGCTCAGTTTCAGGATATGAAATTCGGGATGTTTATTCACTGGGGGCCATCGAGCTTGTTGGGTTCCGGAGAGTGGATCATGAACAACCGCAACATCCACAAAAACCGCTATCAGGTGTTGCAGGAAGCCTTTTATCCTTCGCATTTTGATGCAAAAACCTGGGTTTCGACGGCTAAAAATGCCGGAATGAAGTATATCATATTTGTTACGCGACATCACGACGGCTTTTCCAATTGGGATACACAGTATTCCGACTGGAAAATTACGAATACCCCTTATGGCAAAGATGTGTTGAAAATGTTGGCCGACGAATGTCGCGAACAGGGCATCCGCTTAGGGCTATATTACTCGCAAACCGATTGGTATCGTGATGATTACCCTCACGAAACGGCACGCACCGGCCAGAAAACAGGCCGAAGCGGCAAGGGTGATTATGAGGCTTATCTGCAGTTTATGAAAAACCAGCTCAGCGAACTCTTAACCAATTATGGCGATGTGCTTTCGATATGGTTTGATGGGCACTGGGATCAAACCAATGTAGAAGGCAGCGCCGACATGAGTTCGCGCATTGATTGGAAGTACGACGAGCTTTATGGCCACATCCATAATTTGCAGCCGGCATGCCTCATTGGCAATAACCACCATTTAGAACCGTTTCCGGGCGAAGATTTCCAAATGTTTGAACGCGATCTGCCGGGGCAAAACAAAAGTGGCTTCAGTTTTCAAAAAGCATCTGACGAACTTCCGTTAGAAAGCTGCGAAACAATGAATCATTCTTGGGGATTTAATATTACCGATGATAATTATAAGTCGGCCCACACGCTGATTCACTTTTTGGTAAACGCTGCCGGACGCAATGCCAATCTGCTGCTCAATGTTGGCCCGAAACCCGACGGAACCATCGGCACAGAGTTTACAGATACCCTCAGGCTTATCGGCAACTGGCTTGGCCGTTACGGCGAAACGATTTACGGAACACGCGGAAAACTGATTGAAGCGCAGGACTGGGGTGTTGTAACTGCAAAAAAGAATACGGCATATGTGCATATTCTTCACCCAAACGGCAAAAAAGCGATATTTCTACCCGATCTTAAAGAAAAAGTGACGCAAGCTTATTTGTTTGATACCAAACAGAAAATCAGATTTAAGCAGCAGCCCGAAGGCCTTTTTATTTATACCGAAGGCGTAGAATGGGAAGAACCGGACACCGTAATCGTGCTACAACTGAAATAACAGCGCAAAAGCAAACGCTTTTTTGCTGCGCTCATGCATCAAACGCTCCTTAATTCTGCTCAGAGTTGTCGTTTACTTTATGGATAAAACCGAAAATTGGTTTGACAGCCCGAAAGGTGCGCTGCCTCTCAAAAAAGGCTAATTTTACCCGGATAATCTTCGGCAAAAATGTTCGATGATTTAAGAATACACTAAAATACCTTATCATGACGGATAATGACTTACTCATTAAGAAACTAACTGAATATCAGGTCATAAGCAGCCGGCTCGACCTGCCTGAAACCGAGAGGCAGCAAATGCTTCAGCAAGTGGGCGACTACCTCAATCACTTCATCAATGGGCTGCCCGAGGTGAGAGGATATTATTCCAGAAAGAACGGCGATTTACGGATATCCGATTCAAAAAATTCGCTTTCTGCACTTTTAGAAACCTACCAGAAAGAGGTGGTTGAAACAGGCATCAATGCTGCGGCCGGAACGCATTTGGGATACATACCCGGAGGGGGTGTTTTTTCGGCAGCCTTAGCCGATTTTATTGCCGCCGTTACAAACCCGTATGCCAGCGTTTATTATGCTTCGCCCGGAGCTGCGGCCATCGAGAGCGAAGTGATTCAGTGGTTGAAAAAAGTATTTTCTTTCCCCGAAAGCGGCGTTGGAAGCCTCTCGTCGGGGGGATCGGTTTCCACCCAGATTGCGCTAACGGCAGCCCGCGATCACTATGGCGTGAAAAACGAAAAAGTACCCAAAAGTGTGGTTTACCTGAGCGGACAGGTGCATCATTCCACACAAAAGGCCTTGCGGATTATCGGCCTCGAAGACGTGATTATTCGCACTGTTGAGATGGACGACCACCACAGAATGCTCCCCAAGGCCTTGGCAGCACAGATCGAAAGCGATACCTCTAAAGGCTTAATCCCCTTTTTAGTGATTGCCACTGCCGGCACTACCGACACAGGCGCCGTTGACCCTTTGGACGAGATTGCCGATATCACGCATAAAAATAAACTCTGGTTTCATGTGGATGCCGCCTATGGCGGATTTTTTATTCTGACATCCAAAAAGCATTTGTTTAAAGGAATTGAAAAAGCCGATTCGCTGATTGTTGACCCTCACAAAGGCTTGTTTTTACCCTATGGCGTTGGCGCTGTGCTCATTAGAAATCCGCAGGCGATGCTTTATTCGCATTATTATACCGCCAATTACATGCAAGACAGCGCGCATGAAGAGATGCTCAGGAGCTCGGCCAATCTTTCGCCCGAGCTAACAAAACATTTTAGAGGATTGCGGGTGTGGCTGCCATTGCAACTGCATGGTTTAGAGCCTTTTGAAGCCTGCCTTGAAGAAAAACTGCTGCTTACAACTTATTTCAGGCAGCAATTGAAACAACAGGGCTTTTGCCTTGGCCCCGAACCCGATTTATCGGTCAGTTATTTCTGGTATCCTTTCGAAGCCAATGCCGACGAAAAAAACCGGCAACTGATGGACGAGATTCACGCCGACGGCTCGGTTTTTCTGAGCTCTTCCAATATAAACGGGCGTTTTGTAATCCGAATAGCCATACTGGCATTTCGAACGAAAAAAGAAACCATTGACCGTGCTGTTGAAATGATTGTCAGAAGCTTAGAAAAGGTGAAGAAGGGATAAGATACGATCCTTTTGCTTTTTCAAATTTCATATAAATTAAAAAAAGCGATTCCCATTATCTGATCATCGAAAGCAATTGCGAAAAAATGATCATCAGCACCAAGGCTGTCGGGTAAACGGTGGCATAGCCTACCGAGGGAGCCTCGCTTTCGGTTTTGCTATCAATAGCTGCCAGGCCTGGAGTGCTTGTCATGGCTCCGGTGATAACCCCCATCAAACTTAAAAAGTTCATTTTTAAGCCCCAATGCCCAATTGCCAAACCTGCCAGCATCGGTAATGTGGTGATGACAATGCCAATAAGGATAAGCTGCATTCCGTTTCCGGCCAAAGCATTCCCGATTTCGCTGCCTGCGCTGGTGCCAACGCTGGCCATAAAGAGCAATAAGCCTAATTTGCGCAAAAGCTGGTTTCCGCTTCCTGACATTGACCATAAAATGGGTCCTGTACGTCCTAAGTTACTTAATATCAAAGCTGTAGTAAGTACGCCGCCGGTTAATCCAAGGCTGAAATTAAACCAATTGCCAATGGGGATACTGATTGAACCAAGCAAAATGCCTAAGACAACGCCAAGCGAAATGGGTAAGAAGTTGGTTTCGGAGAGGCGTTTTTCATCGTTACCCATCAGGCGCATCACCTCTTGAATTTCCTGGCTTGAGCCAGAAATCAGCAGCTTATCGCCAAAACGCAATTTGCTGTGTGGCATAGGTTTCAAGTCAATACCGCTTCGGCGTATGCGGGTGATGGTGGCATTGTAGGCCGTTAGGTTGAGTTCGCGAATGCTTTTGCTCACCACTTTCTTATTGGTTACCAGCACCCAGCTTACGGTATATCGCCCATCGAAAGGGAGGTCGAGATGTACGGCTTCGCCAAGCAGCAGTTCCATCCGCGCCAGCGCAGCTTCATCACCCACTACTTTTATAAAGTCGCCCAGAAAGAGGCGGGTTTCGGCCGATGGTGCAACCACATTATCCTCGTGGCTGACGCGTGAAATAACGCCTCCCGTTATGCGCCGGATGTCAATATCTTTGATGAACTTGCCGTGAATGTTCGCATTTGTAATTTTCAAAACCCTGTTGCTTAGCTCCGGATTTTCTTCGTGCAGATGAGCCAGATAGTCTTTTTCTTCATTTTGGAGGTCAACCTTGAACCAACGCGGCACTATTTGAACAAAAAGGATGACGAGAATCACACCCGCCGGATAAGCAATGCCGTATCCTACGGCAGTTACCGGCGATCCGGTAGCCTCCACGGCGGCAGCCAAACCCGGCGTGCTGGTGAGCGCCCCGTTGAACAAGCCCACTCCCATATCAACCGGAATGTGGAGGTAACGTATGGCGAGGAATGTGAGCAAAGCAGCCATGCTGATTACAACAAAACCGATGGAAACAAGCTGTTTGCCATAGCGCAGCACGGCATCCAAAAAACCCGGCCCTGCCTGAATGCCAATGGTAAAAATAAAAAGCAGAAGGCCAAGTGTTTGAAAAACAGAAGGAACGGTATAGCCAAAGTGACCTAAAAGCATGGCCACAAAAATAACTGCCGACGAATCGAGCGAGAAGCCTTTATATTTCAGCCCGCCTGCCATCAGGCCAAAGCTGAGGATGACAAAAAGCACAAAATAGCCCTGATGCAAGGTTTCCAACATGGGGGAGTATGTTTTTTTTGCGATAGGCCTGAAAAACAGCGCCCAATCAGCGGTCAAAATTAGGGTATATTCCTATCGGTTTCACATGCAATGGGTACTGAAAGTAATAATTCAGCTTTAGGAGCCTTCTACAAGCCTTTTTTATTTATTTTTACAGCACGAAACATCAAAATCTTACTTATGGATCAAGTTAAAACTTACATCGAAAGCCACAAAGATCGTTTTATTGACGAGCTTTTCGGGCTTATCCGCATCCCTTCAATCAGCTCGCTCAGCGACCATAAGGCCGATATGCAACGCGCTGCCGAATATTGGGCAGAAAGTATCTTAAAAGCCGGTGCCGACAAGGCTGTAGTG
>CAYYDS010000132.1:0-6350 GCA_964470665.1 uncultured Lentimicrobiaceae bacterium
GCCAAAAGCTGCTTTAGTAATGCGTTTTCCTTTTCTAATTGGCGAATTCGCTTCTGATGTTCCGGGGTCATGCCATGTTGCAGGCCTTCTTCGCCCATCAGATCCAGCTTCTTCTTCCATGAATAATAGGAAGCCGCGTAAATGCCATATTTCTCAATAGTGGCAGTAACGCCCTTTTCTTTTGCTTCTGCAATGATGCGAAGCTTTTCTTCGATTGTAAATGTTCGTTTATTCATCAGCATAAAGTTATAGATTTTTATCTATAATCAAGTCTGATTATTTAGGGGGCTGAAACATGAGCAAAGCAAACGCCGGAAAATTTAATATAGGTTTGGCGATGTAGTTCTTTTTAAAAAAATGATTATGCTCTAGCTTATTTTGATCAATTAATAGGGCATTTGTTATAAAACCCGCTATCTTTTCTCACTTCAAGGCAACCCTTTTTTGAAGCTGTTCGTAAAAAAGCAGCAGTCTTTCGGTAATTTTTTCCTGATCATACACCTGCTCAATAAGTTGCCTGGCCTGCTGTCCGATTTTGTTACATAGCGCGGGCTGCTTCATGCAACGCGAGATAGCATAAAGAAACTCATTTTTGGTGTTGGCAATAAATATGTTTTTTTCATTTTGATAAAGAATGCCCTCTGCCCCTATTTCGGTGGTAATAACAGCTTTGGCCGCAGCCATGGCTTCAATAATTTTGATGCGGATGCCGCTTCCCGAAAGGAGCGGAACGATGGAAACCTGGTAACGGTTTACAAACTCGGAGGCGCTTTCGACCTCGCCCCACACCACTACTCCCGGTTTATAGTCGTTGGTTAGCCACGAGGGCATAAAGCGCCCGGCTAAATGAAAACGCGCATCGGGGAAAAGGCTGTTCACCTCGGGCCAAACCTCATCTAAAAACCACTTTATTCCCTCCTCGTTGGGCATCCAGTTCATGGCGCCGATATGGAAAAACTCCGGTTTACCGTTTAATTCGCGGCTATCGGGCAAAGGGTTTATTTTCACGCCAAACGGGATGTCAATTACGGGTGTTGCAGTAATGCCTCTAAAGAAAGCGGCATCTTTGCGGGTAATGGCGGCAATGCCATCAACAAGGGTTAGGGCGTTGTTTTCGTAACGTTGGAGCGTGCGGGTAAGATGACCTAAATAATACTTTTTCAGCGGGTTGCGGCATTGCTGGGCCAAACGTTTCCAGATCAGATGCTCGATATTGTGGGCGCGAAGCACAATTTTTGCCTTGCAGTATTTACGCAAATCATTTACATAAGGCACCATAAAAAGGCTCTCAAGCTGAATGATATCGAACTGCTGCCTTTGCAAAACCGAGATAAGTTTTACTCTAAACTCCTCAGAGATAAAGCGTTGCACATGATAGGATTCTCCGGTAAACAAGTTCAGGAAAGCATCAAGCGGTTTCACCCTCAGGTCAACATCTACCAGTTCAATGCCTGTTTCCCGTTTATATTCTGCCGGAATATCCGCTTCATTTACGTGGTATTTCTTGCTGTTTACAGCCAGCACTTTCACCTGATGGCCTGCCCGGAGCAAGCCCTCTATCAGGCTGTTCATCGCCATTGGCCCCCCTTCGCGAGCCGGATAGGGCGATTTGTTGCATAAAAATAAAATCCTTTTCATATGGTATTCTCAAGCTGGCCCGACTTACGGAAGATTTTACCAAAAAACTTTTTCCAACTTTCGGCATCCAAAAGCGGAGCGTCGGTGGTTGACTTGAAAGTTAAAAACAAGCCGATTGGAAAAAGGATAAGCGAAGAAAGCCATACGCCTAACATCACATCCATATCGCCGGTTTTTGCCGATTTTTCGCCCGTAATGCTGGCAATATGATAGATTACGAAAAAGAACACCGCGATGACTACCGGCAAACCCAGGCCGCCTTTGCGAATGATGGCCCCCATTGGCGCGCCGATAAAAAATAAAATGAGGCAGGCAATGGATAAGGTAAACTTTTTATGCCAGGCAATTTCGTGTTTTCGGATGTTTTCGGCCTGAAGGTCAAGCTCTTTCCGGTTAAACTCGATGTTATCCTTATTGCCTTTTGCCGCTGTGATGGCCATTTCGAGTACATTAAACTGGTCGCCGGGCAAAAAGTTTGCGAGCAAAGGAAATTTTGTTTCCACATGATGCAGGCTGTCGGAAAAATTTACCCGGGCGTTTTTTTTATCGTAAGAACGGCCCACGGTTTTCGGCTTCAACACGGTGTCGAGTGTTGCCAGGTGCTGAAAGCGATAGAAAATCCCATCCGAAAACTTTTCTGCCCGTTCTTCGTAGCGGCTATCCAGCGAGTCGATAGACTTTGTAAGCTGCCTGGTATTCAGCATGGTATAATGATTCTTGAAAAACTCCTCTTTGGTGCGGGTGAGGTCAAACTCGGTCAGGTCGAATTTTAGGCGTTGCTCTCTGAAACTGCTGCGCTCAAAGGGCCTGTTTTCGCGAAAATTGCGCGTGCTAATGATGTCGTTGTAGTTGAATCCGTCAAAAAGGGTAAAAATTACAAATTTCTGATCGGGGCTTAGCTCCATAATGCCCGATTTGGCGGTCGTTACCTTGATGTTGCCCATCCTGTCGGTATGGTCATAAATTTTGACATCGTAAATGGTTTTTCCGTCTTTGTCTTTCGATCCCACGCGGATGGTGTAATTGTCAATGCCGCTATAAAATTCGCCGGGTTTAATGTTGAAGGCTAACTTCTGCTGCCGGATGTCGTAGAGCAACGATTGGAACTTTAAATTGGCAATCGGCAACACATTATTCGAAAATAAAAAGGCCAGCATGCTGATAATCAGCGATAAATATACAAGTGGCCGCATTACCTTCCACACAGAAATGCCGGAGGCTTTCAGGGCCACCAACTCATAATGCTCGCCAAAATTTCCGAAAGTCATCAGCGACGAGAGCAAAATAGCCAAGGGAAGCGCCAGAGGTACAAAAGTAGCGCTGGCATAAAAGAGCAGGCTCACAACCATATTGCCTTCGAGGCCTTTGCCCACTAGGTCGTCAATGTATTTCCACAAAAACTGCATCAACAGAATAAAGAGGGCGATGAAAAACGTTAAAACGAAAGGCCCAAGGTAGGATTTCAGGATGTAAAGGTTGACTTTTTTCACAAAAGCACGTCAATTATATGCGCAAAAATAATACAAATCAAAAGATTTTGGGGCTATTCCGGCCGAATAGCGCCCGAAGCGTTTTCAAATTTAAAGCTTAGCCCATTTTGCACAGCGCAGGGCTTTATTTTCTAAAGCAAAAACCGGCTTTTTTAAGCAAAAGCTTTTAGTATTTCCAGCCTAATTTCTCCGAAAAGTCATCGTTGATGCTTTTGAGCAAAATATCGCAAGCATGGGCAAACTGCCGCTTCGCGTTATCGTTTTGCTTGTAGGCAAAATGCAGTTCTTTGTAATCGCCCAGATTTGGCCTTAGGCTCAAGGCTTCGTTGAGGGCAGCTTCGGGCGATTCGGGCGTGGTCAAACCAAGTTGCCGGCTAATTTCTGTCAACTGTTTAAATGAAGTATGCGCGAGCGGCCCATCAAGTTGTTTCTGAATTTTTTGAATTTTGCGTTGCGAGTTTGTAAAGCTTCCGCCCATTTCCCACGGAAAAGAGGCCGGCAAAATAAGGTTTGCCCGATCGGCAGTTTCGGTTTGAAACAGGTCTTGCACCACAAGAAAATCAATGCCTTTGAGCATTTCGTCGGTTTCATCCTTATTAAGTGCACAGCCAATCGGGTCTTCGCCAAAAACAAAGGCAGTTTTAATGCGTTTTTTTTGCAGCAATTCATAAACGTCGTTTGATTTGCGGGGCAGCTTATCGGTTTTCCACCTAAAGGCCATGCGGTATTGCAAATCTTCGTTGCCAATGGGCTCGCCCCCTGCTCCAATGCGGCTGTCCATGCCCATATCAACCAACCCATGCGCATTGTTTTTTTCCTTTAATACTAGCACTCCGTTGGCTATTTTTCCCAATTTTCCGGCAATCATCGCCATGTTATGAACCGAAAGGCTGGCGTTGGCCGAAAGTTCTTTTTCTTGAAATACCATGATGGCGTTCATCTCGCTGAAATACTCACGGGCAAAAGCTTCTACGGTTTCCGCATCGGTTCCGGCCTCGCTTAGCAACCAATTGAAGTTGCATTTAAGCAGTTGCTCGCGGTATTCCTCCCAATCTTCGGTGTGTTTGCGGATATAATCCCCATCAAACATGCCGTGCAAAACAAGGTAGTGATTTACGGCTTTCATGAAATAGAAATAGTTCTTTACGGCGATTACCCGATCGGCTTTTTTGCCGAATTTGCTATCGGGATTTGTTGTAATGAGCACTATTTCAATATTTTCGTTGTATTTGGTATTGAAAGCGATATGGTTGATAACCGGATGATCGAGATGGATTTCGTTGCCGGCAAAAAAGATCTTCGAGGCGCCTCGCAAATCGCAGTAAGAGGCATTTTCGTTGGAGTTGAAAAAATAGCCTTCTCCCCTGCCCAAATAATGAAAACTGGCTACGTTATTGGTTTTTGCAGCTGCCCTTGCCAATTTTTGAATAAGGTAAAGCTCTTCGCTGGTAAGTCGTGCCCCACCAAAAAAGGCCGTTTCATCGGGTTTTCCTTGTTTGATTTTTTCTGTAATCAGCGCATAAGCTTCATCGAAACTAATTTCCATAAAACTGTCGTCTTTTTTTAGTAATGGCTTAGTAATGCGATCATTACGGTTGAACAAGCGATAGCCAAAGAGCTGTCTTCGATTGATTAAACCCGACTTATTTATTTCGCCTTTCCGCGACGTAGCGCCATAAAACCGGCCTTTGTAATGCTGCAGGTTTATTTCGTAGCCTTCCGATCCAAACATATCAATTGCCTCGATGGTATCGAGCGGCAAGGGGCCGGGTTTGTAGTCGTAGTTTTCGCTTAGCGCTCCTGTTGGGCATACGGTGATACACAATCCGCAGCTTTCGCAGCTTGTTTCCTGCAAAGGCAAATCCATTGCCGGCGCCACATAGCTTTTAAACCCACGATTGACAAGGCCCAGCGCTCCGGCGCCAACCACTTCGCGGCAAATACGAATGCAGCGGCTGCATAAAATACATTTGTTGCTATCAATTTCGATAAAAGGATGCCTAAAGTCAATGTTGTATTCCTGAAACTCGCCTGAAAAGGCTTTTTGGTTGGCGCCATATTCGGTCGAATATTTCTTTAGCTGGCAGGTATATAGGGCATTGCACCCACATTCCATGCAACGCATGGCTTCTGTTTGAGCCATTATTTCATTGCTGTAGCCCAGCTCAACCTCGTCGAAGTTTAGGCGTTTATCGGCTGCAAGCACAGGCATTTCCTGCCTTAACTGCCGTTCGAAACGATGGGTGTATTGCTGTGCACTTTGGGGCTTAAAATTTTCCTTTTTACTTAAAAACTCCTTTTTTGCGGGCTCTATTGCCATTCCGCTAAGGTACTGGTGGCACGATCTGGCGGCAATTTTTGCCTGTGCAATTGCCTCTATGATGGTTGCAGGTCCCGAAACGCCATCGCCGGCAGCAAATACCGAAGGAATGCCGGTTTGGAGTGTGGCTTTGTCGGCTTCGATATCGCCCCAGCGGTTTATTTTCAATGCGCCTTTTGTGGCGTAGCGGTTGATGTCGTCTATGAAGTTTACATCGGTTTGCTGCCCAATGGCTGCAAGCACGTAGTCGGCCTGCAACACAAAGTCTGAGTCGGGGAGCGGCAACGGTCGGCGGCGGCCCGAAGCATCGGGTTCGCCCAGCGACATACGCACCAATCTAAGCGCTTTGAGTTTTCCGGCTTCGTCTTTCAAAACTTCAACCGGGTTGGAAAGAAATAGATATTCTACGCCTTCCACTTTCGATTCGTGAATTTCGATCGGGTTGGCCGGCATTTCTTTTTCGGTGCGCCGATAAACCACCATCACCTTTTGGGCTTTTGAGCGAATGGCCGTGCGGCAACAATCCATTGCCGTGTTTCCGCCACCGACTACCACCACAGTTTTTCCCGAAAAGTCAATTTGCTGTCCGCTAATTTCGCGATTTCTCAAAAATTCGATTCCCGAAAATACATTTTCGGCATCATCGCCCACGCAACCAACTAAGCGCCCCTTTTGCGAACCAATGGTGAGCACTGTTGCATCGTATTTTTCATTGATTGCGGCAAAGCTTAAGTTTTCGCCAAGGCGTTGGTTGTAAACAATTTGCACGCCGAGATCGGTAATGTTTTTCACCTCTTTATCCAGCACTTCGTTGGGCAGTCTGTATTCGGGTATTCCGTAGCGTAGCCATCCGCCGGATTTTGCAGCCGATATGGTGGTGGTAATTCCCTGTTACAACGAAA
>CAYYDS010000132.1:6360-8328 GCA_964470665.1 uncultured Lentimicrobiaceae bacterium
CTGGTGGCCTTCGAGCCTTAGAAACCATGCCGTGGACAATCCGCCGGGGCCGGCGCCGATTACGGCAACTTTTTTTCCGGTATCGGGTTTCATTTGGGGCACAAATTTCTGAGGCGAGTCGAGGTCTTTATCTGCTGCAAAACGTTTGAGGTAATCTATGCCAACCGGTGCTCCCTCTTCCATCAGGTTGCGCCGGCAAGCAGCTTCGCAGGGTCTCACACACACCCTGCCGCAGATAGCCGGCAGGGGGTTTGTGTCTTTGATAAGGGCCACCGCATCGCTATAACGTCCTTTTTCGATCAACGAAATATATCCTTGTACATCCACGCCGGCCGGACAAGTTTGACGGCAGGGCGCCATACAGTCGGCATAATGGTTGCTCAACAAAAGCTCAAGTGCCGATTTGCGTGCCGCTATTACTCCGGCAGTATCGGTTTGAATATCCATTCCTTCGGTAATATAGGTAGAACACGAAGGCTGGTGGCCTCTCATGCCGGCTATTTCAACCACGCAAACATAACACGAAGAATAGGGCTCTAAGCGCGGATCGTGGCACATAACGGGAATTTCTATTCCGTATCGTTTGGCACATTCGTAAATGGTTTCGCCCGGGAAGCCGATTGCAGCTTTGCCGTTTAGTTTTATGCTGATAAATGCGTTCATTTTTCTTTCAAATTCGTTTAATCAACTGCTACCGCATCGTATCGGCAAACGTTGTAACATTCGCCACAGTGGGTGCAAATGATTTGGTTAATCACATGAGGGTGTTTTCGCTCGCCCGAAATGGCATCTACAGGGCATTTTACGGCACAAATTGTGCAACCGGTGCAATTGGAAGCCACGATATGATAACGCAAAAGCGGCTTACAGACTTTGGCCGGGCATTTTTTATGAAAAATATGCGCTTCATATTCTTCGCGGAAGTATTTTAAGGTTGTCAGCACGGGGTTTGGCGCAGTTTGTCCGAGGCCGCAAAGCGAGTTTTCTTTGATTTGGTGCGCCAATTGTTCGAGTTTTTCGATATCGTCGGGCACCCCTTTGCCTTCGGTAATGCGTTCGAGAATTTCGAGCATTCTTTTGGTTCCGATGCGGCAGAAGGTGCATTTTCCGCAACTTTCGTCCTGAGTGAAGCGTAGAAAAAACTTTGCCAGATCTATCATGCAGGTTGTTTCGTCCATCACTACCATTCCTCCCGAGCCCATGATGGCTCCGGTAGCCTGAATAGATTCGTAATCAACAGCGGTGTCGGCCAATTCGGCCGGAACACAGCCTCCCGAGGGGCCGCCCATCTGCACGGCTTTAAACTTTTTGTCGTTCTGAATTCCGCCGCCCAACTTAAACACAATATCGCGAATGGAGGTTCCCATTGGCACTTCAACTAATCCGCCATTTTTTATCTTACCGGTAAGGGCAAAAACCTTGGTTCCTTTGCTTTTTTCGGTTCCGAGGGCAGCATAGACATTTGCGCCGTGCATCACGATCCAGGGGATATTGGCCAGCGTTTCAACATTATTGATGTTGGTAGGTTTTTGCCATAATCCCGATTCGGCGGGGAACGGGGGTCTTTTGCGCGGCATACCCCGCCTGCCTTCTATGGATGCGATGAGGGCGGTTTCTTCGCCACAAACGAATGCTCCGGCGCCTTCTTTCACGCGTATATCAAAGTTAAAGCCCTCTATTCCAAAGAGGTTTTGCCCGAGATAGCCTTTTTCTTTGGCTTGTTTCAGGGCGATGGTTATCCTTTTGATTGCCAACGGATACTCGGCACGGCAATACATGATCCCCAGTGAAGCTCGAATGGCATAGCCGGCTATGATCATCCCTTCGATCACGGCATGAGGGTCGCCTTCGAGCAGCGAGCGATCCATGAAAGCGCCCGGGTCGCCTTCGTCGGCGTTGCAGATGATGTATTTCTGTTCGTCATCGGTTTGGGCCGCAAATCGCCATTTTAGTCCGGTTGCAAAGCCA
>CAYYDS010000133.1:0-8204 GCA_964470665.1 uncultured Lentimicrobiaceae bacterium
TTTTTTAACGGTGCCGCCCGGAATTGCGCTTTTTATCGTTACAACAATTTTATCGCCAATGCGGGCATACCTTTTTCCAGTACCACCGAGCACCCTGATGCAGAGCACTTCTCTGGCGCCGCTGTTATCCGCAACGGCACATCTTGTTTCCTGTTGTATCATCTTACTTAGCCCTTTCGATTATTTCAACCAATCTCCAACATTTATTCTTGCTTAATGGGCGCACTTCCATAATACGTACGGTGTCGCCGATATTGCATTCATTTTTTTCGTCGTGTGCCATAAAGCGGCTTGTTTTCTTTACAAACTTGCCGTAGATGGGGTGTTTTACGCGGCGTTCGATTTCAACGGTGATGGATTTTTCCATCTTGTTGCTCGTTACGATGCCGATTCTTTCTTTTCTTAAGTTCCTTGTTTCCATCTTATTACAAGTATTATTGTTTATTTGCGTTTTCCTGTATCTGGCGTCTTTTGAGCTCGGTAAGGATACGGGCTACTGTCCTGCGAAAAGTTTTGATTTTATTCGGGTTTTCGAGGGGTGATACCGCGTGGTTCAATTTCAGTTTCACGAGTTGTTTTCGCTCTTCTTCGAGGCGTTCGAGCAGGTCGGCTGTGCTCAGCTCTTTAATAACTTCCTGTTTCATGGCAGTAATTAGTTTTCTTCAACGTAATCGCGTGCGACTACAAATTTGGTTAGAATGGGAAGTTTCTGTGCTGCAAGGCGCAAGGCTTCACGTGCAACTTCCAACGGCACACCTTCTGCTTCGAAGATAATACGGCCCGGGCTGATAGGAGCCACGAAATATTCGGGGGCACCTTTACCTTTACCCATACGTACTTCGGCAGGCTTTTTGGTAACAGGCTTATCGGGGAATACCCTGATCCAGATTTGTCCTTCACGTTTCATATAACGTGTAACGGCTTGACGGGCTGCTTCGATCTGACGACCGGTGAGCCAGGCCTCTTCCAGTGCTTTGATTCCAAAAGTACCAAACGCAAGTTCGTGGCCGCGATGTGCGATGCCTTTCATCCTGCCTTTTTGGTGTCTTCTGAATTTCGTCTTTTTTGGCTGTAACATTGTTACCGGATATTAATTTTTGTTCTACTTATTTACGTCTTCCTCTTTGGCGTGGTGCACTGGCAGGTGCTTTTGGAGCGCTAGCCTTTTTCACGTTTCCGCCAACGGTGCTCGGAACTAATTCGGGTTTGCCATAGATTTCGCCTTTGCAAATCCATACTTTTATTCCAATTCTTCCATAGGTTGTATGGGCTTCTACTAATGCATAGTCAATATCTGCACGAAGTGTATGAAGCGGAATACGACCTTCTTTGTATGATTCGCGACGGGCCATTTCGGCTCCGCCCACACGACCCGAGATCATCACTTTGATGCCTTCGGCGCCAACGCGCATCGTGCCGGTAATAGCTGTTTTGATGGCTCTGCGGAATGATATACGTCCTTCGATTTGTTTGGCAATCGTTGCAGCAACGATATAGGCGTCCATTTCGGGGCGTTTGATTTCGCTAATGTTGATCTGAACTTCCTTATCGGTTAGTTTTTTCAACTCTTCTTTCAGCTTATCAACTTCCGTTCCGCCTTTGCCGATGATCATTCCCGGGCGTGCAGTGTGTATGGTTACGGTAACGAGCTTGAGCGAGCGTTCGATGGCGATCTTCGAGAGGCCGGCTTTGCCTAAGCGCGCATTAAGGTATTTACGGATCTGATCGTCCTCTACCAATTTGGCAGAAAAATCACGGCCTCCATACCAGTTTGAGTCCCATCCTTTGATGATTCCTAACCTAAGTCCTATTGGATTCGTTTTTTGTCCCATTCAAGTATTTCTTTAGGATTGATCTTCTGTTAATTATTCTGCTTTTGCAATGCTGTCGAGCACTATGGTTACGTGGTTCGAGCGTTTGCGGATACGGTGAGCCCTTCCCTGAGGTGCGGGCAGCACGCGTTTGAGCATTGCGCCGCCATCAACAAAAACTTCTTTCACTACAAGTGTTTTGTAATCAACACGTTCTCCGGGGTTTTTGGCTTCCCAGTTGGCGATAGCCGAGCGCAGCAGTTTGTGCAATCCGCGTGCAGCTTCTTTGGGTGAGTATTGCAGTGCATATAATGCTACTTCAACATGTTTGCCACGAATCATATCGGCAACGAGGCGCATTTTCTGCGGCGAGGTAGGAATATTGCGCAGCGAGGCCATATATTGTTTCTTGCGAGCTTCTTTATTTGCTTCAGCTCTAAGGTGTTTTCTAGCTCCCATGAGTTCTCTTTTCTTTATTTTTTACCTTTATCTTTCTTACCGGCATGACCCCTGAAAATACGGGTGGGTGCAAATTCGCCCAGTTTATGGCCTACCATGTTTTCGGTAACATAAACCGGAATGAATTTATTGCCGTTGTGTACTGCAATGGTTTGTCCAACAAAATCGGGGGAAATCATCGAAGCACGCGACCAGGTTTTAATTACTGTCTTCTTGTTGGATTCAACGTTTTCCATTACTCTTTTCTCGAGTTTGTAATGGATGTATGGACCTTTTTTAAGTGAACGACTCATAATACTCTAATTTTTCTACCTGGTTAGATTATTTCTTTCTTCTTTCGATAATGTATTTATCCGAATGGTTCTTCTTGCTGCGGGTTTTGTAACCTTTAGCAGGAGTGCCTTTGCGCGAGCGCGGATGTCCGCCGGTTGCACGGCCTTCGCCACCACCCATGGGGTGATCTACCGGGTTCATTACAACGCCTCTGACTCGCGGACGGCGTCCGAGCCAGCGACTGCGTCCGGCCTTGCCCGATACTTCGAGGCTGTGGTCGGGGTTCGACACCATGCCTACGGTTGCTTTGCAGGCCTGAAGTACCATGCGGGTTTCGCCTGATGGCATTTTCAGGATGGCGTATTTTCCTTCGCGTGTCATGAGCTGGGCATACGATCCGGCGCTGCGAGCCATTTTAGCTCCCTGTCCGGGGCGCAATTCTACGTTGTGAACGATCGTTCCAAACGGAATTTCGCTAAGGTACAAGGTGTTGCCAACATTCGGAGCAATTCCTTTACCCGAATTGATTTCCTGACCGACTTTTAAGCCGTTTGGCGCAATGATATAGCGTTTTTCGCCATCGGCATAAAACACCAACGCGATGCGTGCTGTGCGATTGGGGTCGTACTCTATCGTTTTGACAGTGGCCGGAATACCTTCCTTTTCACGTTTGAAGTCAATGATTCTGAACCTTTGTTTATGACCACCCCCTATGTTTCGAACGGTCATTTTGCCATCGTTGTTGCGTCCGC
Source organism: uncultured Lentimicrobiaceae bacterium (assembly GCA_964470665.1). GTDB lineage: Bacteria > Bacteroidota > Bacteroidia > Bacteroidales > F082 > JALNZU01. The sequence goes on from CAYYDS010000133.1 coordinate 3,296, forward strand.
CCGAACTCTTTGTAGGGGCAAGCAACGACCTCTCGGGCCGGCTGGCAGTAATTTCGTCAAACGCGCTAATGAGCTTAAAGCGTTGACCAGGGGTTGTTGGTTTGAATTTCCTTAAAGCCATTTATCTAAATGTTGCTGAAAAAATCAATATTTTCACCTTTAGCCAGTGTTACGTATGCTTTTTTGAAAGCCGAAGTTTTACCGGCAATTACACCTGTTTTTGTGAAGCGTGATTTACGCTTTCCGTCATAGTTTGTCGTATTGACCGATTCTACTTCTACGCCATAGATTTCTTTGATGGCTTCTTTTATTTGAAGCTTATTGGCGCGGCGGTCAACGATAAAACCATATTGCTGAAGTTTCTCGCCTATGGCTGTCATCTTCTCCGTAATAAGCGGTTTTACAATGATATTCATCGTGTTAAGCGTTTAATGTCGTTATTAAGCGAGGGTTTCTTCAAGGGTTTTCAATGAACTTTCGACAAAGAATACCTTGCCGGCGTTCAAAATTTCATAGGTATTGACGTTTTGTGCCGTCATTACTTTTATTCCCGGAATATTGCGTGCCGAAAGCACTACGTTGAGGTCAACTTCTGAAGTGATAAAGAGGTTTTTTTTGCCGTTTACATTGAAGCTGTTTAAGAGGCTTACAAAGTTTTTTGTTTTAGGTTCGGCAAAGGTAAAATCCTCCAGAATTACCACTAAGCCTTCGGTAGCTTTATAGGTGAGAGCCGATTTACGTGCTAAGCGTTTTACCTTTTTGTTCAATTTAAAGCCATAATTCCTTGGGCGTGGTCCAAAGATGCGGCCTCCGCCAACAAATATGGGTGATTTGATATCGCCCGAACGGGCTGTTCCGGTGCCCTTTTGTCTTTTCAGTTTTTTGGTGCTTCCGGCTACTTCGTTTCTTTCTTTTGCTTTATGCGTTCCTTGACGTGCATTAGCCATAAATTGTTTGGCATCCAAATAGATGGCATGGTCGTTGGGTTTAATTCCAAAGACTTCACTTGGCAACTCAACAACCTTTGCGGTTGCTTCACCGTTGATTTTATGTACTACTAGCTCCATCTCTCAATTTTTAAAAATCCATTTTTCGGACCCGGTACTGCACCTTTTACAAGTAAGAGGTTTTTTTCGGGTATTATTTTAACAATCTGAAGGTTGATAACCTTAACTTTGGCAGCTCCTTGGCGTCCGGCCATGCGGATGCCTTTGAAAACGCGTGAAGGATAGGAGGATGCGCCAACAGAACCCGGGGCTCTGTTTCTGTCGTGTTGGCCGTGTGTTTGGCCGCCAACACCGCTAAATCCATGACGTTTTACGACGCCCTGAAAGCCTTTTCCTTTTGAAATTCCGCTCACGTCAACATATTCGCCTTCCATGAAAACTTCAACGGTTACCACTTCGCCAAAAGTTTTACGTTTTTCAAACCGTGTAAATTCGGAAACCAAACGTTTTGGGCCGGTGCCGGCTTTTGCAAAGTGGCCGATCAAGGCTTTTGGTGTGTTTTTCTCCTTTTTATCGCCAAAGGAAAGCTGAACAGCCTCATAGCCGTCATTTTCGAGCGTCCTGATCTGTGTCACGACACAGGGGCCAGCTTCAATAACGGTTACAGGAAGCATTTTCCCGTTGCCGTCGTAAACGCTGGTCATCCCAATCTTTTTACCTAATATTCCTGACATATTTCAACTCTTTAAAAATTCTTAGAAACTTGTGGAAAAGTTTGTACTTATACTTTAATTTCCACTTCAACACCACTTGGCAATTCAAGCTTCATCAAGGCATCAATGGTTTGTGATGTTGAGCTGTATATGTCGAGAATCCTCTTGTAGGACGATAGCTCGAACTGCTCTCTTGATTTCTTGTGCACGAAAGTTGAACGCAACACGGTATAGATTTTTTTATCGGTAGGAAGCGGAATGGGCCCGCTAACCACTGCACCGGTTGTTTTCACTGTCTTGACGATCTTTTCGGCTGATTTGTCAACCAGGTTATGATCGTACGACTTTAACTTAATTCTAATCCTTTGGCTCACGTTAGTAAATGATTATTATTATTACCTATTTGATAATCCCTTTTGCTTTATTGATAACGGCTTCTGCAATATTGTCAGGAGCCTGGGTATAATGGCTAAACTCCATGTTTGAGTTGGCTCTACCGCTGCTGAGTGTGCGCAGGGTGGTGACATAGCCAAACATTTCGGACAGTGGCACATCGGCTTTGATGATCTGTGCGCCAATTTTTGCTTCCACTTCGCGCAACAGTGCGCGGCGTTTGTTGAGGTCGCCTGTGATATCGCCCAAATATTCATCAGGGGTATTCACTTCCACCTTCATGATAGGTTCGAGGATAACCAGTTTTGCCTTACGGCATGCTTCTTTATATCCTATGCGAGCGGCCATTTCGAACGATAAGCTGTCGGAGTCAACGGCATGGAACGATCCATCAATCAGGCGCACTTTCATGCTATCGAGCGGGTATCCGGCTAAAACGCCGTTGCTCATTGATTCCCTGAATCCTTTTTGGATGGCGGGCATAAATTCGCGTGGAATATTACCGCCTCTAACTTCGTCAACAAATTGAAGACCCATCACATTGTCGTCGGCAGGGCCAATTTCAAATTGAATATCGGCAAACTTACCACGACCGCCGGTTTGTTTTTTATATACTTCACGATGCTGGGCGCTGCTCACGATGGCTTCTTTGTAAGCAACCTGCGGGCGGCCTTGGTTACATTCTACCTTAAACTCTCGTCTGAGGCGGTCAACCAATACTTCCAAATGCAGTTCGCCCATTCCTGAGATGATGGTCTGACCCGAATTTTCGTCAATCTTCACCCTAAAAGTTGGATCTTCCTCGGCCAGTTTAGCCAGTGCAAGGCCCATTTTATCCATATCGGCCTGCGTTTTAGGTTCGATGGAGATATGAATAACGGGGTCGGGGAAAGTCATTGACTCGAGAATGATGGGGCGCGACTCGGAGCAGAGGGTATCGCCCGTGCGTATTGTTTTAAAACCTACAGCAGCGGCAATATCGCCGGCTTCGATGCGGTCGAGGGGGTTCTGCTTGTTGGCATGCATTTGCATGATGCGTGAAATGCGTTCTTTCTTCCCTGTTGATGAGTTGAAGATGTATGAGCCTGCATCGAGCGCTCCGGAATATACGCGGAAGAAAGCAATGCGGCCAACAAAGGGGTCGGTGGCAATTTTAAACGCCAACGCGCTAAAAGGTTCGTTAGCATCCACTTTGCGTTGTTCTTCCTTTTCGGTAACCGGGTTGATTCCAACAACGGCATCAATATCTAAGGGGCTGGGCAGGTATTGTGCAATGCCATTGAGGAGCATTTGTACGCCTTTATTTTTAAAAGAAGCTCCACAGAGTACCGGGCTGATACGCATTTCCACAGTAGCTTTGCGTATTTGCTGAATCATTTCTTCTTCGGTAATCGAATGGGGGTCTTCCATAAACTTTTCGAGCAGCACGTCGCTTTCTTCGGCCACGTTTTCGATTAGTTTCAGGCGGTATTCTTCAACGATATCGCGCAGATCGGCGGGTATTTCTATTTCTGTCATTACCATGCCTTTCGTTGTATCGTCCCATTCATAGGCTTTGTTGGTGATAAGGTCAACAATGCCGCGAAAACTTTCTTCTTCGCCAATGGGGATTTGCAACGGAATGGGGTTTGCGCCCAAGCGTTCTTTTATTTGGGTTAACACCCTGAAGTAATCGGCTCCGCTGCGGTCCATCTTGTTGATGAAACACAGGCGTGGAACTTTATATTTATCGGCCTGACGCCACACGGTTTCCGATTGCGGCTCAACACCTCCAACTGCACAGAAGAGAGCAACAGCGCCATCGAGCACACGCAGCGAACGTTCTACCTCAACGGTAAAGTCAACGTGGCCGGGAGTGTCGATGATGTTGATTTTATACTGGTCGTTATTGTAAGGCCAAAAAACAGTGGTGGCAGCCGATGTGATAGTGATACCACGTTCCTGCTCCTGAACCATCCAGTCCATGGTAGCAGATCCTTCATGCGTTTCGCCCACTTTATGGCTACGACCGGTATAGTATAAGATACGTTCGGTAGTAGTGGTTTTACCGGCATCGATATGGGCCATAATGCCGATATTGCGCGTAAACCGTAGTTTGTTTGATATGTTGTGGTCAGAGGCCATTTGTGAGTATCTGTATCTTTTTCAGGGGCGATTAAAACCTGAAATGCGAGAAAGCCTTATTGGCTTCTGCCATTCTGTGGGTATCTTCTTTTTTCTTGAAAGCTGCACCTTCTTCTTTATAAGCGGCCAAAATTTCGGCTGCCAATTTCTGACCCATTGATTTTTCGTGACGTTTGCGAGCATAGCCAATCAGGTTTTTCATGCCGATTGACATTTTTCGGTTGGGTCTGATTTCTGACGGGATCTGGAAAGTGGCACCGCCGATGCGGCGGCTTCTTACCTCAACGGCAGGAGTAACATTGGCAAGGGCTTTCTTCCATACTTCCACGCTGTCTTCGTTGGTTTTTTTGCTCACGATATCCATTGCTTCGTAGAAGATGGTATAGGCAAGGTTTTTCTTGCCTTCGTTCATGATGTTGTTCACAAACTTGGTTACCAATACATCATTAAACCGCGGGTCGGGTAAGATGATTCTTTTCTTTGGTTTAGCTTTTCTCATTGCTAACTGATATAGTACGTTTTAATAAAAAGGCTATTTCTTGACTTTTGGACGCTTGGTGCCGTATTTCGAGCGCCTCTGTTTTCTGCCTTCAACACCGGAAGTGTCGAGCGCTCCGCGGATGATATGGTATCTTACACCTGGAAGATCTTTAACACGACCGCCGCGAATCATCACGATGGAGTGCTCCTGCAGGTTGTGACCTTCGCCGGGAATGTAAGCGTTCACCTCTT
>CAYYDS010000134.1:0-8193 GCA_964470665.1 uncultured Lentimicrobiaceae bacterium
TATCGAGCATGGAGGGTATGGTAATTGAGAACAAAGTTCCGTGGGGATAAATATTTTTAAAACTAATTTGGCCGCCAAGTATTTGACTGATGCCGCTTACGATGGCCAGTCCTAATCCGCTGCCTTCATATTTGCGGGTGCTGGAGTTGTCTTCCTGCATAAATGGTGAAAAAACGACGTTTTTTGCTTCATCTGATATGCCAATGCCGCTATCTTCAACAATAAGTTCCAAACTATTTTCGCTAAGGGCGTATCCAAATTTTACAAAACCTTGATGCGTATATTTTATCGCATTATCAATCAGTTCGCTGAAGATTTTTTGCACCAAGCTGAAATCGGAATAAAATGGAATGGTGCTGGCAAGCGGGTCTTCGAAATAGTCGAGATTTAGGTTTTTGGCTTTTGCTTCGGGTTTAAACTTTAATAGCAGTTTGTTAATCAATTTATTAAGGTCGATTTTTTCGTATCGCACGATCATGTTTCCCGACATGAGCAGCGACATATCCATAATATCGTCAATGGTGTTGGTTAAGCGCGAGACACTGAGGTTCATGGCCATAACAAATTCGGCTTTATCACCGGGCGAAAGGTCATCGTCGGCCAAAAACTGGGCAAAGCCAACAATGCCGTTTAGCGGGGTGCGCAGTTCGTGGCTTACGTTGTTGAGGAATGCAGTTTTAAGCTTGTCGCTGGCCTGTGCTTTTTCGCGTTGAATATCAAGTTCGGTGTTTTTTTGGATGATTTCTTCGTTTTGTTTGCGCAACAAATTGTTGAGGCTCAAAAGTTGATCGTTTTGCTTCTGAAGAATTTCTTTAGTCTTAATGAGCTGCCCGTCAACACGTTGTTTAATTTTGAGATTGGTAAGCAGCTCGGCAAAGATGTGGAGCAGAGATTGCTCATTTTCCGAAAAAATGTGTTCGCGTCTAACGGTATCAAATCCCATATAGCCAAGGCATTGCTCGCCTTCCATCAACGGAATGGTGATGAGTGAATTGATATCTTGCTGATTAAGTATCTGATACAGGTTTTCGTCTTTGGGGAGGTCGTCAACTCGGGCTATCAGGATGGTTTCGCCTTTAATGTGGCTTTCAACCCAGTCGGGGAAGAGGCTGTTGGGCAGGTCGCGAAGTTCGTTTATAGCCGGCTCAATGCCATCGTTGCACCATTCGTAGCTATTTGTCATGGTGTCGGCTTCCCAGTTGTAATCAAAAATATATACCCTGTCAACCTGCGTAAAGTTGCCAATTTCGGCAATGGCTTTGTTAATTTCGGAACCTATTTGATTGAGTGGCAAGGTGATAAAGCGTTTGGCCAATGTGGTGAGCATCCTTAAAAGATCGTTGTTGCTCATCACTTCGTTTTCGAGTTGCATGAGGGTGGTGAGATCGCGCACAACCGAAATCACTTTTTCGGTACCCATAGGGCTGATGCGCGCTTCGAAATGCCGCACTTGTTCGCCAATAAACAGGTCGAAAGGCGCCACAATGGTTTCGCGTTTGTTTAAGCTTTCTTTGATCTGACCTAACAATCGGTTTGCCAGTTCGGTGCTAAAAACATCGCTAAGCTGCTGGCCGGGTTTGGGCTGGTATTTGACTTCGGCGAAGTGTTTTTGATTGATGAAAACATCAAGGTATTCACCCTTGTTGTCGTGAATGAAAATCATGTCGGGCATCGAGGCGAGGATGGCCTGGAGCCTGTCGCCTGTTTCGATAAGTTTTTCAGAGGCTATTTTTTGTTCGGTTACGTCAATCATTACTCCCACGGTGCCAATCATCTGTTCTTCGGCCGAGTAGAGTGGCGAGGCCGAAATGGAGAAGATTTTTGTGTTGCCGTCGCGGGTAAAAAATTCAGCTTCGTATTGGTCCACAATCCCGCTAAACCGCCTGAGTGTTTTTTCGGCCATGAGTTTAAACGAGGCTTCGGGCACAAAGCGGCTCAGTAAATTCCCAATGATTTCGTCTTTCGTATAGCCCAACATTCCGGCAAGGGTATCGTTAGAGTAGAGTATGCGTTCTTCAAGATCAACAATGGCAATGCCGGCATTGGCGCTTTCGGCAACGGCTTTGTATCGCGCTTCGCTCTCAAAGAGCACCTTCATGGCGTGGTTTTGTGCGGTGGTGTCTATCAGGGTAAGTTGCACCACATTACTTTCCTGAATCGGAGGTCTGAAAACAAACACTTTAGCATCCCAAATGGTGTTGTTGCGGGTGCGAAAATGACAGTCAAAATATTTTGTTGCCGGGTCGGTAAAGCGCTGAATCTTTTCAAATATCTGTTGCTGATTGAAATATAAATCGTCTTCATCGGGCTGCGGGAGCAATTCTCGGATGCTTTTGCCAATTACTTCGCCGGCTTGTGTGTAGCCAAAAGAGCTCAAAGCCGCTTTATTCAGGTTGCCTACCAATAGGGTGTCTTCTTCAATAATCAGGATGGGTATTGGCGAATCGTTGTATAAGGTTCGAATTTGCTCCTCTTTTGTTAGCAGATCGAGTTCTGTTTGTTTGCTTTCGGTAATGTCGCGATGTATAAAACCAAGCAATGTCTGACTTTCAAGGTTTATTTGAAATATTTTGGTGGATATGAGCCGGCTGCTTTTGTCTTTCCTCACGATTTCCGACTCAATAGGGGCTCCCAGCAAATGGGTATCTTTGTTTTGTAATAAATTGGTAATCATTTGCCTTAGGCTATCGGCTGTGTCGCTCACTTTTTTGCGTCCTAAAGGCAGTGTATCAAAAATCACTTCCCATAAAAATTTACCTTGTACCTCCGAAAAGGAATAGCCCGTGAGATCGCTCAGATGCTTATTCCACAAAATCACCTTTCCTTCGGGGTCAATCATGACCATCCCGTCGTTGCTTTGCTCTATAAAACTACTAAAGAGGCTTTCTCTTTGGTTTACAGCTTCTTCGTGCAAATAGGCATTGGTAATGTTGCGCATAAACACGATATAGCGGTATTTTTCTGATGCCGTGTTGTAACTTGCCGATAACGAGAACCATATCTTACGATCTGCTTCTTCATAGCAAAAAACAACGCCATTGCAGTAGCCATTTTGTTTGGCCTCTTCAAAGGCCTGATTTACCGTGTTTATGGCTTTAGGAGGGAGGGTGTCGCGATATGATTTGCCGATAAGCTGCTCTTTTGGCATGCTGGGTATTACCTTTTCCGGCACGTGGATACCCACATAAATTCCGTTTTCGTCGAGCACAAACAGCAGCTCCGGAATGTGTGTAAGTATGCTTTTGTAATATTCGTATTTGTCGGGCCTATCAATGCCGACAGGTTTTTTTTCCTGAAGCAGCCATAGGGGTTCTTCGGCCGGAAACCGGCTCAGGCTTAATTCAAAAAACAGCAGTTCGCCATTTGCATCAAACGAAAGTACAATGTCTTTGGCCTGCATTTCGTTTGTGAGTTTTCCATCCAGTTGCAGTTTATTGAGCGCAGTTTGTATTTTCTGGTCGGAGGCTTTTAATTTTTTGTTTTCTATTTTCTTTCGAAAAGCAGGATTGGCATATACCAAATGCGCTTTTTCGTCCACCACAATCACATTGTGATTTAGGGCATCCATGATGTGCTGCGCATCAATGGGTTTCCGGGTTTGTTTTTGCTCCTTCATACTTTTTGAAGTTTGGTTTTAAGGCTTGCATTGCCCGTTGGACGAGATAGACACGCCAAAAAAGTAATCAAAAATCGAACCGATGTACCTAACAAAAATACATAATAATTGATGCAAAAGGCTAAATGAGGGCGAATACTTTTTGAAGGAGTGCTTTCGCGCCGGCGCGCTTTTTAGGCGGCTGTTAGGCTTCCCGCCAGTTGTAGCAGATGCGTTTCGAGTATTTTAAGTTCGAGCACTACGGTGAGCAATCGCGTTTCGGCTTGCAGGTAATTGCGCTGGGCTTCACGAAATTCGATTCCCGAAAGGTCGCCGATGGTATAACGTTCGGTGGCAATGCGCAGGTTTTCGCTGGCCGATTCCAGGTTTTGCTTTTCCATTATCCAGAGCTGATTTTTAAACTCATAGCTTTTGAAAGCCGAATAAAGCAATCCGAGCAATTCGTTTTTCAGTTCATCGGTGCGCAGGCGGCTGCTTTCGATCTGCAGCTGCATATTGCGCTGTTCGCGACGGATATTGAATCCGTTGAAGAGGCTCATGCTGGCTGTTATTCCGTAGTTGATTCCCAAGGATCGGTTTTCGGCCAGAAAGCCAGACTGGCTTTGCTGGTTGAGTGCGTTGTAACCTAAGTTGAGGCCAATTTCGGGCATATTTGCCGACCGCACTTGCCTGAGGGCGAGGCGGGCGAGTTGTTCGTTTTTCTGCCCTAAAAGCAATTGGGTGTTTCGCTGCAGCAGAAGCGCCTCCAAACTATCTAATTGCAAGCTACTCAGCACACTGATGTCGTCGTCAACACTAAAAACCGTTGAAGCTTTGCGCCCCAAAAGGGTGTTTAAGCTAATGTTGCTTTGTGCAATATTATCCAAAAGGTTGAGGTAAACAGCGCTGTCGCTGTGCAGATCAACCAAAGCCTGAAGCACTTCGAGGCGCGATCCCGAGCCAAAGGCGAGCTTGTCGTTGGCAAGATCAAGGCGCTCGTTGCCCAACAGGAGGGTTTTTTCGACCACCTTTTTTTGGTTTAGCTGCTGCACCAAGGTGTAATAATTCAGATAAATCTGGCTGAGGGTATTTTCAACGGTGCTAAGCAATTCCAAAGCCGCAACATCTTCGAGCTTTTGAAGTTGGTTTCGGCGAATAAACATTTTCATCCCGTCGAAAATTGTCCAGTTGAGCTGTATGCCACCGTTAAGGGTGTTGCTGGTGGCTCCGCTCTTGTCGTTGATTTGTCCGGTAAGGAAAACCTGCTTCGAGTCGGTAATGGAATTGCTTTGCGCTGCACTTATGCCAATTGTGGGCAACATGCCGGCATTGCCTATCGCATTGTTATTTTCGGCCATATCGAGCTGTTTTTTTTCCAGGCGGATTCCGAAATTGTTTTCCAGGCCAATGTGTATGGCTTCGTCAATGCTTAGGTGCTCCTGCGGGTAGATCAGGCCGGCCGGCAGCAACAGCATTAGCAGGCCGAGGAGTTTATTTTTCATGGTCATTCTTCAGTTAAATCAGGTATCGGGCTCGTTTCGCTGGTCACATTCGAAACATTTTTCTGTTGTTCGGAGATATAACTATAGATGCCGGGAATAACGTATAGGGTGAGCAATGTGGCAAAGCTTAGTCCGCCAATGATGGCTGTTCCCATCGAAACTCTGCTCTCCGATCCGGCACCTAAGGCCAGTGCAATAGGCACTGCTCCAAGGATGGTTGAAAGGCTGGTCATAAGGATAGGTCTAAAACGCGAAACCGAGGCATCGTGTATGGCTTCGCTTTTGCTCAATCCTGCAGCTTTGCGCTGATTGGCAAATTCAACGATGAGGATGCCGTTTTTCGATACCAGCCCGATGAGCATAATGATGCCGATTTCGGAGAAAATATTCAGTGTCTTTCCAAAAAACCACAGCGTAAGTACTGCGCCTGCTAAAGCTAAGGGAACGGTAAACATAATGATGAAGGGGTCGCGAAAGCTTTCGAACTGGGCTGCCAGCACCAAATAAATTAAAATTAAAGCCAGCACAAAGGCATACACCAAGCTGGATGAACTTTCTTGAAAGTCTTTGGAGGCGCCGGCCAGCGAAGTGGTATAGGTGTCGTCGAGCACGAGTTTTGCAATGCGATCCATTTCGGCTATACCGTCGCCAATTGTTTTGCCTTTTACCGGGCTTGCCGATACTGTTGCCGAAACGTAACGGTTATAGCGATAGAGCGAAGGTGGATTGGTTTGCTCTTGCATTTCAATCAAGTTCGAAAGTTGAATCATTTGTCCCTGATTGTTTTTTACGAATATCACACTCAGGTCAACCGGTGCCGAGCGGAAAGCCCGTTCGAGCTGCCCTACAACTTGATATTGTTTGCCGTTCATGATAAAATACCCAAAACGCTGTCCGCTAAGCGAAAGTTGCAGCGTTTGGGCAATATCCTGCGCCGAAACGCCCATTGATCGGGCTTTTTCGCGATTGATTTTAATCTGTAGCTCTGGTTTGTTAAACTTCAGGTTGAGGTCGGCAAACTGGAAGACCGGGCTTTTATTTACCTCTTCCATAAAGCGGGGCATCACATCTTTTAGCTTGTTGAGGTTGCGCGCCTGCACCACATATTGCAGGGGCATTCCGCCGCGTTGAGTGCTGATTGACATTTCCTGAGTGATATAGCTACGTACCTGCGTAAGCTTTGCCATGCGGACTGCCAGCGCATCGGCAATCTCTTGTTGCGAACGTTGTCGCTTGTCGGGCGAAACCAGCCGAAGCCTTGCTGTAGCCGAATTCATGCCGCCCGAAGCGCCAAAACTCGGTGAAGTAATGGTGAGCAGCGAATAGGTTTCCGGAACTTCTTCCTGCACCATATCAATCAACTCGTGAACAAAAAGATCCATGTACTCAAACGTGGCACCTTCGGGTGCGGTCGAAATAATGGCTACGCCCGAGCGGTCTTCCATGGGAGCCAACTCCGACGATAGTGTGCTTCCTATGCCAATAATAATTGCAGCCGAGATGGCAATGATGACAAACGACCACCATTTGCGTTTCAGAAAAATGGCCAAACTCTTTGAGTATGCCTCGGTAAGCCAAATAAAAAAGGGCTCCGTCCACTCGTAGAAAGCATTGTGTTTTTCGCGTTTTTTGAGCAGTTTGGTCGAGAGCATGGGCGTTAGTGTCAGGGCTACAAAGGCGCTGATAATCACCGATCCGGAAAGAACAACTCCAAACTCGCGAAACAATCTTCCGGTAAGGCCTTGAAGGAAGATAACGGGCAAAAACACTGTAGCTAAGGCAACGGTTGTGGCAACAACTGCAAAGAAAATCTCGGCCGATCCCTTTAGCCCGGCCTGCAGGGGATCCATTCCCTGTTCGATTTTTGTATAAATGTTTTCGATTACCACAATAGCATCGTCAACCACTAAGCCGATTGCCAGCACCAACCCTAAAAGCGTGAGTATATTTACTGAAAATCCGGCCAAATACATGATAAAAAATGAGCCGACCAGCGAGATGGGGATAACGACTACCGGGATGAGCGAAGTGCGCCAGTCGCGCAAAAAGAAAAAGATTACCAATACCACCAAGGCAAAAGCAAGGTAAATGGTTTGTTCAACCTCGGTAATGGCGTCGCGGATGTAGTCGGTATTGTCAAAACCAATGCCAAGCTCGATATCGGCAGGCAGGTCTTTTTTAATTTTTTCGATACGCCGATAAAACTCATCTGCAATTTCCACATGGTTTGATCCGGGTTGCGGTATAATGGCATTGCCCACCATAGGAATGCCATCGCGACGGAGGATGGACTGGTCGTTGAGTGGAGCCAGTTCGGCGTAGCCGATATCGCTGAATCGGATGATACCCGTAGGGGTTTCTTTAAGGATAAGGTTGTTGAAGTCTTGCGGTGTTTCGAGCCGGCTGAGTGTTCGCACAGGCAGTTCAACGGTGTTTCCTTCGATGCGCCCCGAAGGGAGTTCAAGGTTTTCTGTTAGAAGTGCATTGCGCACATCGAGCGGGCTAAGGTTGTAGGCCGAGAGCCGCGAAGGGTCTATCCACAAACGCATGGAGTATTCTTTGGCTCCCCAGATGGCAATAGAGCTTACGCCCGGTATGGTTTGGAGGCTTTCTTTGAAAGTACGTGTGGCAATTTCTGTGAGTTCGAGCAATGAGCGTTGTTCGCTGCGGATGTTTAAGAAAAGGATGGGGTTGGAGTCGGCGTCGGCCTTTGCCACTATGGGCGGGTCGGTGTCGGGTGGAAGGAGCCAAAGCGCACGCGAAACACGGTCGCGAACGTCGTTGGCTGCGGCTTCAAGGTCAATCGAGAGGTCAAATTCAACAATGATGGTGCTGCGCCCATCGCGGCTTACCGAGGTAAGGGTACGAATACCGGCAATGCCGTTGATGGATTCTTCGAGCGGCTCGGTAATTTGCGATTCTATTACATCGGCATTGGCACCAACATAAGTTGTGCTAACGGTAACGATAGGGGGATCCACGCTGGGGTATTCGCGTACTCCCAACGAATAAAGCCCAATCAGTCCGAAAAGTAGAATTAATATGGATATCACCGTGGCCAATACCGGACGGTGAATGCTGGTTGAAGCTAAACTC
>CAYYDS010000135.1:0-7987 GCA_964470665.1 uncultured Lentimicrobiaceae bacterium
CGTCGCCGGTGGCAAAAACATCGGTTCCGGTAGGCGTCGAGAAATCGAGGCCGGCATGGAGTTTACTTACCTTATAAAAAGGGTCGGTTCGATACCCAAAAAACGACGAAATGCGCCGAAAATCCTTGTCTTTCAATGGCCTGATGGCCGGTATTGAGGCAATGAGTTCGTTTTTTCGTTTTGCCAGCTCAAATACTTCGTCAAACGATTTCGACTGCACATACAATTGCGAGGCAATGCGGTCGATGCGTTTTGCCGATTCGGTTAAAAGTTCTGAATTCGTATAGCCCTCATATTTTTTATAACGATCCGTTCCGCCAATGCCCCCTCTTCTGATCGAAGACGGCACGGGGTCGGCCTCAAAAATTACCCGATAAATATTGTTGTCGCGCATTTCGAGTTCCTTGAGAATCTCATCCAGCGATGTCAACCGATCGTTCATTACCTTGTACTCAAACTTCATGGTATCCAGCTCTCTCTTCTGGAATCGTTCTTTTGGCGAGCCAAAAAAATGATAAATAATCACAACAATCACAACCGCCAAAGCCCCCGACGACATCAGATAATAGACGACTCTTAAAAGCTTATTTTTCCAATTGACAAAGTACCTTTCGTAGGTAAGAGTCTTTTGGTTAAAAACATATCTTGGCTTAGCCATTAAATTAACTTAAAGGTTCAAACAGCATTAGGGCAACAAAATTAATATTTTGGCTTAACTTTGCAAGCTTTTTGATATCGTTAAAAAAAGTAAAAAACATATAAACTACTCTTTATGAACTCGTTTGAAATCCGAAATGCTTTTCTCGATTTTTTCAAATCAAAACAACATCTGATCGTTCCGTCTGCGCCGATAGTGGTTAAGGACGATCCTACCCTTATGTTTACCAATGCCGGCATGAACCAGTTTAAGGAAATCTTTCTTGGAAATGCCCCAAAAAAGGCAAAGCGGATTGCCGACACACAAAAATGCCTTCGGGTTTCTGGAAAACACAACGATTTGGAAGAAGTAGGCTACGACACCTACCACCATACGATGTTCGAGATGCTTGGAAACTGGTCGTTTGGCGATTATTTCAAAAAGGAAGCCGTTGAATGGGCCTGGGAGCTTTTGACCGAAGTTTATAAATTGGATAAAAACCGCCTTTATGTTACTGTATTTGGCGGCGATTCGGGCGATGGCCTTGAAAAGGACATGGAATCATACAACTTTTGGAAAGCGATTGTTTCGGAAGAGCGCATTCTTTTTGGCAACAAAAAAGACAATTTCTGGGAAATGGGTGATACCGGCCCCTGCGGGCCTTGCTCCGAAATTCATATTGACATACGCGATGCGGCCGATCGGGCAGCCGTTGACGGCAAAACGCTTGTAAATGCCGACCATCCGGAGGTAATTGAAGTGTGGAACCTCGTGTTTATCGAATTCAACCGGCTCGCTAGCGGCCAATTGGTAAGGCTCCCGGCCAGCCATGTGGACACCGGCATGGGCTTCGAAAGGCTTACGATGGCATTGCAGGGCAAAAAATCGAATTACGATACAGATATCTTTCAGCCTCTAATTCAGGAAATTGCTTCGCTCTCAGGCATTAGATATGGCTCAGATAATCAAAAAGATATCGCCATGCGCGTGATTGCCGATCACCTTAGGGCGGTGGCTTTTACTATTGCCGATGGGCAATTGCCCTCCAATACCGGAGCCGGTTATGTGATTCGCCGCATTCTTAGGCGGGCTGTGCGTTATGGCTACACTTTCCTTGGCTTCGACGAGCCATTTGTGCATCAACTGTTGCCGGTTTTGGCACGGCAGATGTCGGCCAATTTTCCGGAAATTGCCACACAACAACAGCTGGTAAGTAAAGTAATTCAGGAAGAAGAAGCAGCCTTTTTGCGCACCCTTGCCCACGGCATCCGGCGTTTTGAACAATACGTTGCCCATAAGCCTGAAGCCGGCCTTATTGAAGGATCGTTTGCTTTTGAACTCTTTGATACTTACGGCTTTCCGGTTGATTTAACCAATTTGCTGGCCCGCGAAAAAAACCTTTCGGTGGATATGGAAGGCTTTACTACCCGTTTGGCCGAACAAAAAGACCGCTCGCGCAAAGCTGCCGAAGTGGCTGCCGGCGACTGGGTAAACGTAGCGAAAACCGATAACAACCCGGCTTTCGTGGGTTACGACTTGCTCGAAGCCGATGTACGTATTGTTAAATACAGGGAAGTTAGCGCTAAAAAACGGAAACATTATGAAATTGTACTCAACCAAACCCCGTTTTATGCCGAATCGGGCGGGCAGGTTGGCGATACCGGCCGCCTTGAAAATGACGACGAAACCCTGCTTATCTTCAACACCTTAAAAGAAAACAACCTAATTGTTCATTTAAGCGAAACTCCGCCCTTGAAACCAGAAGCTACTTTTCGCGCCCGGGTTGATGCCGAAAAACGCCAGACAACGGCCAACAACCATTCGGCTACACACCTCATGCATGCTGCATTGCGCAAAGTTTTGGGCACACATGTTGAACAAAAAGGCTCCTTAGTGGACGCTGAAAGACTTCGTTTTGATTTTAGCCATTTTGGCAAAGTAAGCCCCGACGAAATCCGCCAGATTGAACGTTTGGTGAATCAAAAAATTCGCGAAAATATCACCATCGAAGTCGAAAACGATTTGCCTATTGAGCAAGCCAAAGAAAAGGGCGCTATGGCCCTTTTTGGCGAAAAATATGGCGATTTCGTTCGCGTTGTAACCTTCGATCCGCACTATTCTATTGAGC
The DNA here is from genome assembly GCA_964470665.1 of uncultured Lentimicrobiaceae bacterium. Lineage (GTDB taxonomy): Bacteria > Bacteroidota > Bacteroidia > Bacteroidales > F082 > JALNZU01. The sequence goes on from CAYYDS010000135.1 coordinate 2,766, forward strand.
TTTGCGGCGGCACGCATACGCACGCAACAGGCAATATAGGCACATTTCGGATTGTGAGCGAAGGCGCCATTGCTGCGGGCATTCGGCGCATCGAAGCCATCACAGGCCAACTTGCCGATGAGTATAACAACCGCTATATTGACGAACATTTAAAAATTAAAGAGCTCATAAAAACTACCGGCGATTTGGTAAAAGGAATCGAAAATTTAGTGGAAAGCCATGCCGGATTGGTAAAACAAAATGAAGCACTATTGAATGAAAAAAATCGGATGGTAGCGCAAGAACTTGCTGCTAATGTGCAGATAATCAATGGGAAAAAATTGGTGCAAAGCACATTAAATGCCAATATTGACACCATGAAGTCAATAGCCGGACATTTAAGACAAATTTTTCCAGACAATACTTCTATTCTTTTATATGGTGAGCACGAACAAAAGGCCATCATTTGCCTTGCCTTTAGCGACGACCTTGTTTTGATCGCAAAAACCGATGCCTCGGCCTGGATAAAAAAGGTTGCGCCACTGATTCAGGGCGGCGGAGGCGGACAAAAAACTTTAGCCACTGCCGGAGGTAAAAATCCGGATGGGTTAAAAGAGGCAATAGGAGTATTGGTAAGCGAACTGAACTTGCTGTAAATTAATTACTTCCATCTTTTCCGAAAGACTTAAATAGGAATTGTTAAAATTTTTGTTAATAAATTATTGATATATTTGTTAATAAAATGATGCAACATGAATAAGCTTTTTATACATTTACACAAAAAATCGTTTACTTTTGCTTTATCCTGTGCTTAATACAGTAAAGAATGATGAAAGAAAAACTATACCTCTTCGTTTTATTTGCCTGCATATCAGTAGCTTCCGTTGGACAATCCATTTCTGATCTGGAAGATTTCTCCATTATGAGCCCGGTTCAATCCGGAATCTATGACGCCAAAGGTTGGGCCATGCAGGATAATGGAACCTGGTCGTTCGACTACAATAAGATTCCCTATACCGATAGCAGGTCCAACAACATTCGCCCCGGGGGATTAAACGATCTTGGACAAGACAACTTCACATCTTTAGAACTTCACAAGATTATGATTGACGATGAGCAATACAATGTGCTCATTAAGAAATACTTAGATGGAGAGTTTGAGTTTGGATACCTGCAGCGCAATTGGACATTTTACAATTCGGTAGAGTTTTGGGTGTTTAGAAGTCAAAAACTAAAAGAGCTGATGCCTGAAGACGTCAAATTTAACGTGCCTTACCTTGTAAACCTCGATTGTTACCTGACAGGTAAAATCAAAAACTACGAGAAAACCGTTTTTACCGACAAAAATTTACGTCTTGCCAATTATTCCACAGGAGTTATAAACAACTTTCAAAAAAAGGAAGCTCCCTACTACGACCTGATCATTCGCCAGGTGCAGGATCGTAAATTAGGAAAAATCGTAAGCGACGGAAACCTCATAATTGCCGTTTACCCCATCCGCTCAACCGATAAGGAAGTGGCTCGTTTCAAGCTGATTAAAAATTACAAACACGACAATTTGAACCGCATTCAGATGTCGCCCGATAACTGGAAAAACCTTTTTGCCGAAAACTTCTATGAAGTAGATTTTAACATTTACAACAATTTTATTCAGCAATCGCTGATGTACTATATTGAAATGGATAAGGCGCTTACCGCTTATGATGCCAATTTGCAATGGGGTATTCTGCGCTACCAAATGGGCGACTACATTGGCGCACTCGAGGCTTTTAATAAAGCGCTTGCCGAAAACCCAAAAACGGACGATTTTATGATATACTCGTATCGCGGCAATACGCGCAGCAAAATGGGATTACACACCGATGCCATTGCCGATTTCGACAAGGCATTATCGCTCAGACCGAAAAAGATCCTCGACTATCCAAACTGGATACGTAATTACTTCAACCGCGGTGTTTCAAAATATTATACAAACAATGGTTCTGGTGCCTGCGAAGATTGGAAAAAATCTTACGATCTCGGCTATGGCAGTGCCAGCGAATATCTTTACGATTTTTGTGGCATGAAATTACCTTAAATAACGGATTATGAAGAGGTTAATTTATATCACCCTGATTATTACTGCCCTTGTATCAGTCAATGGCTCGCTGTATGCACAAAAAGCCCCATCGCTGCCACCTTGGCAAATAGGCCTGTTTGGTGGAGGTGTTCAATATTACGGAGATATTAGCAACAAACCCTGGTCGTCGAAATTTAGCGAGGAAACAAAGTATTCCTTCGGAGGCCTTGTTCGCTATCATTTTAATCCGAAAGTCGGCCTTGGGCTTCAATTACAAAACGGAGCGCTGTATAGTGCAAAACCCTTTAAATCGGATGGCACTACCAATTTCGACCTGCAATACGATGCCGCTTTCAACCACCTCAACCTACATGCCTTTTTAAACCTCAGCAACTTCTTTTTTGGGATAAAAGATCGCCCTGTTGATTTTTACAGCACTTTTGGAATTGGCCACATCTGGTGGGTGGGCACTTTGTCTAAAATCAGCAACAATACGGTAGTGCAAAGCAACGAAATTACAGCCCCTATTGGCTTTCAAACCAGCGCTTTCACCGTTCCTGTTTCATTAGGTGCCAACATACGGCTCACCCCTCAGCTCAAGCTAAGCCTCGATGGAACCCTTATGACCGCACTTACAGATGAGGTTGATTTTTATCGCGATGGCTATCAATACGATATTTTGGCGTATGCACATGTAGGTATCAATTACTTTTTTGGCGGCGGCCAATCAAAAACAAAACGAATAGCCACACCTCGTACCGTTGGAAAATGGGAACCCGAGATACCTATTAAAGTGATTGACTACGAAATTTATAGAGATCCTCCGCAAACAGTTGTTGCAGCTCCCCAAACCACCAGAATTCCCCCAATGGAAATAAATGTGCCGGCGCAACAGGCTGCGATGGATTATGAATTTAGGGTGCAGGTGTATGCCCGAACAAAACCTATTGCCATTGGCACAACGGTTTATCGCAATGTGCGCTTTGATTATCCAATCGTCGAAAACCAAGCCAATGGATTATACAGGTATTCAACCGGAACTTTCAGAAGCTATTCAGAGGCCGAGACCTATGCGCGCACTATGCAAAACAGAGGCGTATTTGATGCCTTTGTTGTAGCCTACCGCAACAACCAGCGCATCCCTATTTCCGATGAAATGAAAACGCGCAGATAAGCCGATAGGCTGTTCCTTGCTATTTTAATAAAGGCTGCCTCAAAAAAAGGCAGCCTTTTTCGTTGTTTCGGCTGTTTGATGTGTGCGGGGCACGCGTCCGGCGCGCGCCAGCCGCGCAGTGGGATGCATTCATACGAAGAAGAAATATGCATCGCGGACGGTTAAATGAAATGCAATCCGGAAACAAAAACTCGCAAAAAGCGCATCAATCGGAGGATGCGGGGGCAATTCGGCAAAGATAATTAGCGGTGGGGCGCTAAGATAAATAATAGCGTTTTTTGCTAAAACGGCTTAGCTTTTTTCTTAAATTTGTACGCAAAAATCTTGAGCTATGACAGAAGAATCACAATTTGTACTCGAAGCAACAAAAGAGAGTATGGAGCATGCTATCGGGCATTTTGAACGCGAGCTTCAAAAAATAAGAGCCAGCAAAGCGAGTCCTGCCATGCTGAACGGAGTTGTTGTTGAATATTATGGCGCTCCAACGCCTATCGAACGCCTGTCGAACATCAATACGCCCGACCCCCGGCAGATCGTTGTGCAGCCTTTCGACAAATCGTCGCTGCATGCCATCGAAAAGGCAATTATGGCAGCCAATTTGGGTTTCAACCCCATGAACGACGGCGAGTTGCTGCGCATTAATGTGCCCCCGCTTACCGAGGAGCGCCGCCGCGATCTGGTGAAAAGAGCTAAAAATCAGGCTGAGGAAGCCAAGGTTAGTGTGCGTAATGCGCGTCGCCAGAGCAACTTAGACGCCAAAAACCTGGAAAAGGACGGCGTTGCCGAAGATGAGGTGAAACGACTGACCGAAAAAATTCAGGAGGTAACGGATGGATTTATCATACGTATTGATAAAATCCTCGAAGTGAAAGAAAAAGATATCTTAACGGTCTGATTATTCTTCGTCTTGCTTTTCTTTCCGGCTTTTACGCTTGCTGCGTAAAAGCCGAATTGCCATTTCGAGTAGCGAAACCGTAATTGCAGGACTGTTAAATACGACTCCCAACATATTTTTAGCCAAATTGATGGGTTCGAGTTCTTCTGTCAGGTTTTTGTAACTGTTTTGAAGCATCAACTCGCTTTTTTCAACCTCTTTTGTCATAAATAAGATCTGATCGTCAATTGACGAAAACCGCATGCTTATGGGGATATCGGTTTCGTGAAGCTCGCCGCCGGCCATGGTATTGTTGAGTTTGCGGGCAATGGGTTCCATGAAAAGCCTTTTGCGGCCGGCATAAACCACAACACCTAAGAGGGCATATAAAGCGGCCACAATAAGCAGGGCGAGCGGAAAGCTGCCCAAGAGGCTGCCCAGCCACCACGCAAGTGCAAGCGAAAGCATAACCAAAAACATGGCTGCAATAAACAGCATAATGATCATCGTGAGCAAAACCGAAGTGAGTGCCGAGATGCGTTTGCTAATCTGTAGGCCAAGCAGATTTAGCCTGATATTCAGGTAGGTTTTGAGTTCGGTGGTGAGCCCAATGGCTGCGCTATTCAGGTTGTTTGCCATAATGAGAGTTTTTTCTTGTTAAAGCGTTTTTTCAGGAACGCTCTTCGAGTTTCTTTTTTAGCTCTTCGAGTTTGCCGGCCAGCTCTTCGATGGCTTTACCTCCCAAATCGCTCGCTTTTTCTTTCACCGTGTTGCGGTTTTCTTCGTCTAAAAGGTACACGGCTGCAGCTCCTAATGCAGCGCCTATAAGCAAACCGCCTAAAAATTGAAATGTTCCTTTGCTCATTATTCGTTCAATTTACACACTTATTATACCGTAAAACACCGCTTTAGTTTCATTTCGTTTTGCCAATATTTGTTAACTTGGGCCGTTTTCGAAAGATTTGGTGTATTGGTTAAAAATTACTTTGATTACCGTATAAGTGGGCACAGCAGCTATCATGCCAACAATGCCTCCAATGTTTCCGCCAATAATGATCACTAAAAATATTTCGATGGGATGCGCCTTTACGCTTTTGGAATAGATTACGGGTTGAAGCACAAAATTATCTACTAAA
>CAYYDS010000136.1:0-7951 GCA_964470665.1 uncultured Lentimicrobiaceae bacterium
TTCGTCGCCAATGGGCTCGGCAACAACAGCATAGTCGGCGCCCGGGCCATAAGTTGTGCGGTTTGATCCGGCAACTTTTACAATATTGAAGCCATCAGATCCGGCTTTTACAGCTACATAGATTTCGAGCAGTGAAGCGCGGTCGGACTGGTTTACTTCGTTACGCGTTGGTTTGAGCATGCCTTTTTCGTTGAGCTCAACCAGAGCTGTTGCGGCGCCTTTCAGGTAAATTCCATCCAGTACTACTTCCGGATCCGGATCCGGATCGTCTTTGTCCTTTTTACAGGAAACCGTAACAAAACCTACGAGCATGATGATGCTCATTAGATGTAACAATCTCTTTAGACTGATTTTTTTCATGATAAAAATTTTTGATTAATAAAAATGTGGATTAGTGAGAGTACAAAATTAATTTAAAAGGTTTGGATTTGCATCAGTAGCCCATTTTGGGATGGGGAAAGTGCGGCGGCTTCCATCCGTAACGCCTTTTTTCCACCATGATTCTTCCCATTTGCCATAGCGAATTTGATCTTGCCGGCGGTGGCCTTCGAGCCAGAGTTCGCGGCCTCTTTCGTCGTAAATATTGCTAAGCGTAGCATTGTTATAGGTTGCAACGCCGGCCCGCTGGCGGATGGGGTTTATCCATTGATCGCCATTGCCGCCAAGCCGCACTTCCAACTCGGCTTTCATAAGGTAGAAATCGGTAAGCCTGAATAAGGGAAAATTATTGCTCAAATTTTCCTTAGCTCCTTTTTTAATTTCATATTTCCCGGCTCTTGCTCCGGTCGTGCGGATTTGGGCAGGTGTAAATTCGCCTTCGAGCATAACCAATGCCGGCAGGATGGGGTCAATATCTAAGGGTTCGTTGGTGATGCTTTCGATAATGGGCTGGCCTGCGCTGGTGTATTGCGGGCCATAGATAAACCATTTTTGTTTGCGAATGTCGCTGTCTTCATACTTTTGGAAGAACGTGGGCACAACGGCAAATCCGTTCCAGGGGCCTACCGGCATATCGTATGTAAGGTTGTGCTGGTAGTGCAGCGTGCGCATGTGAAGGCGGAAGCCTTGGAAATTATCTTCATCAAAAGGGATGGCAAAAATGATTTCGGGCGAGTTGTCGTTGTTTGTAACAAATGCAGCCGACACGTCGGTTTCGAGCCTGTAGGGGCCGGCAATAATGCTGTCGCAGTAGGCGTTGGCTTTTTCCCATTGCGGGGTTCCGGTATAAACGCCGGCATTGGTATAGAGCTTAGCCAATAAGGCGAAGCCCATATAACGTGTTGCTAACAACTTGGAGTCGATCAACTTAAGGTAAGGCCGATTTCTTTCGATGGTGTTTACAAGGCTGTCATAGATCGCTTTGCGGCTTACTTTTACGGGCAAAAAGTCGGAAGGGAGATCAGCCGTTGTAAGGTAAGGCGCATCGCCGTAGTTGTCCATTAACAGATAATAATAGAAGGAGCGCATTACTTCAACCTCGGCAATTTTTGCTTTGATGTCGTCGTTTTGTTCCATCTTTTTGAGCATATCAATAATCTGGTTCGACGAAGTGATTCCGTCCCAGAATGTGCCCCACATGCGGTTTACACCTTCGGTATCATTCGACCAGGTATGCCGGTGCATATCGGTCCATTTTCCGCCATCATACCAGTCGGAAGCTCTTGTAGGGCCACAAAAGCCATCGGAGCTCAATTCCTGCGCCAAGAACCACCACCCATTGTCGTCGGCCAAATTTTGCAGGCGCTTGTATGCATCCACACTCAGATTGGCTACCTGATCTGCATTTTCGGGATAGTTTGACCCCTCAATTTTATCAAACATACCTTCGTCGAGCTTGGTGCAGCCGCTCAATACTGCTAAAGCGGTTATTATTAAAGTAAATAGTGTCTTTTTCATTTTTCGTCAGATTTTAAAAGCTTGCATTGATTCCAATGGAGAATGATCTGGTTTTGGGATATACGTTGTATTGGTCAATTCCGTAGTTGATGCCCTGAATGGTTGTTTCGGGGTCAATTCCGGAATATCCGGTAAGTGTAAACAGGTTGCTGCCAACCACATACACCTTAAGTTCGCTCAGCCAATCCATCTTTTTTGTATCGATTTTATAGGTCAATGTCAGGTAGTCTAACCTCAGGAAAGAGGCGTCTTCCAGGTAGATATCGGCAATGGTTGCGCCCTGTGTTCTTCCTTTTTCGTACCAGTCATATACATCGGGCATTCCATTGAGTGATGGAGCTACGCCCGGCGAGTCGAAGAATGATTTAGTGGCGTTGTAAACCTTGTTGCCAATGAGCGAACGGAGCGAGAAGTCAACGCTCCAGTTGCGCATAAAGGTTAGGCTGTTCGACCATCCAAGTTCGATATCGGGATTGGCGGTTCCTGCAAAATAGCGTTTGGCTTCGGAGAGGATATCGGTATAGCCGCCCGAGTTGCTTTCGTAGATAAACTTTCCATTTTTAATGGTGATGTATTTCGGCAGATAGAATGCGCCAACTTCCTGCCCTACAGCAATGCCCAACAGGTAAAAATCGTCGCCCACCATACCGCGGCCCGAAATATAGCCTTCGTGGCGCACGCCATTGGCATCTGTTACAAAATTCCCCAGATCGGTGAATTCCGATTTGTTGTGGGCTGCAACAAAGCTTGTTTTCCAGTTAAAGTTGCGTTTGTTGATCACATAGCTTTGCACATACAACTCGATCCCTCTGTTTTTGATGCTTCCCGAGTTGGCAAAAGTTCTTGAGGCAAGGTTCGGCGGAACGGGCACGGCATAACGGCCAAGCAGATCGTTGGTGTTTTTTTGATACACTTCGAGTGTGCCGCTTACTTTGCTGTTGAAGAAGGCATAATCCACTCCGATGTTCACTTCCGATGTTCTTTCCCATTTCAAATCCGGGTTGTCGTTCCAGGCAGGCTGATAGGAAATCACCTGCTGACCGGTTTCCGGGTTAATCACCAATCCGCCCGGATACCATGCAGCCTGACTTAGATAAGGAGCGAAGGCCTGATTTCCGGAAACGCCATAGCTGGCACGAAGTTTTAACTGATCAATCCATTTTAGACCTGCCATAAATTCTTCGTTGTGGATGTTCCAGCCAAGAGCTGCTGTTGGGAACCATCCCCAGCGATTGTTTTTTCCAAACTTGGTGGAGCCGTCGCGACGCAAACTGGCCGAGGCATAATAGGTAGAATTAAAATTATACTGCACACGGCCAAATAGACCGATAAGGGTTGCCCTGTCGCGGTAAGAGCTGATGTCGCCCCATTTTACGTCAACCAACGACTGCAAATTATCAGCCCCAATACTTGGCGATGACGAATTGCGGGCATTAGCCGAAAAACCATCGTTTCCTTCTTCCTGCCAGGAATGGCCAACAATAAGATCAAGGTTATGAAAATCGGAAAGTACCGTATTGTAATTTAAGGTTGTTTCGATCAGTTTTTTGTAATTATTTGAATAATAGCGGCTTGCATATCCGTTATCTGCCGATGCAAAAACTCCGGTCGGACGAAAATAAGTTCCTTCGTGGTCGTTGCGGATATAGCTTGTATTTACGCTTCCTACCAATCCTTTCATAATTTCCAGATCGGCCCTGAAGCTACCTAAATACCTTTTGGCTTCGCGCGTATTGGTAATCATATTGATGATTGACAGCGGGTTTTCGTAGTTAAACTCGCGTTGGGTTTTATCAAAGTTGCCGTTTTTATCATAAACCGGGTCGGTAGGGTTACGCGAAATTGCCTGATAGATAATATCTTCCTTATCCCATCCATCATAGTCTTCATAATCGTTGTTTTCGAAGGAGGTATTCAGGTTTCCCGACAAGGTGAGCCGGTTGTTAAAGGCCTTATGGCTAAGGTTTACTTTTGCCGTAGTGCGGTCTTTTTCGGTACCCCTCATCACGCCCTGCCATTGTGCGCGTGCAACAGAGCCGTAGTAAGCGCTTTTGTCGTCGCCGCCAAAGAAACTGATGTGGGTTTCATTGTTGATACCGGTTCTGAACACTTCATTCTGCCAATCGGTATTTGCACCGCCATCGTGAAAAATGTCTTCGATGGTCCAATCCGGATGTTCGGGCAGTGCGTTTTGCAACTTTTTATTGGCAAAGTCGCGGATTTCGTCGGCAGTCATTACATCGAATTTGTTGGCTACACGGTCAAAACTTGTCCGGTGGCTAAATTCAATTTTCGATTGTTTTTGCCCGGGTGTGGCGGCCAGTTTTCCTTTTTTGGTTGTAATGATGATTACCCCATTAGCGCCCTGCGATCCGTATATAGCGGTTGACGCAGCATCTTTGAGAATGTTGTAGCTCTCGATGTCTTCGGAAGCAATAGAGGTAGGGTCGGCATTAGGCACGCCGTCAATTACAAAAAGCGGAGTTGTGCTGGCATCATAACCGGCCGAGCCTCTGATTCGCACCGCGAAGCCGGCATTCGGGTCGCCACCCTTTTTAGAAATCAGAACTCCGGCAGCTTTGCCCTGTATGCCCTGAATGGGGTCGGTAAGCGTTCCCTGATTCAGCTCATCAGCCACAAGGTGTGAAACGGCGCCGGTTTTATCGCTCTTTTTCTGAACGCCGTAGCCAATAACGATGGTTTCCTGAAGGCTAACAGCATCGCTTTCGAGCTCGAAATTGAGTTCGTGGGTTTTTCCGGCAACAACCGTTACTGTTTTTGTTTGCGGAACATATCCCACAAAGCTCACCTCAATGGCAGTGCTTCCTGCTGCAATTTGTTCCAAAACATAATTGCCGTCGAAATCGGCCGAAGCACCCTTTAGGGTGCCTTTTATCAGCAAATTGGCGCCCGGCAAGGTTTCGCCCGTTCCTTTGTCCCTCACGGTACCTTTCACTGTTCCCGTCTGCCCATAAGCAAAACCTGCCAAAAACAGGCTAAGCATGAGCGGGATAAACTTTCGTATAACACTGTTCATAAATGAAAATTTTGTGATGAGTGATAGAAATATTGTTTTTCACCAACAAGGAAAATCTTTTTTCGATTTTCTTTTATTTGTTATTTACACAAAAATATAAAAAGATTTGCGAACTAACTCGTTGTAAGCAATTTATTTGGGCTTTTTTTTTCGCAAACGTTTGAAATAAAAAAATATTTAAAGCCAATCTGAAAAATGGCCAAAAAAAATGCTACCTTTACAATTCATTTTTTCATTAAAAATTGATTGAAAAACAAAACAATGAAGCGTCAGATTACGATCAAAGATATCGCCTTGAAGTTGGGTTTATCTACCTCAACGGTTTCGCGAGCGCTAAAGGACCATCCCGACATAAGCTACAAAACCCGCATAGCGGTTAAGGAATTGGCTACCCTGCTGGGTTACCGGCCAAACCGCATTGCCCTCAACCTGCGCAGCAATTCTACCCACACCATCGGCTTGATTATCCCTGAAATTGAACACTATTTCTTTTCGGCCATCATCAACGGCATTGAGGAGGTTGCCTACAAAAACGACTACAGCGTTATGGTTTTTCAATCCAACGAATCCTATAAACGCGAAGTGATCAACACCAATACGGTGCTCACAAACAGGGTAGATGGAGTTTTGGTTTCGTTTTCGAAAGAAACCAACGACTTTTCTCATTTTCAGAAACTTATTGATAATGAGATTCCTGTCGTGTTTTTCGACCGCACTACCGACGAGCTGCCTGCCGATCAGGTAGTGGCCGACGATTATCAGGGGGCTTTCTTGGCGGTAAACCACCTGATTGAAAAAGGCTGCAAAAAAATCGTGCATTTTGCCGCTCCTCAAAACCTTCAAATCGGGAAAAGCCGTTTGGCAGGCTATCACGATGCTTTGCTCAAACACAATATTCATTTCAGTCATGAGCTGGTTTTTCTGGCCGACACTTTTGAAACCGCTCGCAAAACCGCACACGACATCCTTCGGAAACCCGATGCACCGGATGGTTTTTTTGCGGTAAACGACATTTCGGCCATTGCTATCATTAAGGCAGCCAAGGAGTTAGGCAAGCGGGTGCCCGAAGATGTAAAAGTTGTAGGTTTTGAAAACAGCAAATCGGCTGCCTTCAGCGATCCCGAGTTGACTACCATTGACCAATTTGGGTTTGAATTAGGCCGAGAGGCCTGCTTGTTATTGCTCAAGCGATTGAAAGAAGAGAATAGCGCCGATCTTAAACCCGTTAAAAAGGTTATTCGGACAAAACTAATCGCTCGCGGATCGAGTTAAAACTCTCCAAGCTCAACAGACGGATCCCAGAAACGTTCGCTAAAGTTGACAATCCGATCGTTTTCAATTATCACACCCTCATTTTCAAGAAGTTGTGCCATTAGATCATTTCCGCCAAAATGGGCTTTTCCCGTAAGCAAACCATTGCGGTTTACCACTCGATGTGCCGGCAGGTTTCCGGCTTGCAGATGCGAGCTGTTCATGGCCCACCCCACCATCCGCGCAGCGCTTTTGGCTCCAAGGTATTCAGCAATGGCGCCGTATGACGTAACACGGCCAAAGGGTATTTGCCGAACCACCGCGTAAACCATTTGGAAAAAGTTTTCAGGTTTTTCCATACTAAAAGCCAAAGCGTATGTATTTGATTGTCAATCCTTGCGAAAACCAAATTCCTTCATAATAGGTTTGAATTTGCTTTGCTTCCAACTCATCATCAGTCGAATACAGATCGTTGTGGCTCACATGAAGTTGCAGCCCCATCTGTGCGATGGTTTCTAAAGTGAAATCGTAAAGCAAAGAGCTGTCGGTTTTGAGATGAATAATGCCCTGCGGCTCTAGAAGCGGCTTATATCGGTTAAGAAACAAAGGCGAGGTAAGGCGCTTTTTGGAGCGCGAAAGACGGGGTTGCGGATCGGGAAAAGTAATCCAGATTTCCGAAATTTCGCCTTCGGCAAAAAAATGGGTGATGTGATCAATTTTTGTACGCACAAAGGCCACGTTTTTCAGCCCCAGATCGCGTGCATGGCTAAGCCCTTTCCACAAACGGGCACCTTTAATATCAAATCCGATAAAATTTTTCTCCGGATATTTGGCAGCCAAACCCACCGTATATTCTCCCTTTCCACAACCAAGCTCCACTACCACGGGCTTATCGTTTCCAAAAAAGGCATTGGCCCATTTCCCTTTGTATTCAAAAGGTTTATTGATCAGTTGATCATAATTGTATTGAAAGAGGTTATCAAAAGTGAGGTTTTCCGCAAAGCGCTGCAGTTTATTTTTCGATCCCACAAAAAAAGCTTTTTGTTATTTTACAATGCGAGCAGCCAGGCTTGTGCATTTTCTTTTTGCCTTATCATGGCAAGGTCATTCATAGCTTGTTCTTCGGTCTCAAACTCGCCATAGGAAACCCGCCATAGCCCGCTGCCTGTTTTGCCGGCAAAGGTAGCTTTAAAATTTTTCTGGTTCAGGTTTGCGATAAGTTTTTCTGCGTTGAGTTTTTCTTTAAAAGCGCCGGCAATGATGTAATACGTTTTTCCGCTTTTTGTAGCCTTATTTTCTTGCGGTGTGGCTTTCATCTCCATCGGCTTTTGGGTTTCGGCAATTGTTTCGGGCTGTGCTTCAATTTGTTGAGGAGCAATTGCCGGTTGCGATACAGCCACTTCTTTGTCAAGGCCTTCGCTATCCAATTCGTCATACGGTACTGCTTCCGGAATAATTTCCAGCTCGGCTTGTCTAATCGGGTTTTTCGATCCAATCGTTGCGCTATCGAGAGGCAGTTTATAGGAATCGGCAGGAATCAAGTCGTTTATCCCCGCTTTTGCCTTAAACAAATTTTCTGTTTTGGCTGTAAGCCCGCCCTCGGGCAAAAGCGCCTCAACGGGCAACTTTTCATAATTATTGATGATGTATTCGTTTGGGCTGGAATAAAAAACAGGAAAAAGTGCGGCTTTATCCTTATATTGCTGATACACAGAGTTTACTGTTTTGTAATTCATTCCACCCCAGGCAAAAAGGAGCACGGCTGCA
>CAYYDS010000137.1:0-7878 GCA_964470665.1 uncultured Lentimicrobiaceae bacterium
GCCGATGGCCTCGATTCGGCCGTTGCCGCCTCGATAGCAGGAGCGCAACGCATCGAACTGTGTGCTAACTTAGAGGCTGGGGGCCTAACGCCTTCGCACGGCATGCTCAAGGTGGTGAGCGAACGGCTTTCTACTGCGGTAAACGTGCTTATCAGGCCACGCCGAGGCGACTATGTTTATACACCTGCTTATATGGATGTGATGCTCAACGATATTTTGATGGTTAAAGAGTTGGGTTTCAACGGTGTAGTGATTGGCGCTTTGGATAAAAACGGCAAGCTCGACAAAGGGCAGATCAACGAAATGATTGAAACGGCCGGCGGCCTGTCGCTTACCTTTCATCGGGCTGTTGATGTTGCTTCCAATCCGCTTGACTTGCTCGCTACTTTGGTTGATCTGGGTTTCGACCGCGTACTCACTTCGGGGGGCAAACCCACCGCCATAGAAGGCATAAAACAAATAGCCCTTTATCAAAAAGAATTTGGAAAACACATCCAAATCATGGCCGGAAGCGGGGTGAACGCTACCAATGCAGCCGCTTTAATCCAAAATACCGGCATCAGCGAAGTGCATAGCTCGGCAAAAAGAACCGTGCAATTTGCATACACCCACCAAGCTTGCCCCGAATTAGTGGCCGACGATTGGTATTACGAATCGGATTATGCCGAAATCAAGGCCTTGCTCCGGGCCGTCGAAGCGCTTTAAACCTGTGATTATTGCTTTATCAGCCGCAAGTTAATTTGTTTGTCGGCTTTGATGATAAGCTGGTAAACACCGGCTTTGAGGCTTGAAACATCGAGCCGGCGCAGGCTGTTTGGGGCAAACTCTTGGCTTAGCAGCATCTTGCCATCGAGTGTGCACAGCATTATCTGGATTTTCTGTTCGGATTTACCCTCTATTTGAACCCAAGTAGTTGCCGGATTGGGGTTAAGCATAAAATCGCGCAGTTGGCGTTCAGCAAGCCCGGTGAGCGGATCGAGGCTTATGTTTAGGGTTAAAGACTCGTCAACTATTTCCACATTTCCCGTCTTGGTTTCGTATTGGGGTTTCGAAATGGTATAAGCATACAAAGCCGGCATCAATTCGTTGAAAACGCAGATTCCGCTGAGGCCGGTAGTTTGAGCAGCTTGCCCTTCTAACTCTACCAAAGCGCCTTCTAAAGGGCCGTTGGGATCTGAAACCTCAAAAGCGAGCGAATACGTAAGCGTCTGCACCTCAACACTAACAAGGTATTCGGCCGATTCGCCATGTGGCGTTTGAACGCTATAGAGCACCGGCGAACTGTAGTTTACAGCCTGACCACTTTCAGGCGCTGTAGTAACACCCGCCGGCAAACCAATTCGGGCTATTAAAGCGTTTGGGTTGGCTGTTGACGGCACCACAAGGTGGATGCTGTGTGTGGTAGGGTCAATAAGCCCGACACAGTCGGTTGGTAAGCCCGGGTTTTCGTTTGCGCGAAACACAAAACTCTCGATTATCGGATGAATCTCCATCAAAGGGAGGTAGGTAACCAAGCCCAGACTCGCCTGATCCGGCTGATGAAAGATATGGTTTTCGGCTTGGTCGGGGTCGTTGGTGCCCCAGTAGTTTCCAACCGCATCAATCGCAAGCGCGGTATTGTTGTATAGATCGTAAATCTGTTCGCTGTTTCCATTTCCAAAAAGAAGGTTCCGGCCAACATTCACAGCTGTGCCAAAAGATGGCTGTGCAGTGCCCTGAATCGTAACGCCCCAGAGATTGCCTTTAATGAGATTTTTCCTAACCACTGCAATATTGCCGCTTCCGGTAGCTTGAAAATTAAGGCCCGAACCACCCTGTGCCGGTATGTCTTGTATGTTGTTATCAATCAATTCGTTGTCTTCAATTAAGCTGCTTATTGTATTGCCAATTTGCGCATATCCGTAACGATTCCGGACGATGGTATTTTGCCTGACGGCCACTTTGGTATTGCCCACACCCACCAAATTGCTGATGCCAATGCCACCTGCCATGGGATAAAAACCTTCGATGTAGTTTCCAACAATAAATATGGTGTCGGCAGCTCCCGGCCCCAGATTGATCTGCGGCCTGTTGCTGTTGTCGGTCGTATTGCGGTAAAAATAGTTGTTTAAAATTTGTGGCGAACCCTGCACATTGGCTCCCGAACCTATGGCCGATCGGGCATTTTCAATAAATGAGCATCCGCTGATGATGGGGTCACAGCTGCTATACGTTATCACAGCCGAAACATTGGAAGAGCCGTTTTTGCGGAAGCTGCAACTCTCGAAAACAGCACCACTGCTAATCAATTGCAAGCCGCCGCCATACGACACCTCGGTATGGCGAAAAAAGTTGGACGGCGAATTTTCAAAGCGAAAACCATTGAAATTGGCTGTAACTGAGCTTGTATCGGCCGCCGTGAAAACAACCGCGCCTTCAGGCGGATCGCTAATGATCGTTCCTTTAATTTCGAGACGTATTCCTTGCGCAACCCGCACCACCGCTGCCTGATGTATGCGAAGCGTATCGCTGGCCGAAAGCGTAAGGGTATTATGGATATGGTATTCGTTGTTTGAAAACGTTACCACACCACCCGAAAGATCAACCAACTCGCCGAGGCTGAGCGTCAAATTGTTTCCGGGTGTAATATATTGAGAATGTGCATTATATGCTAAATAAAATAAAAATAATAAAATGAAAGAAACGGTCTTTTTCATGGTTGAATACATTGTTTGTTTACTTTGCTAAAGTAAGGAAAAGCACAATCCATATCTGTCGCGATGGTTTTTTCTTTCGTTAGCGCAATCAAGCAAATTGAATATCAAGATGTTGGCGGCCTAAAATCTGAGGCTCAACATATCATCCTCAGCAGAAACTCTTTCTAAAAAAAAGAAAGCTGAACAGGGCGCACTTTTTTCAATATTTTGCATCAACGCCCCGATTAATTGTACTTTTGTTTTTCACAAAAAGAAAGCTCAAACAATGACCATACAGTTTTTAGGTGCTGCGGGCGAAGTAACCGGAAGCAAACATTTATTGGAAACAGATCATGGCAAAAACATCCTTCTCGACTGTGGTGTTTTTCAGGGCAAAGGGCTCGAAACCGACAGCTTAAACCGCCACCCGGGTGTTGATCCGACAAAAGTTGACCATATTATCCTCAGCCATGCACATATTGACCATTCGGGATTAATCCCTTATTTCTATAAAAACGGCTTTCGGGGGTCGGTTGTATGCACCAATGCCACGCGCGATTTGTGTGCGATTATGCTTTCCGATAGTGGTTTTATCCAGGAACATGATACCCTTTGGTTTAACAAAAAACGGGCGCGAAAAGGTTTGCCGCCCGTTGAGCCGCTCTACACCCAGAAAGATGCCGAGGCTTGCATGGAACTTTTTATCGGGGTGCCGCAAAACCGCAAATTTCAAATTGACGACTATACCAAAGTAAAATTCACAAATACGGGCCATATGCTGGGCAGCAGCGTGGTAAACCTCGAATTGAAAAGCAATGGAAAGCTTGTTCGCATTGCTTATACGGGCGATATTGGCCGCCCTTCGCATAAGCTGCTTTGCCCGCCTTCGCCTTTCCCGCAGTGCGACTATCTGATTACCGAGTCAACCTACGGCAACCGAAGACATAGCGTTGTTGCAGAAGCCGAAAAATTCCTTTTAGACATTGTAAAACATACCTGCGTTGAAAAAAAAGGGAAACTCGTTATCCCCTCGTTCGCCATTGGGCGCACACAGGAAATCGTGTATGTGCTCAACAATTTATACAACGAAGGGCTGCTTCCGCAAATTCCGGTTTATGTTGACAGCCCGCTTGCCGTGAATGCTACCGATATCTTTCGCCTTCACATTGCAGAGCTCAACAAGGATGTTAAAAAAACACTTTTGGAAGATCCCGATCCTTTTGGGTTCAACTCGCTCAAGTATATCAAAGACCTCAGTAGCTCAATGGCGCTCAACACCACCAAAAAACCCTGCATCATCATTTCGGCATCGGGCATGGCCGAAGCCGGACGCATCAAACATCATCTTGCAAACAGCATTGACAAGCCCAAAAACTCGGTTTTGATGGTGGGCTATTGCGCTGCCAACACCTTGGGCGCACGCATTCTTGAAAAAAAACCGCTAATCTCAATTTTTGGGAAAGAACATAAACTTAAAGCCGAAGTTTTTAGCATTGACGCCTTTAGCGGCCACGGTGATTACGAAGAGATGCGGCAGTTTTTGCAATGTCAAGACAAACAACAGCTGAAACGCGTATTTTTGGTGCATGGCGATGGCGAAGCGCTTTCGGCCTACCAAAAAGTGCTGAGCAACGATGGCTTCCAAGGGGTTGAATGCCCTTCAAAAGGGCAGAAAGTTCGCTTAAATTAGCCTTTTAGCTTAGGCGCACAAAGCCCTTTTCGGTTGATTTAAACCCCAATTGGTTATCCAAATAGTGAATCATCACTTTGGCAATTTCGCCGGAAAAAACAGACTCAGAACTGTTTCCCAGATTTTTTAGGTAGATTTCCGTACCACTGCGGCCGGGCAATTCTTTAAACTCGATGTGAAATTTCTGGTTCTGGCTATCGGTAATGGTGATGCCTACAGCCGATTTATGCCGGTTTCCATTTTGATAAACAATCAAAATACCACTCTGCGGCTTGTGAAATTTGTAGCTAATATCAAAATCCTCAATGGTATCTTTTCGGCTCGTTCCGCCTAAAAGAAAGTGCCCTTTCAGTTTCATGTTTTGATTGTTCTTTAATGCCCATGCCAACTCACTATCGGCAAAAGCACGTACAAAATTAATTTTTTTTATATGACAGCAAAAAAATTAATCCTTTTTATAATAAGATTAACACATTGATTACAAAGTGTTTAATCCGGACTTTTTGAGCAAATTTTTTTAGCAAAAGCAAAAGGGCTGCCTTGGTTTTTAAGGCAGCCCTTTTGCTTACAGCGATCCGTTTTTTGGACTAAAAGTCGTTTGTAGCGTTGATCATTTTTTCGCAAATATCAAAGGTGTCTGTTGCAATCATCAGTTCTTCGTCGGTAGGCACAACGATAACTTTAACCTTCGATTGGGGGGTGCTGAGCACTTCTTCTTTTCCGCGCGAGCTCATCGAAAGTTGTTCGTCAACCTCAACTCCCATGAAACCCAATCCATCGAGTGATCGGGTGCGCGTAACGGTGTCGTTTTCGCCGATTCCGCCGGTAAACACAATTACATCCAGGCCGCCCATAGCAGCGGCAAAGGCTCCGATGTATTTCCGCACGCGGTATTGATACATTTCCATGGCCACTTTTGCGCGTTCGTTGCCACTATCGGCCGCAGCGCCAATGTCGCGCATATCGCTCGACACGCCCGAAATACCCAACATTCCGCTAAATTTGTTGACCAAAGTGCTGGTAAACTGGATGCTTGTTTCTTCCTTGTCGGCAATATAGAGCAGGGCGCCTACGTCGAGGTCGCCGGCACGGGTGCCCATGATTAGGCCTTCGATGGGGGTCATGCCCATAGTGGTGTCCACCGACTTGCCATTGCAGATTGCGGCCATTGATGCGCCATTGCCAAGGTGGCAGGTAATGATTTTTTGCTTCGAAATGTCGAGCCCGAGTATATCACAGGCGCGCGCCGAAACGTATTTGTGGCTCGTGCCATGAAAACCATAGCGGCGCACTTTGTATTTTTCGTAAAGCGCATAGGGTATGCCGTAAAGGAAAGCTTTGGGCGGCATGGTTTGATGAAATGCCGTGTCGAATACGCCAACCTGAGGTACGTCGGGCAGGAGCGCTTTCATGGCATAAATACCTTTAAGGTTGGGCGGGTTGTGCAATGGAGCAAGGTCAATACATTCTTCGAGGGCGGCAATTACTTCGTCGTTGATGTAAACGCTTCCGCTAAATTTTTCGCCGGCATGCACCACGCGATGCCCCACAGCATCAATCTCGTTGAGGTTTTCTACACTGCCGTATTTTTTACTGATCAGAATACCCAGCAGATATTCGATACCGGCCTGATGGTCAAGGATTTCGCCTTCTATTTTTGTTTCAACGCCATCGCTGCGCCTGTGTTTGATGGAGGAGCCTTTTAAACCGATTTTATCAACCAAACCTTTGGCTAATACCCTTTTTGAGGGCATTTCGAATAATTGGTATTTTATGGATGAGCTGCCGCAATTGAGGACAATAATTTTCATTTCCATTGTTAAAAATTTATTTTGTTTTGAACAAGTAGCGCTATTTTTTAGCCCTATTTAATTACAGCACAGGTAACCGTTTGATCTTCAGGTTTACCGGTTTTATAGTTATAGAATCCTCTGCCGGTCGAACGTCCGAGGTAATTTACCCTAACCAGGCGTTTGATGATGGGCGAGGGCTTGAATTTCTTGTCGCCAAATTCGGCAAAAAGATTGTCCATATACCTCAGCACCTTATCGAGTCCAATGCGGTCGGCCATTTCAAACGGGCCATACAGATAGCCCGACTCGCGCATGGCCATATCAATGTCTTTTACCGAGGCTACGCCTTCCATAAGTATGTCGCAAGCTTCGTTGATGGAAAGCACCAACATGCGGGTTACGATGTTTCCGGGCGATTCGTTGAGGCGGATAATCTTTTTGTTGATCATTCCGGCAAATTTTACCACTTGCTCAAAGGCGTCGTCAGAGCTGTTTATGCCTTTTACCACTTCGATCACATTGCTGCGATCAATGGGTTGTATAAAGTGGATACCGATAGCCCTTTCGGGGCGTTCGAGTACCGCAGAGAGGTCGGAAATCATCAGGGTAACAATATTTGACGAGATGATGGCGTCGGGCCTGACAACGGCTTCGATGTTTTTGAAAATTTCTTTTCTCACTTCGATGCCTGTGCCTTTGCGCCGCGAGCTGATGGCTTCGATAACCAAATCGCAATCGGCCAGATCGCTGTAAGAGGTTGTGCCCTTTATACGGCTCAGAATCAGTCGTTTTTCGCCGGGTGTAAGCCCCCAATGGTTGATGGTTTCGTCGAGTTGTTTCCCGATAAGGGTGAAGGCTTCTTCGACTTTTTGATCTGTGAGCTCGAGAAAAATGACGTCGATGCCGTATTCGCTAACGCGGCGCACAATTTCCTGACCTACTGTGCCGCATCCTACCACGCCAACCTTATGGATAGCGCCTTTGGTTTTTTGGCGGACGCCTAAACTAAAATCTTCAAGTGTTTCACTCATAATAAGTTATGTTTTTGCATTATGTTTCTTAATCTTCAAATTTGATGATCTTTTCATCCTTATTTAGCCAATCCATTCGCCTGATTTACGGTGATGGACACCAGGTTTACGATATCTTCTACCGAGCATCCGCGCGACAGATCGTTGATTGGGGCTGCCATACCTTGAAGCACCGGCCCGATGGCTTCGGCATTTGCCAGCCGTTGAACGAGTTTGTAGGCAATATTTCCCGATTCGAGCGAGGGAAATATGAGCACATTGGCCTTTCCGGCAATGGCTGAGCCCGGCGCTTTTTTCATTCCGATACCTTCAACAATAGCGGCGTCGGCCTGAAGCTCGCCTTCGATCTGCAGTTCGGGGTTCATTTCTTTGGCCAAACGGGTGGCTTCGACCACTTTATCAACTTTTTCGTGTTTGGCGCTGCCTTTTGTCGAAAAGCTGAGCAAATTTTATCATAACACAAAAAACTTTGCAGAATTTAAGAGGGCGCACTGAATAATAAAATCAAATGATTATTCGTAAACATTCAATTTACAGTATTTTATGAATGCCTCAATCCAATATCTCTGTATGAAAAATAAACAAACGCTTATTTGCAGTAGTAAGGACTTAGAAAAAGTGTGGTTTTTGCATAAAGTCGAAAGGTTGAAACATGTCCTCTCAATCGATCGGTTCTGTAAACAAACGTC
>CAYYDS010000138.1:0-7846 GCA_964470665.1 uncultured Lentimicrobiaceae bacterium
GGCATTGTACGTTTCGATTTTATCCTAACTGCTTCGGGGCTGTATTTTTTAGAGGTGAATACCATTCCGGGTTTCAGCGGTGCGAGCATCGTGCCTCAGCAGGCAGTGGCAATGGGCATCAGCCTTGCGAATCTGTTTGGAATGGCGGTTGAAAACGCTTTAGCCTAAGCCGTTTTTTAAAAAACCGATCAGCTTGTTTGTGGCTATGGCCCGATGACTGATGGCATTTTTTTCGCCAGCCGACAATTCTGCAAAACTTTGGTCATATCCGTCGGGCACAAAAACCGGATCGTATCCAAAGCCCCTTAACCCACGCGGCTCCGAGATGATTTTTCCGTTTATAACACCTTCAAACAGATGCTCGCTACCGTTAATTATCAATGCGATGACAGTTTTAAATCGTGCCGAACGGTTTTTGTGGTCTTTAAGGGCATCCAACAATTTATCCACATTGTTCTGATAAGAAGCTCCTTCGCCTGCATAACGTGCCGAATATACGCCCGGCGCTCCGTTTAACGCCTCCACCTCGAGGCCGGTGTCGTCGGCAAAACAGTTGATAGACAGTGTTTTATAAACAAAACGAGCTTTCATTATGGCGTTTCCTTCAATGGTTTCAGCTGTTTCGGGTATGTCGCCTGCAAAACCTGCTTCTTCAAGGCTCACGATGGGGTAGTTGGCTGCCGCAATAGCCCTGATCTCTTCGAGTTTATGCCGGTTATTGGTAGCGAAAACAAGCGTATTTGTGTCTTTTCTCATTGGGAATTGTGTTTTAAATCTGCCAGTCAATGGCTTTTATGCCGTTTTGTTCGAGATAAGCATTGGTTTTTGAAAAATGCCTGCACCCGAAAAAGCCGCGCGAAGCCGAAAGCGGCGATGGGTGCGGAGCCTTGAGTATCAAGTGTTTCGATTGGTCAATCAAGTTTTCTTTTGCTATGGCATAATTGCCCCAAAGCAAAAAAACCACTTTTTCGCGCTCGGCCGAAACAGCGCGTATGGCTGCATCTGTGAAGCGTTCCCAGCCTTTGCCCTGATGCGAAGCTGGCTGGCTGTCTCTTACTGTTAGGGTGGCGTTGAGTAGCAATACGCCTTCGTGTGCCCATTTTTCGAGTGAGCCATGTTGGGGTATGCGGCAGCCAACATCCGAATGCAACTCGGCATAAATATTGCGCAAGCTGGGCGGAATTGGAATACCTTCAGGCACTGAAAAACACAGGCCGTGTGCCTGGCCAAAGCCGTGATAGGGATCTTGACCCAAAATGACAACTTTCACTTTTGGCAATGGAGTGAGGTCGAAAGCATTGAAAATGAGCGCACCGGGCGGATAAATTCGAAAACGCTTTTTCTCTTCGATTAAAAACTGTTTCAAAAGCTTGAAATAGCTCGATTGAAACTCAGCTTCCAATACTTTTAGCCAGCTTTTATCAATCTTTGGCCCTGTTTTTTCCTCAGGCCGGGATAGGAGATCATCGGTAGGTGTGTACATAAAACCCGTATAGCGACATAAATTTTTCGGCAATATTAAAAAAACACGGCTTCAAATCGTGCAATAAAGTGGAAAAAAGGAAAAATTTGGCCTCAAAAACAACCTTTTCTCGCGAAAAACCCTTTACTTTGCAGTTGTTCTACAAACCGTAAAAAAGAATAGGTGAAATTATGAAAAAAATCATTGTCATTGCAGCCATAGCCTTCTTAGGACTGATTGTTGTTTCTTCGTGCAAAAGTACCAAATGCGCTGCTTACGGCGAGGTTCACAACTTCCAGAAAGAGGTTAGGTATTAGACTTAAGCACTTAATACGCCCATAGGGCTTAGCTATTTTTCGATCATGCGTGCGCCGGTATTCATTCTTTCGATTTTATGCTTTTTAGCTTCGGCGTTGGATGCAAAGGCTCAGTTTGACCCACTGAACGATTCGATCGAAAACATGATCATCTACAGCAACGAAAAATACGGCCATGTTCTTGCCCATTCACATGGAATTGGTTTGGGCTACCGAACCGGTAAAAATATCAACACTTTTCGCACGCGCTTGTGGGCCTTCGAGGCCGTTTCGATGCGTTCGGGCAAAGAAGTAAAAATTATAAACCCTTATTGGCAAAACGCAAAACGCTATGTTTATGGCAAGCAAAACGATGTATTGTTTTTAAGAGCTGCGTACTCAAATCAATATTTGCTAAATCGGAAACCTTATTGGGGAGGCGTCGAATTGCACTGGCTTTATGAAGCCGGGCTGAGCACAGCCGTCGAAAAGCCGTATTACCTTTTTGTTTTAAAGATCATCAACGCATCTTCGTCGGGCATCAGCTACGAAATTGTGCCCAGCCGTTTCGACGAAACCACCCAGTCGTTGGAAGATATCTACGGCAGAGCTCCTTTCACAAAAGGCCTCAATGAAATCCGGCTCGTTCCGGGTGTATATGCCAAATTGGGCTTGAATTTTGAATTTGGAAATGTGCGCACCAAAACAAAAGCTGCCGAAATAGGGGTTTCGCTCGATTTTTTTCCACAGTCGGTAGAAATCATGGCCGACTCGCGCAATCAACTCTTTTTTCTCAATTTTTACCTTTCCTACGCTTTTGGCAAGCGTTTTAATAAGTATTGAACAGCTCTGATGATGCTTGTCAGCTTATTACCTTCTGTGAAAACCGGCAAATCTTTCATCGCAGAAATGATTGGGTAAAAGGATGAAGATCAGTTAATTGGCTGTCTCGTAATTGCATTTCTGAGGTACTCTAAACTCTTTATGAATTGTTCTTCAAAGTTTTAGGGGGGGGCTTAAGCATGCAAAAATCTTGCGGCATTCATGAGAAACTATTTCTTTCAAAGAGCTATCAAATTACAGTGAATCAGATAAAATTGAGCCGGCTCTGATGTGTTTTTTACTCCTTAAATCGTCCCTCAACCGCCCCTTTGGCCTTGAATTCAGCGCTAAATGTTCTCTTTGTTCATTTGATGCAGCAAAAATATTTGGAGTAAATTTTCTGTTTAGTTTTTATAGATCAGCCCAGAATGATATAGCGTTGTTCAATTTGGTCGTTTTCCCGTTACAGTTATTGAATATATACCCACATTGCCCGCTTTGTACTTGTGAATGGTAACTTCGTCCAAATGTTCCTGCAATACTTCGTCGGGAATGAAAACCGTTTTTGTGTGTTCTATTTTTATTTCAACAAAATTTGCTTTTTCGATTTCAGCCAAATATTCATCGCGCTGAATGGCGCTTGCAATGCAACCCGCATATAAAGCGGCGTTGTTGGTAAATTCTTTTGGGAAAAAGCCATTTAATACCACATCGGAAATGCAAAAATGTCCATTGGGTTTCAAAACGCGGTAAATTTCTTTGAAAACCTTGTCTCTTTGAGGCAGTAAATTTAATACGCAGTTACTTACAACGACATCAACGGTTTTGTCTGGCAAAGGCACATTTTCGATGTCGCCCTCCAAAAATTCTATGTTTGTAAAACCTCTTTTTGACGCGTTATTTCTTGCTTTTTCAAGCATTTTAGGAGCGAAATCAATACCAAAAACACGCCCTGTTTCGCCTGTTTCTTCTCGGGCAATAAAACAGTCGTTGCCTGCGCCGCTGCCCAAGTCTACAACCGTATCGCCTTTTTGTATTCCTGCATATTGGGTTGGTAGCCCGCAACCTACACCCAAATCGGCATCAGGCTCATAGCCCTTGAGCTTACTGTAATCCTCGCTCATAATGGTATAAATTTTTTTAGATGGGGCGGTAGGGGCGAGAGGATTGCAACAGCATTTTTGTTTGTCGTCGGCTGCTACTGCCAAAGAATTGTAACTCTGTTTTACCAATTCTTTGAGGTCGGTTTTCACGGCTTGAGAAAGCCATTTTTTTATATCGCTCTCTTCCGGAATATTGCCTTGCGCGATAATTTTTCCGTCAATCACCATGGCAGGAGTTGTCATTACTCCGAATTTCAGTATCTCGGTAATGTCTTCTATTTTTGAAATTGTGGCGGTGGATTGTGTTTCTTCCACTACCTTTTTCACTCGTTCATACAGGCCTTTGCATTTTGCGCAGCCTGTTCCTAAAATTTCGATTTTCATTTGACTGATATATTTATGATTATGTAATAAATCCCAATAATGATAAAAACCCCTGAAACAATCCATTTCGCCCATTTTTCAAGGGATTTCATATTATTATAGAATTTTCCGACATTAGAAACGCTGTAAGCCAATAACCACGCAATTATAATCACAGGCAAAGCTGTGGCAAAAGAGTAAACGGGCGGTAACAGCAAACCTGCTGAACTTGCAAGGGTTAAGGGAATTAAGCCGCCGAAATATAAAACGGCGCTGTACGGACAAAATGCCAACGCAAACAAAACGCCCATTAGAAATGCGCTATAATAATTACGCTTGTTTTGTTTTTCGCTTATGTGGGAAGTCCATTTGCTTAAAAATGGAATGTTGAATTTAATTATATTCAACATCAGCACACCAATTACAACAAAGGCAATGCCTGTCCAAATACCGTCAATTTGCTGAAACCATCGGGCTATATGGAATTTGCTTGCACCGAAATGGATAATGCTTGCCAACGCGGTATAACTGAACATGCGTCCCAAAGTATAGAACAGTCCGTTGAAAAATACGCGCCGTTTATCGGCAATATCTTTGCTTAGATATGCTGTTGCGGTAATGTTCATTGCCAAAGGGCAGGGGCTAATGGCTGTCATCAGTCCCAAAATAAATGCGGTAAGTATGGGTATGTTTGAACTGTCGGCTAATTGTTGTAACCACTCCATTATTTTTGTATTTTGTTAATTTTGAATTGCTTGGGTTATCCTACTATCAATTTCTTCTTTGATTAAGGCTGTCAACGCATCGGGATTGTTTAATGCAGTGGCAAAGGCTTGGTCGGTGATTTCGATAAAATCTTCGCCTTTGGTAATTATCAGCGCATTCCAACTTATTTCGTATTTTTCGCACAGGGCTTCGTTGGCTTTCTCGCTCGTGTTGATTTCGGTAAAAACTACTCTTTCGTTGTCGGAATATGCTTTTTCGACAGTTTCTTTGGCTATGTTGCCAACGGCAATGCAGGTTTTACAGCGTTGTTCACCGTGAAAGTAATACACATATACAATGCTGCTGTCTGCGCTTGGTAAAGTTGTGGAACTATCCGCTTTTTTTGCGGTTTGATTGCAGCATGTGAGAGCGGCAATAAGCATTAATGCTAACGTTAGTTTTTTCTTTGTCATGTTTTTTTTCATTATTAATGTTCGTATTTCGTAAAATAACGAACATGTTGGTTAAAATTTTTTTTCAGCAACATTCTTCGTTATCAAATTTTGTGAATAAGGCGCTAAACATTTTTTTTGCCAATGCCCAATTTTCTATATTGATGCAATATAAAATTGCCGGCGCTGTGATTGTTCCCTGTATCAATCCTGCCTCTTTCAGTTCTTTCAAATGCTGCGAAAGTGTGCTTTTTGCAACAGGCAAAATTTCGGACATATCGCCGTGATAGCAACAAGTTTGCTTTGTCAGCATCTGTAAAATAGCCACCCGGATAGGGTGTCCCAAAGCTTTGGCAAAGCGTGCCAGTTGCTCTTGTTCTTTGGTTAGTTTTTCTTTTGCCATAAGAAAAAATATTGTTCGCAAAATTACGAATAGTTTTTTGATTGGTAATCAATCAAAAAAATATCAATAAACACAAATAAATATCTGTATTACAGAACATTAAAAATGTTTGTTGATTTTAGGGGTTATTTTCCGATGCAGAATTTACTAAAAATATTACCTAGTACTTCGTTTGTGTAGATTTGGCCGGTTATTGTCCCTAAATGATGCAGCGCTTTACGCAGGTCGCTGGCTACCAGATCGGTAGATGTATTGTTTTCGATTCCGGTTTTAACTTCCTCTAAGGCTTCGGCAGTTTTCATCAGGGCGTGGTAATGCCTGGCGTTGCTTACGATGGTGTCGGCATGAGTAGTGTTCCGGCGCACCGATTTGAGCAGGCTGTCGGAAACGAGCTGGATGTTTTCTTTTCGTTTGGCTGAAATAAAGATGGTTTCAAGATCAACCATTTCGCTAAAGTGCGAGGGGGTTTCGTCAATCTCGTCAATTTTGTTTCCGATTAGAATAAATTTCTTGCTCTCGTCTTTAATCAGGCTTTTAAATTCTTCGAGCATTTCTTCAACTCCCTCCTTGTTGCAATTAGATAAGTCACACACATACAGTATGATAGCTGCCTGATCTATTTTTTCGTAGGTGCGTTGTATGCCAATGTTTTCGATCAGGTCGTCTGAATGGCGAAGCCCGGCTGTGTCAATAAAACGGAAGTTGTAGCCGCCAATAACGATGGTGTCTTCGATGGCATCGCGTGTGGTGCCCGGAATTTCGCTCACGATAGCCCGTTCTTCGTTGAGCAGGGCGTTGAGCAGGGTTGATTTACCAACGTTTGGCCTTCCGATAATGGCTACTGGTATGCCTGTTTTGATCACATTTCCGGTTTGGAAGCTTTGCAACAGAGGCTCAATTTCACTCTTTAATACATTGACTAAGTGTAGAAACTCAGTTCGGTCGGCAAATTCCACATCTTCTTCCGAGAAATCGAGCTCCAATTCGATGAGCGATGCAAAATCCACCAATTTTTTTCTAAGTTCTGCAATTTTAAGCGAAAAGCCGCCCCGCATCTGTTTTATTGCCAGGTCGTGTGTTGATTTTGAGTTGCTTGCTATCAGGTCGGCCACGGCTTCGGCCTGTGCCAAATCGAAGCGTTGCCTTGCAAAAGCCCTAAGGGTAAATTCGCCGGCTGTGGCAGGCCGGGCCCCGGCTTGAAGTATAAGCCAAAACAGGCGTTGCTGGATATACACCGAGCCGTGGCAGCTTATTTCAACCACATCTTCGCCGGTGTAGGAATGTGGAGCTTTGAATACGGTTAAAACTACCTCGTCGAGCATTTCGCCTTCGTCGGTAATGCTTCCAAGGTAGGCTTTGTGGCTTTCGATCAGGCCTTGCCTGAAGGCTGCCGAACGGGCTGTAAAAATTTTTTGTGCGATAGGTACTGCTTTGCTGCCCGAAATGCGAAAAACGGATATGGCAGCCATGCCCGGAGCTGTAGAGAGTGCACAAATGGTGTCGCTGTTGAGTGAATCGAAATGTGTCATACCTCTGTGTTTTTTGCAACAAAGATAGCATGCAAAACCAGCTTTGCGGCCTACAATTGTCTTTTAGAACATTTATTATGCAAAAAACGCTTGTTTAGCGATTTATTCGGTTGCGTTTGGAATAAAAATGTTGAAGCGACTGCCTTTATTTGGCTCACTTTCAATGGAAAGGCTTCCGTTGTGGTGTTTTAGAAATTCTTTTACAATGAGCAATCCCAAGCCCGATCCTTTTTCGTTTTGGGTACCCCGCATGCTCACAATTTCGTCGTTACCCATGAGTTTAGCAATGGTTTCTTTTGCCATGCCCACTCCGCTGTCGGTAATGCTTATTTCAAGCCCACCGGGTTTTGCCTCGCTGCCTACAATAATATTTCCACCTGCCTCGGTATATTTGATGGCGTTGTTCATCAAATTGCGAAATATGGTAAGGAGCATATCCTTGTCGCCGCTTATTGCCGTTTGCGGGGCAAGGCGGTTTTCTGCCGTGATCTTTTTTGTGTCTAAAAAGGATTTTAAGAAGCTCAGCTCGTGTTCGATAAGTTGATGAGCATTAAGGTTTTGCGGGTTGTAAGTGATTTGCCCGCGCTGACTCATGGCCCATTGTAGCAGGTTTTCGAGCAGGGCATAGGTGTTGTTGCTGTGGGCATAGAGTTGTTTTAAAATTTCTACCCTCTCTTCGGGTGTCATGTCATCATAGCCTTCAATCACAAG
>CAYYDS010000139.1:0-6134 GCA_964470665.1 uncultured Lentimicrobiaceae bacterium
AGTGGCAAGCTGTGAAAATGATTAAAGTTTCGCATCCCGAACTCAAAAAACTACTCGGCCTTAACGGTGGTTTTGCTGCATTTACCGATGTGCTCGACTTTAGCCAGGGCGGCAGCTACAAGCTGCGCGATTTGGTAAGTCAGGCCTATGCCCGCAAGCCTTCGGAAAGAAGCAAATTTGATAACGATGTGATTGCAGTGGACGAACGCGTAAATATCGCCTATATGGTTTATACCGGCGAACTGCTGCGCATCTTTCCCGATCCGCGCGATTCGCATCACCCTTGGTATTATCCGGGAGCGAAAACCGATGGCCTTCATGCCGACGATAGCGCCTTTGTTAGTCAGGCTATCCCGTTCTATTTCAACACATTGATGAGTGGAGATTTGGAAAATGCCAACCTCTTGGTACAAGGTATGAACGACTATCAGCAAAAATACGGCAAAGAAATCATCCCCTCGCAAAGCAAGGTAAAAGCCGAAATCAGCTACAACCGCATGATGCTTTTCGATAGGTTGGGAAAATATTTTGGCATGGCCGGCTTTATCATGCTGATTCTTTCGTTTATGAACCTTTTTAAAATGCGCAATTGGCTTAATAAAACACTGAATATCTTTTACTTATTGATAATCGTATTCTTTGTTTTTCAGACCATCGGACTGGCCATGCGCTGGTACATTTCGGGGCGCGCTCCCTGGAGCAATGGCTATGAATCGCTAATCTATATTGGATGGGTTACGGTGTTGGCCGGACTGGTGTTTTCGCGCAAATCGCAGATGACCATTGCAGCTACTTCCATCTTGGCTTCGATCATTTTGATGGTAGCCCACCTCTCGTGGATGGATCCCGAAATCACCAACCTGGTGCCGGTTCTCAAATCATACTGGCTCACCATCCATGTTTCGGTTATTACGGCCAGCTACGGATTTTTGGCTTTAGGCGCGCTTTTGGGCTTCATCAACCTCGTACTGATGATTTTGAAAAACCCAAACAACTTTGGTCAGTTGCAGCTTCGCATCAAAGAACTCAACTATATCAACGAACGTACCATCATCATAGGGCTCTATCTGCTAACGATCGGAACTTTTCTGGGAGGCGTATGGGCCAACGAATCGTGGGGCAGGTATTGGGGATGGGACCCAAAAGAAACCTGGGCATTGGTTACCATATTGGTTTACACCTTTATTGCCCATATGGGATATATGCCGGGCATGAAAACCGATTACAGTTTCAGCTTCTCCACAGTTGTTGGCTATAGCTCTGTAATTATGACCTATTTTGGCGTAAACTATTACCTTTCGGGGCTACATTCCTATGCTGCCGGCGACCCGGTTCCGGTGCCTGCATTTGTTTATTACACCATTGCCATTATTGCAAGCGTTTCGATATTGGCCTATCTTAACGAGCGGAAATACCTTTATAAACCCGACCGGAAATAAGATCCCAATTGCTTAAAAAGACGTTACAATTCCCCATCCGTTGCACAGCCGAACGGATGAGGAATTGAAACGAAACGAAATCTCGAAAAATCGGGGAAAAGCCATGGGCGCTTTTTAAGCATTTGTTCAGTTCACTTATTCAATTCAACCTTAAACTTTTAACAAAACAGAAGCAAAGACGTAAGGGACTATTTTTGTAAAAAACCAAAAGTTTAATTTATGAAAAAAATCCTGATCCTGTCTTTTGCTGCTTTAGGCTTTGCTGCCTGCAAACAAAACCCGAAACCGATGGAACATTCCAATCCTTTTCTAACGGAGTATAAAACCCCTTTTGAAATCCCGCCATTCGAATCCATTGAATATGGCGACTACCTGCCGGCCATCGAGCAGGGGATGACCGAACAGCTTGCCGAGGTGGAGCAAATTTGCTCAAACCCCGATGAACCCACCTTTAAAAACACGATTGAAGCGCTCGAAGTTTCGGGAAAACTACTCAACAAGGTGAGCAGCGTTTTTTACAACCTTAATGGATCGCTAACCAACGATAGCATGCAGGCTATTGCCCGCAAACTCTCGCCCCTTATGTCGAAACATGGCGATGATATTGCACTCAACCCAACGCTTTTTTCGCGTATAAAAACCGTTTTTGATCAGCGCGACAATGTTGAACTGAATGGAGAAGAAGCAATGCTGCTCGAAAAAACCTATAAGCGTTTTGTAAGAGGAGGAGCCCTGCTTAATGACGAGGACAAGGAAAAGCTCCGCAAGATTAATGAAGAACTTTCGATATTGTCGCTTACTTTTGGCGAAAATGTGTTGGCCGAAACCAATAACTTCAAACTTTTTATTGAAGATAGCAGCCAACTGGCGGGTCTGCCGGTTTCGCTGAAATCGGCCGCTGCCGAAGCCGCAAACAAAGAAGGAAAATCAGGCCATTGGCTTTTTACCTTGCATGGCCCCAGCCTCTTCCCATTTCTGCAATTTGCCGACAATCGCGATCTGCGCGAGCAGATGTTTAAGGCCTATATCAATCGTGCAAACCACGACGACGAACGCGATAACAAAAAAATCATCAGCCGCACTGCTCAGCTTCGCTTAGAACGGGCAAACCTATTGGGTTACGCAACCCATTCCGACTTTATCCTCGAACAGAATATGGCCTCCAAACCGCAAGCGGTAAGGGAATTTCTGATGGGCCTCATGAAGCCTTCGGTAGCTAAGGCCAAAGAGGAAGCACAACATTTGCAGGAACTTGCAAACGAAATGAACGATAATGTTAAAATTGAGGCCTGGGATTGGTGGTATTATACCGAAAAACTTCGCAAAGCCCGCTACGACCTCGATGAAGAGGCAATGCGCCCCTATTTTAAACTCGAAAACGTGCGCGACGGGGTGTTTAAAACGGCTACTAACCTCTATGGATTGCAATTTGTGAAACGAAATGACCTGCCAAAATACCACCCCGATGTTGAAACCTACGAAGTGCTTGAGGCCGACGGCAGCCATATAGGTATCCTTTTCATGGACTTTTTTCCACGTGCTTCGAAAAGAGGAGGAGCCTGGATGAGCAGCTTCCGCAAAGTATCGAATGTGGATGGCGTTCATATTGCACCCATTATCACCACCAATTTTAACTTTACGGCGCCAAGCGGCGATAAGCCTGCCTTGCTGAGTTGGGACGAATCAACAACCCTCTTCCACGAATTTGGCCATGCCCTGCACGGCCTGTTGGGCAACACCATTTATAATAGCCTTAGCGGCACATCTGTTCCGCGCGATTTTGTTGAACTCCCTTCGCAAGTGATGGAAAACTGGGCTCCCGAGCCCGAAGTGCTGGCTTATTACGCCTTCCACTACGAAACCGGCGAGGTAATTCCGCAATCGCTGATAGAAAAAATGAAAGCAAGCAGCACCTTTAACCAAGGCTTTGCAACAACAGAATATTTGGCCGCAGCTTTGCTCGACTTAGACTGGCACACGATTACAACAAGCCAAATGATTGATGTTGACGCCTTTGAAAAAGAATCGCGCGCCAAAAGTGGCATCAACTCCGAAATTACTTCGCGCTACAAGAGCACCTATTTCAGCCATATCTTCTCGGGCGGGTATTCATCCGGCTATTATAGCTATATGTGGGCCGAAGTGCTTGATTCAGATGCCTTTATGGCGTTTAAAGAAACTCAGCTGTTCGACCATGAAACAGCTCAGAAGTTCAGAACCAACATCTTATCAAAAGGCGGAACCGAAGACCCGATGAAACTGTGGTTGGCTTTTAGAGGCCGCCCGGCAAAAATGGATGCATTGCTCGAAAAACGCGGATTAAAATAATAAAGATTCGCAATAAGATACGAACGGGATGGCTTCAGGGCCATCCCGTTTTTTTTTGAAAATTGAAACGAAAACCCCATCCAAATTTATTTCCTTTCATTTCGCTGGCTTCAGGCTTCGCCAAAAGCGTTCAAAGCCGTATCTTTGCGAGGCTATTTTGCTATTATGACTACTGATATTCCCGATTTTCAATGGCAAACCGAACAGTTTGCCGATATCCGCATTTTGCGTTATCGTGTTGAGGGTTTCGAAAGCCTTCCCTTGCAACAAAAACTAATGGTGTGGCATCTCTACCAGGCGGCAATGGCCGGACGCGATATCATTTACGATCAGAATTACAAGCACAACCTCTTGTTGCGCAAGGTTCTCGAAACGCTTTGGCTAAAAAGCGAAGAAGAAAAAACATCGCCCGAATGGGAAGCTTTTGCGGTTTTTCTTAAGCAGTTTTGGTTTTCCAACGGTTTACACCATCATTATTCAACCGATAAGCTGGTTCCGGCTTTTAGCGAAGCTTTTATTCGCGAAAAGATGGCTCTCATTCACCCAAACGATTTGCCCCTGAAACTCGATCAGTCGCGCCGGCAACTTATTGATTTTGTTGCCGATCAACTTTTTAACCCGCTTGTAGCACCCAAAAGAGTGGAACAAAAAACCGGTTGCGATCTCGTGCTTTCGTCGGCTTGCAATTTTTACGAAGGCATCACCGAAAGCGAAGCTACAGCTTTTTATGCGGCCAAAAACCCCGACAACCCTCAGCAGCCGCCTTCGTGGGGATTAAACAGCAAACTAATCAAGCAAAACGGACAAATTAAAGAACACCTTTATCATTCCGATGGCCGCTACGGCAGAGCTATCCGCAAAATTGTGAGCCAGCTCGACAGGGCTTCCCGTTTTGCCGAAAACCGCTTGCAGCAAGAACTTATTCAAAAATTGATTGCCTATTACGAAAGCGGCGATCTTAAACTTTTTGATGAATACAGCATTTTGTGGGTGGAAGATACCACCTCTGCCATTGATTTTGTGAATGGATTTATCGAAGTATATGGCGACCCTTTAGGACACCATGGGGCCTGGCAGTCGGTGGTTTCGATGCGTGATGTGGAAGCCAGCACCCGGCTTGGAAAGCTTAGCGAACTTGCCGGATGGTTCGAAAAACACTCGCCTGTAGCCGAAAACCACAAACGATCGGAGGCGGCCGGCATCAGCTACAAAGTGATTCAGGTGATTGTGGAGGCCGGCGATAGTGCCCCCTCGTCGCCCATTGGCGTTAATTTACCCAATGCCGACTGGATTCGCGCCCAGTATGGCTCTAAATCGGTTTCGCTGGGCAATATTGAAGATGCTTACGAATACTCCTCAAAAAACAATGGCAGCCTCGAAGAGTTTTATCTGCCCGAGCAACAAGATCGAATTCGTAAGCATGCAAACTCAGCTTCGAAGCTGCATACCGGACTGCATGAGGTGATCGGGCACGGAAGCGGAAAAATTATGCCCGGAGTGGCTACTCCCAAAGAAACCCTCAAAAGCTATTCGAACACCATCGAAGAGGCCCGCGCCGATTTGGTGGCCCTGTATTTTATCACCGACCCGGTGCTAATTGAGCATGGGCTGTGCGAAACCGACGAAACCGGCAAAGCCTCATACGATAGTTTTATGCTAAATGGTTTGATGCGCCAGCTCGTGCGCGTTGAACCCGGGAAAAATCTCGAAGAAAGCCATATGCGAAACCGGCAACTCATTGCCCAATGGGCCTACGAAAAGGGCAAACCGAAAGGTGTTGTCGAGAAGATTTCCCAAAATGGGAAAACATTTATCCGAATCAATGATTATGCGGGTTTGCGCCAAATTTTTGGAGAATTGCTCAAAGAAGTTCAACGCATCAAATCGGAAGGCGATTATCGGGCAGCCCAACAATTGGTTGAAAGTTATGGCGTTAATGTTGACCCACAACTGCATCAGGAAATGCTCGACCGATGGAAACTTTTGAATATTGCACCTTTTGCCGGATTCATTCAACCCCGTCTTACAGCTGTGAAACAAGACGGGAGAATCACCGATGTGCTCATCAGCTATCCTGACAATTTTATGCAACAAATGGTATATTACAGCGAAAACTATTCTTTTTTGCCACTCGAAAACGATTAATGCCATGTCGGAAATCACCCAACACGCCGAAGAAAAAGCCAATGAACTCTATCGCTTGTTTATGGCTGTAATGAAACAGCAAAACGCCTTAGAAACCATCAAAGAAACTCAAGAAAGTGTGGACAACGCAACACCGCACGACATCATTGCTTTAGCCGACAGGCTGATGCAGGAATCGCATCCGCTTGACGAGCTGAAACAAGCCATGAATAAGTTTTTAAA
>CAYYDS010000139.1:6144-7819 GCA_964470665.1 uncultured Lentimicrobiaceae bacterium
GATGATCTTCATGGCCACTGCCGCCTGCAACCTTTTGGGCGATACGCTGCGCGATTTGCCCGGGCCGCGAAATACAAAAGGCAGCCTGAGCGAACTGATGATGCAAAATATTGAAGAGCTGAAAAGAAGACTCACCGCCTCAAAAGCAGTAATCCGCCAGCTCAACCAAAGCCGCCCTACTGCCGGACTTTGGAGCAGCATGCGTGCGCATGTAGCCGGCATTGCCGCCTTTGAACCCTATTACACCCTCAAGGAAAATGTTTTGTTTCCGGCAGTTGAAGCCCATTGGCCCGATTTCAGGTGCATACAAATGATGTGGTCGTTTCACGACGAAATACGCGCAGATTTGAAAGACTTGGATCAGCTGCTGCAAAACGAAATGCCCGATTTAAAGGCATTTAATAAATCCATTGGAAGCCTTTTCTTTACGATGTATGCCATTGCACTTCGCGATGAAAAAATTCTCCTCCCGTATATGGAAGCTAGTATTTCGACAGAAATACTGAATAAATTGCTGGCTGACTGCCACGACCCCGAATTCCCATACGTTCGGGCTAAAAAGGAAGAAGCAACAACTTTTTACCATGGATTGCCAATCGAAGGGAAAATAAATCTCGGCACCGGGTTCTTAGATGCCGGCCAACTGATGCTGCTGTTTCAACACCTTCCGGTTGATATTACCTATGTGGATGCAAACGATAAAGTGTGTTTTTTTTCCTCGCCGCCTCACCGTATTTTCCCGCGCAGCAAAGCCGTTATCGGCCGCGATGTGCATTTATGCCACCCGCCCGAAAGCGTACATATGGTTCATCGGATTGTTGAAGCTTTTCGCAGCGGAAAGCAGGATGTGGCCTCTTTTTGGATAGACATTAAAGGAAAGAAAATATTGATTCAATATTTTGCTTTGCGCAATGAAAATAGTGATTATCAAGGCGTTATAGAAGTTAGCCAGGATGTGAGTTTCCATCGTGGCTTAGAAGGGCAGCAACGCCTGCTCGACTGGGAGGAGTAGTTAATTTTTTTTCCTTACATTTGTCAAAGGTAAAACAGTGTAAATAAACAAGATAGGTTTATTTTGCGCTGCTTGCTCCAAATGTTCGTTTCAATGGCGAGAAAAGCTTTTTTATGGCATTAGCTGCCGGCGATACATCTGAATTGTGTTTTCGATGCCGAAATAAAGCGCTTCGCTGATCAGGGCGTGGCCAATCGAAACTTCTAAAAGTTCAGGAATGTTGCGGGCAAAAAATTGAAGGTTTTCGAGGCTCAAATCATGCCCGGCATTGACGCCAAGGCCATGCTTGCGAGCCTCTGCGGCGGCTTCGATAAACGGTTTTATGGCTTGCTCACGATTTTTTGTGTATGCCGAAGCGTAACTTTCGGTATAAAGTTCGATGCGGTGAGCACCTGTGTCGGCGGCATGAATAACCATCAACGGATCGGGGTCAACAAAAATTGAAACCCGGATGCCGGCTTCCTTAAATCGGCCAATCACATCTTGCAAAAAGTACTTGTTCTTCAAGGTGTTCCACCCGTGATTGGAGGTGAGCTGTGCCGGATCGTCGGGCACAAGGGTTACCTGATCCGGCTTGTTGGCCAACACCAAACGAATAAAATCATCGGAAGGATTGCCCTCGATATTGAATTCGGTGGTAACAATTTTTTTTAAAAGCTGAAC
>CAYYDS010000140.1:0-7715 GCA_964470665.1 uncultured Lentimicrobiaceae bacterium
TGGCAAAGGAAAAGCCGAAAAGCCTCAGCTTTCGGATGTTGTAACCGTTAAAATGGATTACTATATTGATGATTCCTTGTTGTTTACCAGTCAAGCCCTCGATAAACCTATGCAATTTGGACTGATGCCATCGGTTTTTAAAGGCGATTTTTTCGAAGGCATCGGCATGATGAGTGTAGGCGACTCGGCTAGCTTTTTGTGCCAGGCCGACTCGGTTTTTTATCGGATTTTTAGGGTAAGACACCTGCCCGAATTTGTAAAACCAAACTCGGTAATGCGCTTTGAGGTTGCACTCGAACAATTTATGACCGAAGACGCTTTTAATGAAAGCAAATTGGCCGAATCGCGTGCATTGGCCGAAAGCGCACACCAGCGCCTGCTCGAATATGTGCAGGAAAAAGGCATTACCACAGCGCCGCAAGAAAGCGGATTGTATTACATCGAAACCCTTAAAGGAACCGGAAAACAACCCAAAGCAGGCCAAAAAGTAAAAGTGCACTATCGCGGCACTTTGCTAGACGGAACCAAGTTTGATGCCTCATACGACCGCGATCAGCCTTTTGAATTTGTGTTGGGCCAGGGCCAGGTCATCAAAGGATGGGACGAAGGCATTGCCCTGATGCACGAAGGCGGCAAAGCTACCTTGCTATTGCCCTACGAACTTGCTTATGGCGAAAGGGCCGCCGGCCAAATACCACCTTTCAGCCCCTTAATATTTGAAGTTGAATTTATTGAAATTGTGAAATAAATCCCCCCTATGAAAACAAAAAACCGGATGAGACTACTCATTTTCTCGTTGAGCCTGTTGGTATTGGCAACGGCTTGCAACAACAGCCCCTATCCCGGATTCAAAAAGATGGATAATGGCGTATATCTTAAGTATCATAAAAAAGGCGAAGGCACACAAAAGCCTGCGGTGGACGATATCGTAACGCTCGCAATGAATTACCGAACACCCGACACCGTCCTTTTTAGAAGTAGCGATGTGCCTGACGAATTGATTTTCCCGGTGATAGAACCTACTTTCGAAGGCGACCTTTATGCCGCACTTACCCTTCTCAAAGTTGGCGACTCGGTTAGCATTGCTTTTCCGGCCGACTCTTTCTTTATGGTGATGGCCGGCTTGCCCGAACTGCCTGATTTTATAAAGGCAGGGACACCTATGTATTTCGATATCAAGCTGAAAGCTATCCAAACCAAAGATGAAGCCGATGCCGAACACCACACCATACTCGAACAGATGAAAGAAGCCGAACAAGAAATACTTGCCGAGTATCTGACCGAAAACAAGATTACCGTTCAACCTATGCCCTCCGGATTGTATTATATCGAAAAGAAACAGGGAAAAGGCCCCAAAGCTAAACCGGGCGACATTATGAAAGTGTTTGTTACCGTTTCCCTGATGGACGGAAGACCTCTTTATTCCAATTTTGATGCGCAGCCCATGGACATTGAATTTGGAGTCCCTTTTGATACTGAAGGATTAGACGAGGGTCTTGGCTACCTAAGCAAAGGAACAAGAGCCAATTTAATTGTTCCTTCACATTTGGCTTTTGATAGCACAGGCCGCAATTCGATGATTCCGCCCTATTCCACAATGCTTTATGACGTTGAATTAGTTGACATTAAATCGAAAGCCGAAGTTGAAAAGGAAAGAGCCGAAATGGAAAAAAAGGAAAGGGAGACAGCTCAAATTGCTAAAGATACCGAATCCAAAAACATTGCTAATTATCTGAAAACTAATAATATAACAGTAAGCCCAACCGCTTCAGGGCTTTATTATATCGAAACCGCAAAAGGATCGGGCAAAACGCCGGTCAATGGCAAAGGTGTAAAAGTAAACTACACCCTTTACAACCTGAAAGGCGAAAAACTGCAAAGCACGCTCGATTCGGGGCAGCCATTTACTTTTACTCTTGGCCAAGGCGCTGTTATTCAGGGCTGGGACGAAGGATTGTTGCTGATGAAAGAAGGCGGAAAAGGCCGTTTCATCATCCCATCCTGGTTGGGTTATGGCGATGTGCCACGTTCAGCTGATATTCCGGCTTATTCAACCCTGCTTTTCGACATTGAACTGTTGGAGGTGTTAGACAAATAAGATTTGCTTGTTTTCTGATAAACGATTCATAAAAACAAACCCTTGTAGGCTACCTAACAAGGGTTTGTTTTTTTAAATCAAAAAGCTATCAGCCTGATATTATGAGTGTTGAAGGCATTGTTTTGATCAGCCTTTAAACAAATTTCGCAAAGCTTATTTCTGCCAGTTAATTCGTTGTTTCAACACATCTTTTGAATTTCCGCCCACCATAATATCAAACTCGCCTGATTCCCAGTCGTAAGCTAAGTTTGAATTGTAAAACTTCAGATCGTTGGGTGTAATGTTATAGCGGATTGTTTTTTCTTCACCGGCTTTAAGAAACACTTTTTGTATGCCTTTGAGTTCCGAAACCGGGCGAGTAATCGAGCCAACGAGATCGCGAATATAAAGCTGTACAACCTCTTGTGCATCGTATTTGCCGGTGTTGGCAAGCACAACGCTAACTTCGAGTTGTTCGTTGCCTTTGAGATTGGTTTTATTCAAACTCAGTTGGCTGTAGTCAAAATGTCCGTAGCTCAGGCCATAGCCAAAAGGGTACAGCGGTTCGTTTACGACATCCAGATAATTGCTTTGGTACTTCTTAAACCATTCCCCATCGAGCGGGCGGCCGGTGTTTTTATGGTTGTAGTAGATCGGGATTTGCCCCACATTGATGGGAAAAGTGGCCGGAAGTTTACCCGAAGGGCTAATCTTACCGAAAACCACATCAGCAATGGCATTGCCGGCTTGTGTTCCTCCAAACCAAACGTTCAAAATAGCCGGCAGGTGTTCGTTTTCCCAGGCCAATGTTAATGGTCTTCCGGTAAACAGCACCATAACAACCGGTTTTCCGGTTTTGAGTAGGGCTTTCAGCATGGTTTGCTGGTTTTCGGGCAGGCTTATGTCAGACCGGCTAGAGCTTTCGCCGCTCATTTCGGACGATTCGCCCACCACGGCAACCACTACATCGGCTTTTTTGGCAATGGCCACCGCTTCGTTGAGCAGTTGTTCCGAAGTTTTTTCGGTATCGAACGAAGGCCGCCCAAAGGCCATTGTGCGGGCATCCATTTGCTGATCATCAACAATATTGGCTCCTTTGGCAAACAACAGTTCGGCTTTGCCTTGCAAAGCATCTTTAAAGCCATTTAAAACCGTGATGGATTGGGTATAATCTGTAGCCACGCTCCAGGTTCCGGGCATATTTTGAATGTTGTCGGCTAATGGCCCAATCAATGCAATTTTGCCTTTTGGCTCGAGGGGGAGGAGTTGGTTTTCGTTTTTCAGCAATACGAAAGTTTGAGCGGCCGTTTCGCGGGCTATTTGATTATGTTCTTCGGTAAACACTTCTTTTTCAGCACGTTCTTCATTGCAGTAGCGATAGGGATCGTCGAAAAGGCCTAATATGTATTTTGCTTCAAGCACGCGCCGGCAAGCTAAATCAATATCGGCTTGCGAAACTTTGCCTTCATCCAACGATTTTTTGATGGTGGTTAAGAAACCTTCGCCAACCATATCCATATCGGTGCCGGCTTTTATAGCAAGAGCTGATACCTGCTGCAGATCGCCCATTCCGTGGTTAATCATCTCGTTGATAGCGGTATAATCGGTTACAACAAATCCGTCGAAGCCCCATTGATTGCGCAGCAGTTCGGTGAGCAACCATTGGTTTCCGGTAGCCGGAATGCCGTCAATTTCGTTGAATGACGTCATCACGCTGCCAACGCCGGCCTCAATTGCAGCTTTATAGGGGGGCAGATATTCGTTAAACATACGCACTTTGCTCATGTCAACGGTGTTGTAGTCGCGCCCGGCCTCTGAGGCGCCATAAAGGGCAAAGTGCTTCACGCAGGCCATCATGGTGTTTTCGTCGGCTAAGTTTTCGCCCTGATAGCCTCTCACAAAGGCTCGTGCAACGAGCGAGCCCAAATATGGGTCTTCGCCGGAGCTTTCTGCAATGCGGCCCCATCGCGGATCGCGTGCGATATCAACCATAGGCGAAAAATTCCAGCAAATTCCGTCGGCGGTGGCTTCAATAGCGGCAACGCGGGCTACCTTTTGTATCAAAACCGCATCGAACGATGCTGCCAGGGCTAAGGGAATGGGAAAGGTGGTTTGATAGCCGTGGATTACATCCATGCCAAAAATTAAAGGAATTTTCAAGCGGCTTTCTTCAACGGCAATGCGCTGAATTTCACGTATTTTCTTTACCGATTTCAGGTTGAACAAGCCGCCAACCTGCCCATTTTTGATCTTATTGGCAATGTCGGAACTCGAAGCCTGGCCGGTAACAATATCTCCCGAAGCAGGCAAATTGAGTTGTCCTATTTTTTCTTCCAGCGTCATTTTTTTCATGAGCCCGTCAACAAAGCGGCTCATTTCGCTGGCAGGTTTTTTTTGTGTTTTTTCGCTGCACGAGACGCCAAACAACGCAAGCGCAGCAAGAATGATGAGGAAATAGTTTTTTTTCATGGTTTGTATTATTGAATAAGGTATTTTTTGAGTTCGTTTGCCCAGCGAAGGTAGCCTTTTTGATTCAGGTGGAGGCCGTCGCTCAAAAAAAGACTGCTGTCGGGAGTGCCTTCAGCGTTCAGTAATAGTGGCCATACATCCACAAAAAAACTGTTGGCTTGCTGTTTAAGAAAATGGTTTATTTTTTCGTTGGCTGACAAAAAGCGTTCGTGATGCTCCCAACGATCTGCGCTGGGTTTGAGCGAGATAAAGAAAACGGGCACATTTTCGTCGTAAGCTCGAATGAGGCGGAAAAGACGCTCAAAATGTGACAGAAGCGTATCGGGGCTCATTTGGGGGTTGAAAGACAGGTCGTTTTCGCCGCTGTAAATCACAATTTGTTTCCATTGATAGGGCAGGATAATCTGATCGGCATAATAAATCAGGTCGGCAATGGTTGAGCCACCAAACCCTCTTTGCTTTAACGCTAATCCGGGAAAATATGACTCCAGATCGTGCCACATGCGAATGGATGAGCTACCCGTAAAAAGGCTTGTGCCCGGCAAAGGCGGGTTGATACTGTCTTCGGCTACAAAAGCGTGGATATCGTAGTCGATCGGACGGATATTTTGTGCGTTAACAATATGAAATCCAATGATAAAACAGGCTATTAGAAAAATTACCGGCAAGCTATTTTTAACTTTTGCCGGCATGGCTTGAGCCGAATTCCTTTTGATAAGCGGTGAATTAATTATCAAGGTCATGCACTTTGTATAAAGGTAAATTATATTGAAATAAAAGATTTAGTTAAAAGACATAAACCAGTGTTTATTAGCTATATGCATCGAAGTTTTAATTTACTTTCTGCATCGGAAAACGTGTGCTGATTCCGTTTTCGTTGATCGCTTCAATGGTAAAATAATATGTTTTGTCTTTGTCGAGGGTTTTGAGCCAGTATTCGTTGCTGCCGTAAACCATGATGCAATTATACAGTTTGTTGGGGTCGAGGCCCATATAGATGTTATAGGCGTATGCATCATCTACCGGTTTCCATTTGACCCATGCCGATCGTTTATCTTTTTCGGTTCGTAAAACCACAAAGTCTTCCACTTTTTGAGGCTTTTCGCCATTTCCTTTTCCAAAGACCCGCAGGCCGCTTATGGCAAATTTTCCGCTTGGCATCAGTTGGTTCACAACTTTTATATATCTGGTTTCCAATGGTTTATTCAGTTGTATATAATCGTGAGGTACATCGCTTGCATTTTGGCTTTTATCTACAATTAATTGCCAATTTTTTTTGTCGTTGGAGGCAAAAATCTGATAGCGATGTGCCTTGTCCGTTGTTTTGCCAAGAAATTCGGCATCTTGGTCGGCATAGTTGAGTTGGATGGCATAAACGAACGCTTTTTCAGCCAAATCGGTCAAAATCCACTCGCCTTTATTTCCTGTTTTGGCCGACCAATAAGTTTTAATATCCTCATCCACAGCATTATTTGGATGATATCCCCCGAGTGTTGACGACACTTCAACGGGTTTTTTGTAATTGAGCAGCATCCAGCCTGTAAACAGGCTTTGGCCGTTTTTGAGTTTTTCTGTTGGCAGATAGTGTGGATAATCGCCAAAAGCAGTATTGCAAAACATTATTCCATCCTGATCGAAACCTGCCGGCCAGATTCCGATGCGGCGTTCAAAATTATTTTTTACGGATATGGCGATGGTCGAAGTGTGCCAATAATTGCCCGAGCTATCCTGAAAAGTTGCGCCATGTCCGGCTCCTCGCGCAAACCCACCTGCTTTGAAGCTTAGCGGCATTGATTGTGCTTCGAAAGGGCCTAAGGGGTGATTGCCCACAACAACCCCATCAGAATAGCCGCTAAATTCTGTTCCCGGTGCTCCATATTGCAGATAATATCGGCCGTTGTGCTTTGTCATCCATGCACCTTCAATAAAAGGGTCGAGAAAAGTGTCGTCCATATGTTCGCCAAAGCGCTGCCAGCCATATCTGTGAGGTTCAAGCAAAACCATTTCTTTGCGTGTGCCGATGGGCTGCATGCTTTTGCGGTTTAGCTCAATCCCGTAAAGCGGATAGCGGTTGCTGCTGCCGTTATACATGAATAAGCGGCCATCGTCGTCGGTAAAAAATGCCGGATCCCAACCGCCAATTGCAAACGAATCTACTATTGGTTCCCACTCATTTGCTTTTGGATTGGTACTCATCCAAATTGAAAAGCGGCTGGTGTATGTTGATCCAAAAACCAGCATGGTATCGCCAATGATGCCAACAGCGGGGGCGCAAAGCTCGTCGTAGCCTTCATTCCAAGGGCGAAGAAATTTCTTGCTGACGAAATTCCACGAAATCAGGTTGTTGCTCCACCAATATCCCCATTGATTGGTTGAGAAAAGATAATAATCGCCTTTGTAGTTCACAATAACCGGGTCGGCCGTTGCCCGATGTTTGCCCCATTGTGCAAAGTTGGGGATGGGTGTGTAGCCGTAGTCAATATTTATCGGGTTGCAATAGGTATTTTGTTGAGCCACAGCAGTTTCGCTGGTAAATTGGAGTATCCCGATGAGTAAAACAATAGATATCTTATAAAAACGCATGATTTGGTAAGTGATTGATTATTAAATTTATAGATACTAATTAATAGTAAAACCTAATGTGTTAAGGCCT
Source organism: uncultured Lentimicrobiaceae bacterium (assembly GCA_964470665.1). GTDB lineage: Bacteria > Bacteroidota > Bacteroidia > Bacteroidales > F082 > JALNZU01. The sequence continues at coordinate 7,200 of CAYYDS010000140.1, forward strand.
TGCTGTACTTCGGGTGCGCTCATAAACAGGTTCCAGAGCAGTGCGCTACGGTAATTTTCAAGCATAATAATGATAGGTCCTTGATCAATAGCCAAATATGAGTCGGCCCACCACGATGCATGCACATCAAAGGCATCGTAAAAACCATAGGGTCCCCAAAGTTTGTCGCCAATCGTATAATAGAAAAATTTCAAGGCTTCGAGCGACTGTTGCGGGGTATAAGGCATTGAGGCAATAGCTGCCGTGGGCGTAATCACTCCGCGATCGTTGGTTGGTTCGCTTGCCCCATAGCCCGATGGAATGTCGGAAGCTGTTAAACCCCAGCAATGTGCGTTGTAGTTGGGATATCCGTGTGGATTTGCAACGCAGTGCGAAAAGTTGATGAGGGTGTGGCGTGTATTTTGTTCCCAGTAATTGGCGTATTGGTCGGAAAGATTTCGCGGATCGAGGCCAAGAAAGGAATAATGAGCAAAAAACAGGGGGCCGCCATAATCGAAACCAAGAGGCAAGGTGTAG
>CAYYDS010000141.1:0-7691 GCA_964470665.1 uncultured Lentimicrobiaceae bacterium
TCCGCAAGGGACAGCTTGCGCCAACCGATCTTGGCGAAGACCGCCGCGACTATTATCTCGAGCGCCGCTATCCGGCTTTCGGAAACCTGGTGCCGCGCGACGTTGCTTCGCGTGCAGCAAAAGAACGCTGCGACGCCGGCTTTGGAGTGGGTAATACCGGTTTAGCCGTATATCTTGATTTTGCCGATGCCATCAAAAGGCTCGGACGGCATGTGATAGAGGCTCGCTACGGAAACCTTTTCCAGATGTATGAAAAGATCGTTGCCGAAAACCCTTACGAAACCCCGATGATGATCTATCCGGCAGTGCACTACACCATGGGTGGTATTTGGGTTGATTATGAGTTGCAATCTACCATACCCGGCCTTTTTATTGCAGGCGAAGCAAACTTTTCAGACCACGGCGCAAACCGCTTGGGAGCTTCCGCACTCATGCAGGGCCTTTCCGACGGCTATTTTGTGTTGCCCTACACCATTCAAAACTATTTGGCCGACCATATCCGTGTGCCGCACATCAAAACCGACTTGCCCGAATTTGCTCAGGCCGAAAAAGATGCCGCAGATAGAATCGAACGCCTGCTCAACGTAAAAGGAAAGCAAACGGTTGATACTTTCCACCGCAAATTAGGCCACATCATGTGGGATTATGTGGGTATGGCCCGCAACCGCGAAGGCCTCGAAAAAGCCCTGCCGCTGCTTCGCAAACTACGCGAAGAGTTTTGGAACGACGTCAAAATTCCGGGCAAAAACGATATGCTGAATACCGAATTAGAAAAAGCGCTGCGCGTTGCCGACTTTCTCGAATTAGGCGAATTGATGGCCCGCGATGCACTTCACAGAGAAGAATCGTGCGGCGGCCATTTCCGCGAAGAATACCAAACTCCCGATGGCGAAGCGCTGCGCGACGATGTCAATTTTACCTATGTGGCTGCTTGGGAGTACAAGGGCTCAGAAACCGAACCTGTGCTGCATAAAGAACCCTTAGTGTTTGAGTATATCGAAGTGAAACAGCGTAATTATAAATAAACCATCTTTAACAAGATAAATAACTGATAATTATGGATTTAACACTAAAAATATGGAGGCAAGCCTCGGCCGAAGAAAAAGGAAAATTTATCAACTACAAAGTTGAAAAAGTTTCCCCCGACTCCTCCTTCCTCGAAATGCTCGACGTCCTCAACGAGGAATTAGTTATAAAAGGCGACGATCCGGTTGCTTTTGACCACGATTGCCGCGAAGGCATATGTGGCGCGTGCAGCCTATACATCAACGGCCGCCCTCATGGCCCCGACAAAGGCATTACCACCTGCCAGATGCATATGCGTCATTTTAAAGACGGCGAAACAATTACCATCGAACCCTGGCGGGCCAAGCCTTTCCCGGTGATAAAAGACCTTATGGTTGACCGATCGGCTTTTGATGAAATCATTCAGGCGGGTGGTTTTGTATCGGTTAGAACCGGAGGCGTGCCCGATGCCAATTCTATCCCCATCCCTAAAGTGGATGCCGACCTTGCAATGGATGCCGCCGCATGTATCGGATGCGGAGCTTGCGTGGCTGCTTGTAAAAATGCCAGCGCTATGCTTTTTGTTGCCGCAAAGGTGTCGCAATTTGCTCTGCTGCCGCAAGGAAAGGTAGAAGCCAAAGAAAGAGTACAAAAAATGGTAGCTAAAATGGACGAGTTAGGATTTGGTAATTGCACCAATACCTATGCTTGCGAAGCCGAATGCCCCAAAGAAATTTCGGTTGCCAATATAGCCCGCATGAACCGCGAGTTTTTAGTGGCAAAACTTGCCGCTCCAAAAGAGAAATAAGCCATTTGATTTTTAATGAGCTAAATTTCCCCGCTGGCTTTGTCTGCGGGGAAATTTCTTTTTCAGGGATGAACAACAGATCGGCCTCCCTGGCTATGTGCCGAAAATGCCGGCGCATAAAAACTTTGGAAACTGGCATAGCCGGTTGCAAAATTTCCTTCGCGAGTAGCAATCAGCGTGTATTCTATCACCAATTTGCCTTTGGGAAGGTAGTGGAAAAAGAAATCGGTACTCACATCGTTAATCGCTTGATAATAAGTAGATTCGGCAGAGTGCTTATAGCCCGATAAAGTTTCGACAGGCTCAAAAGCAGCCGAACGGATGTCTTTGAGGTGCATAAATTCCATCTCACGGTCGGTTTCGATAATCAACCTCACGCGAATTCGGTCGCCAATGTGAATTTGATCTTCCTCAACCGGAATGAGAACCGACGCATGATGGCCGGGTCTTTCCACAAAAAGCCGGCGTTCCACACTCATCTGCGAGGTAGATGGCTTCACTTTGTCGATAGGAACGCTAAACTGGCGAAAGATACTGCCCCAGGCCATTGTTTGGTTAGGGTTTTCGAGGATTATCGGCGAGAGGGATGAGCTGATTTCGCTGCCTGTCCATTGTTTTACAAAGAAAGCTGTGCCGGCCTCTGCCTCTGCGGTTGGGATTGACTTTCCGTTTAGGCTCAACTTTACGGCCTGCCTGCCTTCGAGCTGATTTGCACCCGTGAGCAGCAGGGCATAAACGGCTTCGGCAGTGGCGCGGCTTGTTTCCCAACGATTGGTTTGCTTATGGCTTAGCAGCCACTGGCGCAGGCCATCGCAAAAGGTTTCGTCGTCGCCCGATAATGCATAAGCTTCGATAAGCATAGCCTGAGTTTCGATCAGGTTGTGCCCGTTGCTTGCATGAAGCTCAGTTTTCCACCAACGACCTTGAAGCGGATCGAAGAGCGATTTTTCTTTCAGCGAATGCAAAATCTGCCGGGCCAAATCTCTTTTCTCATTTTGAAGAAGGACAAGAGCCGTAAGGGCCTGATTCTGAATGTCTGCCTTTTTCCAATCGGTGCCGGCATGATTCATCAAAAATTCCCACACATTGGCCTCTGCCGGCCTGAGTCCGAAGCCCGATAGCAGGCTGCGCGCATAAAGGTACTGCAGGTGGAAATGGTTCATTTGATAGCTTTTCAGGCTGTTTTTTGTGGCCATGCGGTTGTAGTCGAGCAGCACCTCCTGATCGAGATAGCGCATTGCTTTTTCGATCATCGGGCTAAGCCGACTTTGATTTGGTTCGATCGCACCTAAGCGCGCAAGTTTTCCCAAGCCGCCCACAATTTGCATGCTGATGCTGCGGTTGCCGGGCATGCCCGGAAACCATCCCCACGAACCGTCGGGAAGCTGTTGCTGCAAGAGTTTTTCGAGCATTTGCTCTTTTTCGTATTGCATCCGGTTGAGGTCGAACAGCATTGCAATTTGCTGCTGCTGACGGCTTTCGTCGGCAGCAGCAAACACCCATGGCGTTTCGGAGAGGAGAGCTGATTTTAGGTTCTCGTCTTTTTCGAGTTTTGACAAAAGGGCTGCCGGCTGATGATTTTTCCAGCTATTGATCACCTTGATGGTTTCAGGAATCTGCGCCGCAATATGTGCAGCTAAGGTGTTGGCATAGAAGCGATAGAAAAGTTGATCGCTGTTTTCGTAGCCTTTTTGCCCGAGCCATGGAAGCGCCTGCACGGCATGCCATGCGGGGTTTGGGGTAATGTCGAGCCGCAGCATTTGGTTTGCGCTGTCGTCAAGGCCTTTTACTTCAATGGTTTTTGTTGAATTTGCTGGAATTATGAGCGCCTGGCTTTCCATCACATTGATGCCCGAAGGCAAAACCGGAATATAGTTCAATTCGCCATCTGTGAATGTACCTGCTGTTGTGCTGATATGGACAGCCATGAGCGAGCAACTGTTATCAATAATTACAGGCCATTGAAGCAGAACGCTTTCGCCCCCTTTTAGCTTGAGAAAAGCCTTGTCGTTTGTTTGGGCAGTAGTCAGAGGTTTGCCTGTGTTGGCATCGCTAAGCTTCAGTCTGGCAATGCCCGACAAGGCTTCGTCGCCGTTGTTGACAATCTTTGTGACGATAAAGGCGGTGTCGCCCTGCCTGAAAAAGCGCGGCAAGTTGGGCACGGTCATCAGGGTTTTTGAAGCGGTCATTTCTATTTCGCTCGTTCCGCTTTGCAGCTCGTTGTTGTGTGCAAGGAGCAGCAGTTTCCAACGCGTCAGGGCGTCGGGTAGCCGGAAGCCGAATTTCAGGTATCCCAAAGAGTCGGTTTGAAGTTGTGGGAAGAAGAAGGCCGTTTCCCTGAAATCTTCGCGCAGATAGCTCAACACGGCGGCCGGGGCTGTTGTTTTGGAATCACTGCTTAAGTCGCTATCAGGGCTTTCGTTGAGCGATTCTCTGAGCACACTCCTTTCGGCCATATCGTCGGCCGAAGTATTTTTTGTCATCATGGGTACCGGTCGCCCATATCCAAAACGGGTGATGTTCAGCCCGTACCAGTTGATCTCCGGCAGCGGTGGCCATGAATAACTGTAATCGGCAAGCGGATACGACGTTAGCATAGAGCTGAAGTTGAGGCCATAGCCGTTGTCAGTAAGCCATAACCGCGGCGAGGCGGCCCAGGGCAACACATTAAAACTCCATGTGTGTGTTTTGAAAACATCGAGCGAGGCATCGTACATCGCCGCCAGCACTTCGGCCTGTTTTCCTTTGCCGCTAAAGTCCTTCACCGATATTGTCCAGCTTTCTTCCGAACCCGGGCTCAGTTTGTCGCGTTGGGTTTCAAGTTTTACCAAAAGGTTTTTATTCGTAAAAGGAATATCGAGCACACGCGAAATTGCATTTGGGATGTTGTGACGGATGAAAACAGCTTCAAAACTGAGCTTGCCCCGCATCTCTTCGGTGATGGGTAGCGGTATGGCTTTCAGCTTGTTGCTGATGTTTACCCATTTTGAATAATACACCTTGGCCGATGAACGGATTTCGATCAAAACCCTGTTTGCCACTTCGGCCGAGCCGATATAGAAATAGACTGTATCGCCGGGTTGGGCGGTTTTGTGGCTAAGATGTGCCCAGGCAAATTCTCTTACAGGCAAAGCCGTGCGTTTTTTGTCGAACAGGATAAAGCGCTGAGAATGTGTTACTTCCTTTCCGTAAGCGTCTGTTGCTTTCATTTCGAGGAGGTATTCGCCGGCAGGCCACTGAGGGCTGTTGCCGGGGAAAAGGCTCGACTTGCCCAAGATGAGTTTTTTCCCTTCCCAAAGCACTTTTGAGGGCCGCTCTTTGGGTTTATTGCGGATATCGAAATCGTCGTACGGAAAAAGGCTTGCCATTTTTTCCGTTGTAATGAACTGACGGTCAACATTTTCCCAAATAGGATTGCGAATAAGCCGTTTGTTGGGTTCGAGCAGGCTTATGCGATAGCTCACTTCGGCATCAATGCTTTGGTGTTGCGCATTGTAGAGGGCGATTTCCTGTTTTCCAATTTCGGCGGTTTCGCTAATTTCTTCCAAAGAAGTTTCGAAAAACAAAGCCTGGTCGCCAATAGAAAGATTGAAATTTGCACTTTGTGTTTCGCCGTTGCGATCGGTTACATCGGCAATTACCTCAAAATTATAGAGGTGAAAGGGGAGGTTTTGCTTTGGTCCGGCCAGTGCGTCAAACCGGATAACAAAATGTCCCTTTTTATTGGTCTGGATCTTGCCTTCGGCTACCAACACCTTTTCTTGCGGCTGTGGCGGAAACCACCAATAGCCGCGGTAGGGCATAATGAGCGTTCGAAATACGCGATAATTCACCTTTGCGCTATCCAGCGAATATCCGGCAAGGGCCTGCGCATTTCCTTCAACCGAAACGTTTTCGCCCAACTTAAACTGTTGCTCGGTGGTTTTCAGTTTGAGCTCAAAAGTAGGCCGTTTGTAAAAATCTACCTCAATGTTTGCCACGCCGTGTTCGTTGCCAATACGCCAGTTGCCCGGCATTTGGTTTTGAGGAATGGTAAAGCTGCCTTCAAAAGAGCCGTAGGTATTGCTTGTTCGTTCTATTTGCGCAATTTCTTTGCCGTTGGCATCGAACAGTCTGATTTTCGTTTGAGCGTTGTTTAAGGTTTCCCAAGGATCGTTTCCGGCGCGTTTTAGCGTAATTCCTTTAAAAAATACGGTTTGCCCCGGGCGGTAAATGCTGCGGTCGGTAAAAAACCAACTGCTCAGCTGCTCGCGTGTGGGTTGCGTTATCGGATTTACATCAAAATAATTGTCGCTGAAAAGCGTGTCGTTTCCATAATATGCTTCAATGTAATAGGCCTGTCGTTGATCGTTGATTTCGTTTGGCCCAAAGCTAAAAGCGCCTTTGCTGTTGGTGATGAGCAATTTTTTTTCGATCGTATTGTATTTTCGGTTGCCGTAATCGTATTCGCGTCCCATTATGCGAACTTTTGCCTTGGTTATTGGCTTGCCGCTGTCGCGATCGAGCAGAAAGAAGAGGTTGTTGCTGCCTTCTTTGCGGCCGATAAAACTCAGGCGGCTTGCCTGAAACATGGCAAAGGATGTGATGCCGTTTTCGTCGAACTGTTTGCGATCGGAAGCCAGAATGAGGTATAAACCTGCCGGGAGCGGCGCTATGTCAACAATGGCCGAGTGTTGCCGATAATCGTTTTCGAAGGGGAGCGACAAGGTTTTTTCAATCATTGGCGGCAAAGCGGCAAAAGCTTTAAGCTGCATTTTTTCGTCGGGCAGCTCCATCAATTTTGTGAGTGTAGTGCTGCTGATGGGGATGATGCGTATTGCCGGCTCGGTAATGTTGCGGTAGCTAAGCCTGAGGGCAATGGCTTGGGCCGGCAGCACAACCCGCTGTGCCGTAATAGCAAGTTCTTTGGCCAAAATGTTTTGTCTTATTTGCCGGCATTGCACGGCTCCCTTGCTGTTTGGCCAAGCGGCAATGGCTTCGTCGCAAATTTTAAGCGCCTGCGACAAGGGGTTTAGCCCGGCATGTTTCGTTTCCACAAAAAAGGCGGCACGTGCAGCAGCCACTTCGGCGCTGGCTTCGTGCCAGGCATAGGATTCCTGCAATTCGCGAAGTGCCAAAAGGTAAGTTGAATCGGTTTTTGAGCCTTCGGTAAAATAGTTTTTCAGAAAATTAAGCCGTTGTATGTCGTTCCAAACGAGCGCATTAACGTTGTCGCCACGAAGGTTTGAGAGCAGCAGTTTTTGAATTAGCCTCAGTTCCTGAAGGGCTGCGCTTAATGAAGAGGGCAGTTTTGAAGCAACAAAATCGGTAAGTGGTGCCCAAACAGTTGGCGGCAGTTGAGGCTTTTCGGAAAGAACAGGCGTAAGGGCAGCATCTTGGCTGCGATAGAAGTTGAGTGCGCGGTTTGCAACAAAATCGAATAGGCTGGGATAATACGCAAATGATTCTTTATCAACGCTTTCAAGAATATCTTGCCAGCGTTGAAGCGGAATTGTATCCATTGCCGATTGGGCTGCTAAACTCTGCTCGTAATGGCCCAAAATGACATTGCGAAAATCGGCAGCAGCCCATTCGCTTAGCTCAGCCGGAGGCGCCTGTTTTGCTTCAACAGCCTGACGCTCAAGCACCCGATAGCGGTTTTGTTGGTAATAAAACCAATACATCTCGGCAATGAGCGAGTGCATCAGCGCTTCGGAGGGCTTGTCGAGCAGCGCAAGCTGGTTTTCGGCCAGGCGAATGGATTTGGTTAAATGATTTTCTTCGAAAGATGCCATCTGGCCAAACTGAAATAAGGCCGAACGGATAAGCTCAATATGGTTGTGCTCGCTGATGGCTTTGGCGCGAATGAGTGTGGCAGTTTCGAGCGCCGATTGCGGAA
>CAYYDS010000142.1:0-7671 GCA_964470665.1 uncultured Lentimicrobiaceae bacterium
GAAGTTATTGCTCGAAGGGCGGCCAAAGAAATGCGCGACGGCTACGTTGTCAATCTTGGCATTGGAATCCCAACTCATATTCCCAACTTTATTCCCGAAGACACCCACATCACCCTGCAATGCGAAAACGGCATGCTTGGCGTTGGGCCTACCCCAAATCCCGACGATGCCGACCCAAACCTCTTTAGCGCAGGAGGCGGCTGCATCAGCGCCATGCCCGGAGCATCGAGCTTTGATAGTGCAACCTCTTTTGCCATCATCCGAGGCGGACACGTTGACGTTACCATGTTGGGAGCCCTGCAAGTTGATCAAAAAGGAAATCTGGCCAACTGGATCATCCCCGGCAAGCGCGTGCCCGGAATGGGTGGCGCAATGGATCTGGTGGTAGGCGCACGCCACACCATTGTAACGATGGAGCATACTGCGCGAGGCGAGAAAAAAATCCTCGAAGAATGCACCCTGCCGCTTACCGCAGCCGGAAAGGTAAGCAAAATCATAACCGAAATGGGAGTAATGGAAGTAAGGCCCGAAGGACTCGTGCTCACCGAAATCAATCCCGAATTCAGTATCGAACAGCTACAAGAAGCCACCGGAGCAAAACTGATTATCGCCGACAACATTAAAAACATGCTCAACTAAAATTATCATTAAATACCCTTACCATGAGAAAAGTATTCCTCGTTGCAGCCAAACGCACTGCTATAGGCAAATTTGGCGGAAGTTTGGCCTCGCTCAGCCCGGCCGAAATAGCCACTGCTGTCATTAAAAACATCCTTGAAGAAACCAAAATTGACCCATCGAAAATTGACGAAGTAATCGTTGGAAACATCCTGATGGCAGGCCAAAAACAAGGCATTGCCCGCCAGGCCTCCATCAAAAGCGGCATCCCCGACAGCGTTCCGGCCTGGGGCTTAAACATGATCTGCGGCAGCGGAATGAAATCCATCCACATGGCCTACAACAACATCAGAGCCGGCGAAGCCGAACTGATATTGGCCGGAGGCACCGAAAATATGTCGAATGCAGGTTTTGTGCTTCCGGGAGCCATCCGCAATGGCTTTAAAATGGGCGAGCTCAAAGCCGTTGACCACATGGTTATTGATGGCCTTACCGACGCCTTTCAGGACTACCACATGGGCATTACCGCCGAAAATATCGCCGCTAAATACCAAATAAGCCGCCAGGAACAGGACGCATTTGCCCTGTCGTCGCAACAAAAAGCCGCCGCCGCCATTGATGCGGGCAGGTTTAAACAAGAAATTGTGCCGCTAAAAATTCAAATCAAGAAAGACACCCTTGTTTTTGATACCGACGAATACGTAAACCGCTCTACCGACAGCGGCAAGCTTGCTTCGCTGCGCCCCGCCTTTACCAAAGACGGAACGGTAACAGCAGGCAATGCTTCGGGCATCAACGATGGCGCATCGTTTGTGCTGGTAGCATCGGAAGAGGCTGTAAATCAATATGGTTTAGAGCCACTGGTTGAAATTGTAGCAATCGGACAAGGGGGTGTTGACCCCGCTATTATGGGCATGGGCCCGGTTCCGGCTATATCCAAAGCGCTCAAAAAAGCAAATATGAAACTTGGCGACATTGATGTGGTTGAGCTCAACGAAGCCTTTGCCGCTCAGTCGCTCGGCGTCATCAAACAGCTTTGTGCCGACCACCAGCTCAACCCGTCGTGGTTCGACAGCCATTGCAATGTAAACGGCGGAGCCATCGCATTGGGGCATCCAATAGGCGCTTCGGGAAACCGCATTACCGTTAGCCTTATCCACGAGATGAAACGCAGCAACAGCGCCTATGGCTTAGCATCGCTTTGCATTGGCGGCGGCATGGGCACAGCCATCATCCTGAAAAACAGTAAAATATAAATTTATTTGCGGTAACCGAAAAAAAACGTCTTTTCGGACAACGAAAGCAGCCACTCCTTTGAGGTGGCTGCTTTCGTTTCTGGACTAAACGTTCCTGTTGTCAGCTTAAACAAGCGAAGCGCCTGAATAAGCATAATGCCTGCTCTAGGCCAAACAACACAATTCCATTTGCCTTTCCATACCATATTGTGAAGGGTTTTTTAAAAAAAAATAAAGCAACCCCGCCTCTTTTCCTCTCACATCGTATTTAAAACCTTTCAAAATAAGGTAAAAAACTTGCATAAAGCGAAATTCTTTCTTATATTTGGGCAAATCAAATCGGCTTTAGGACAAGCCCTGACAGAAACATATGTGGTTGATAATAAACATATTACCCCCCGGTTTGTTTTCTAAAAAAAAACAGCTCTGCATAAGCTCTAACAAGTGGGCCGGTTTGGCAGCTTACCGGCAGTTCAAAGTTCTTTCGGACACCGGAAACAAGCGTATTTTCCGTCTGGGGAAAAACGATTTTGAGCGTTAAAGCCATCCGGTTTGGGATAAGGCCGGGTGGCCTCGTGTTTTTTCACCTCTAAATTATGAGTTGTCACAATTAAAAAAAATCTTTATGAAAGCCATTTACAAAAAATCACTTACACATGCTGTTTTTTTTATCCTTTTTACGTTTGTAATTACATCATGTAAAAAAAATGATGGCTTTGGCAAGCAAGATAATGATCCTACTGATACACAAATACTTAGATTTCAAAGCATATCTGAATTTCTAAATATCAGAGCTCAGATTAACAGCATACAATATGAAGAAATGCCATTTTTAAAAAGTCAGGCAGGCTTTAATTCTTTCAGCCAGAAGGTTGATAACTTCTATCATAGTATTGATTTTGAATCTTTCCAATCTCAAGAAGACTTAATCGCTTATGCTCGAAGCCATCCTCAATACTTACGTATAGTTTATGATGAGAATAATGAAATAATAATTAATCCGGTTTTATCCGAAAATCCATATCGCATTTTTGTAAACGATGATTTACAATTTCAGATTGGTGATTCAGTTTATAAAACCTTTGAAAAGGTAACTTTAGGAACAAAATTACTAAATCAAGAATTATTAAACAGCATTAAAGAGGAAAATATAGAACAAGCACTTGACGATGGCAATGTTTTTGTTTTTATTAAAAATGAAGAATACCAACTTAAGGATCTTGGCTATAATTGTGGTACATGGCAGGAGGCAAGGGCCACAAACGGTGATGAAAGGACTTACCTCCGTCTTGGAGTCATAACAGGTCAATATTCAGGTGCTACCGAACAATATATTCAATATGTAATCAGACCATATAAAAAAACACTTGGAGTTTGGTACTGGTGCACGAGAACAATTAGCTGTAGTATAAAAGTTGCTGCCGGGTACTTTGTTTATAATCAATCTAATACCTGGGTTAGACTTATAGGTAATTATTCTAATGTTGGAACATCCACATCTTCTTTGACAGGTATATTGTGTCAGCAGTGGGTATCAATAGGTGAAAATCAACCTGGGAATGGACACTTCGACGGGTACAATTCATGGGCCGACACGCCCTCTACTATTCCTGCAACACTGACATGCAATGAGTTTTTAATTCCTTAATTAGATACACTATTACTCGTATCTATCAGATTGATTCTACTGCAAATCTAGCGGAAAAAATTATTTTTGGCACATGGATTTTATAAAATATTTTTTCAATTTGTTGCTCAATTTTGGTGATGAGCGGGTCATAACCAATATTAGAAACAATCACAAGATTCAAGATGTTTTTCCTGATGTTGAGTATGCTTGTGACTACCACGAAGTCTCTCAACACTTAGCACCTCGCTTGCACAGATTGCAAATCCGCTCCAGCGGAATGATAATGATGCGTATAATATTATTGCTATTTATGTTTGTCCTCTCAGGCTGTAGGGAAAAGGTATATGATTCTTTTCCTACTTTTGAAAAAGTCCCTGTACTAAATGGGTTCATAACTTGCGACAGCATAGTTGCAGTTCATATTTCAATGGCAACTAAACTTGAAAAGGGTTTTATCAATGGCGCCGAAGATGCTATGGTACATTTTTATGAGGATAGTGGAAGCCAAATTATATTAAAAAACGAAAAGGAGGGTTGGTATAGGGCTCAATCCCGTCTCGAAAGCGGGCATACCTATCATTGTAAAGTACAGATTCCCGGATTTACAACTATTAATGCTTCAGCTCAAATACCAGCCAAACCGGTTTTACTCAACCTCGAACATATTGCCATTGCAGGCAAAGACAGTGAGGGCACTATATATCCGGCAATTGATTTTACGTTTGAGAACATACCGTATGAAATTACTTACTATGAGGCTGTTATCCGTTTGATAGGCAGAGAAAACAGTGCAGAACTTATATCTATATCCGACCCTGTTTTGTTGGAAGAAGGCCTGCAAATAGCGCTCTTTTCTAATTTGTCAATCCTTGAAAACACCTATACCATGAGATTAAACTATACTACTGGAAGCGCCAGCAGTACAGGAATTGCGGGTGAATGGCGGACCAACCTATACCCTTTTGTTTTTGAACTTAGAAAAGTGAGTAAAGACTACTATCTCCACAGACGTAGTTTAAGTATTTATGAAACAGGAAGATACCCAAATTTTACTTTAAGCGGAATACCCATTTTTAATGTGTATTCAAATATTGAAAATGGTTATGGAATATTTGCGTCATATTCTTCAATTCTATCAGACACAATTTACCCATCCTATTAGGCAATGAAGACTATTATTTTATATTTTGCTTCAATGACCCTTTTTCTTTTTTCGCAAGAAATACAGGCGCAAAAAATTAGTGTCTTTGGAGTGGTTCGCGATTTATCAACAGGCGAAAACCTGATAGGGGCAAACATAGCTGACAGCAGCTTTTCTTTTGGAACAAGCTCAGACAACAACGGCCGCTTTATGCTGGTATTGGAACCGCCTACTGTTGTTGTAATTTCATTTATTGGCTACGAAACACAGTTTTTAACCATCAAATCCCAGCGCGATACTTCAGTAAATATCAGCATGATACCTGGCAAAACACTGCCTGAATTTGTTGTAAAAGCCGATCGTTTTACAAAAAGTGATGTCATAAAAATAGGTAATGATGTCTTACAACGAATACCAAGTATAAGCGGCAAACCGGATGTAATAAAAGCTTTGCAGTTAATGCCCGGCATTATGCCGCAAAGTGAAGCCTCAAGTGTAATGTTGGTAAGAGGTGGAAACCCGGGGGAAAACAGTTACCTGCTTGACCAGATTCCTCTGATTTATGCAAATCATCTCGGTGGATTTATGTCTGTATTTAATCCTGATATTATTAACTCGCTTGATTTATACAAAAGCAATTTTCCCGCACGATATGGCGGCAAACTTTCATCAATTCTCAATATCACCCAAAAAGACGGAAACACCAATGAACTCCATGGAAATATACAATTAGGAATTACTGATGTTTCATTTGTTGTTGAAGGTCCGCTCAAACATAACACCACGTTAATTTTGGCAGGGAGAAAAAGCATTTTCGATCTGTATATGTTGACAATCTCCGGATTAAACAAAGGAATGGGCGCCACAATGTTTTACGGCTTTCACGACATTAATGCAAAAGCCACCTGGAAACCCGACTTAAAAAACAATTTTCACCTCAGTTTTTATTATGGCGATGACTACCTCAACTACTATGGGAAAAAAAGCAATCTAAATCCGTTAAATAAAAATACTTTAACCAATATCTGGGGCAATATTATGGCATCGGCAGGATGGAAGTTTGCATTTTCTCCTAAGTTATTTTTTGAAAGTCATGTGGCATACAACAGATACAGGCTTCGCGAAAAGCAATTCTTCAACTATTTTGATGGCCTTTTAACCAACCATTTTCAAAGCAATTTTCTATCAAAGCTTGGTGTAATCAACCTAAACGCAACCGGCAGATGGCAGGCAAACAAGGCCATTAAGATGGAGTTCGGAATCAATGGCCTGATTTCTAATTTGCTCCCATCCTATTTGGAAACTTCAAGAGACATCACTTCCGGCCTGCCATTCAATACAATGACCAATGAAACGGCTCTTTTTCTAGAAGCGGGCATTGACTTTCCAATGAAATTACGACTCGTAACTGGTGGAAGACTAACGTTTTATAAGAATAACAATTATACAAAATGTTTTCCCGAACCACGTGCTGTTCTTCAAAAGCAATTGACGGAACAACACCAAATAAACCTTGGCTTTATGCGCGTAAATCAATTCTCGCATCTGCTTTTCACATCAGGATCAATTATGAACAACGAAGTTTGGATACCGGCCGATAATATCATTGCACCGGCATCTTCCGATCAACTAAATTTCGGGTGGACAAGTGATTTGGTTAAACACAAATTCAGACTTGACATTAACCTTTATCACAAATCGCTAAACGATCTGACTACCTATAAAGAAGGAATAACAAACCTGAAAGGCAGCACACAATGGTATTCGAAGGTTGAAACAGGAGGTTGTGGCGAAGCTTACGGTTTAGAAATATCGGCAAATAAAAAAATAAAAGGCTGGAACGCAACTGCGTCCTACTCGCTGACAAAGGCCTGGCGAAGGTTTCCCGGAATAAACAACGCCAAAAAATACAACTTTGATTTTGATCGTCCTCATGCCCTTTCTTTGCTGGTTGATAAACAATTAAACCAGAATATTACATTTTCAGCTGCGTGGGTGTTTCAATCGGGCCTGCCTTATACTCCTGTTGCAGGCCGGCATCTCTACCCTGAGCTTGACGATGAAGGCAATATAATTCTCCATGAAGTTCTTATCTATGGTGAGCGTAACAGTTTACGCATGAAACCTTACCACAGACTCGACATTTCAGTTTCGATTAATAAACTCAACAAAAATAATCAGATGTATTCTTCTTGGACTTTTGGTTTATATAATGCCTATAATAGGAAAAATCCGGTTTATTATTATTTGGTTGATGATCAAACGAAAGACTTTTTTCACCCATCACAGTCCGGCACAGACAATGTAGACCCGGCAATGTATCAATTGAGCATATTTACAATTATTCCTAACGTTTCGTATAAACGTAATCTTTGGGTTGCCAGTGACAAAATCAAGAAATCTTTTAAACAAAAAATCAATAAACTTATTTTTTATGAATAAACGCCTTTTGCTTTTTGCGGCAGCTATAGCGCGCGTATAAGAAAAGGCTTAAACCATGGATTATTGATCGCGTGAATACGGGTTAAAACATTAAAGCAGCTTGGATATTAAAAAAGTCAGGGAAATTAGGAATTTTAGATAAAAGCGAAAGCCTCCCAAAAATGGAAGGCTAAGCTGGTGACGAATCCGTAGAATCGTCTAATCAATAAGCCCCTCCGTCGCCTTCGTAGTGTGCTTTCGCTTACGATAACTTGAGGGACTTTCTTGTTTAAAGTTCAGTACAAAGATACAACATTCCACACCCCATTGTCAAGTATAAAGCAAGAAAAACTTTTACCGGGAAGCTCATAAGCCACCTGCGCGTAGAGTATCCGCACAGCTTCAATAAAATAATAAATGCCGGCTAATCAACTAAAAAGGGTTTCCTCCCCTCCCGTATCATATCCGGCATTTATTGAATTACAAAGATACAACATTCCACACCCCATTGTCAAGTATAAAGCAAGAAAAACTTTTACCGGGAAGCTCTTAAGCCACCTGCGGTTGATGCCTGAATAATCCGGCCTAAAGTAGGCCACCCATTCCGGAGCAAAGTAGGCCAGTTA
>CAYYDS010000143.1:0-7670 GCA_964470665.1 uncultured Lentimicrobiaceae bacterium
GCAGGGCTTGATAAATAATTTTCGACGAAGTTCCGGTCATTTTGATTACTTTTTCGGCCAGTTCGAGCATTGTAAATTCGCCCGGGTTTCCGATATTCACCGGGCCGATAATGTCGTCGCCTGTTGCCATCATCCGCACCATTCCTTCAATTAAGTCGTCCACATACTGAAAGCTGCGGGTTTGTTTTCCGTCGCCATAAATGGTAATATTTTCGCCCCGCAAAGCCTGCACGATAAAGTTTGACACTACCCGCCCGTCGTTGGGATGCATACGGGGTCCGTAGGTATTAAAAATGCGTATGATCTTTATACGCACATTATTCTGGTGATGATAATCCATAAATAATGTTTCGGCACAGCGTTTTCCTTCGTCGTAGCACGAGCGTGGGCCTATCGGATTTACATGCCCCCAATAGCTTTCTTTTTGCGGATGTTGCTCCGGATTGCCATATACCTCGCTTGTTGATGCCTGTAATATCTTAGCTTTCACACGTTTAGCCAGGCCAAGCATATTTATGGCTCCCATTACAGAGGTTTTAATGGTTTTTATTGGATTGTATTGATAATGCACTGGTGAAGCCGGGCAGGCTAAGTTGTAAATCTCGTCAACCTCAACCATATAAGGTGCAGTTACATCGTGCCTTACGAGCTCAAAGTTGTGATAATCCATCAGGTGGACTATATTTCTTTTTTGTCCGGTAAAATAATTGTCCAGGCAAATGACATCGTTTCCTTCTTTCACCAATCGTTCGCAAAGGTGCGAACCGATGAAACCGGCCCCGCCCGTTACCAATATCCTTTTCATAAAATACGGTTTATCTGTTGTTTAAACTTGTTTTTTATTGGTTTCTGTTAACCTAGTTTAACCGAGTTGAGGCCGATGCAGAAATAATCGAAGCCTTCTTGTTTCATTTCTTTGGCATCGTAAATATTGCGGCCGTCGAAAATTGCCGCTTTTTTAAGAAGCTTTTTGATGACGCGGAAGTTTGGAAATTTGAATTCTGACCATTCGGTTACAATAAGCAAGGCATCGGCATCAACCAGAGCGTCGTATTGATCTTTGGCAAATTCGATACTTTTATTAAATATGCGTTCGCCTTCGTGCATGGCAACAGGGTCGTAAGCTCTGACAATGGCGCCGGCTTCGAGCAATTTTCCGATGATTACGCGCGAAGGGGCTTCACGCATATCATCGGTATTCGGTTTGAACGAGAGCCCCCAAACGGCAATCGTTTTGCCCTTGAGATCATAATTATAGTATTTCATCAATTTGTTGAATAACACCGATTTTTGGTCGTCGTTTACATCTTCAACTGCCTGAAGTACACGAAGTTTATAGCCATAATTAGCTGCTGTTTTGATGAGCGCTTTCACGTCTTTTGGAAAACACGATCCGCCATAGCCAGTGCCGGGGTAGATAAAATAAGGGCCAATGCGCCGATCGGAGCCAATGCCTTTGCGCACCATGTTTACATCAGCGCCAACGATTTCGCAAAGGTTTGCAATGTCGTTCATAAAACTGATTTTGGTAGCCAGCATCGAATTGGCAGCATATTTAGTCATTTCGGCCGAAACAATATCCATTAAAATCACCGGATGGCCATTCATTGTAAAGGGTTTGTAGAGCTTTTTCATCAAGGTTTCGGCCCTTTGCGAATCAAGGCCCACCACAATGCGATCGGGCTTCATAAAATCGTCAACGGCAGCGCCTTCTTTCAAAAATTCGGGGTTTGAAGCTACATCGAACGGGATATCTACTCCCCTTTTCTGTTGCGCTTCGCGTATGGCTGCCCTAACCTTTTCGGCAGTTCCAACCGGAACGGTGCTTTTTGTAACCATGAGTACATAACTGGTCATGTTTTGGCCAAGCTGGCGGGCTACTTCGAGTACATATTTGAGATCGGCGCTGCCATCTTCATCGGGCGGAGTGCCAACAGCACTGAAAACCACCTCACAATCTGCCAAAACCGGGGCAAGTTCGGTCGTGAAAAACAAACGCTTTTTTTCCACATTGCGCTGAACCATTTCTTCCAAACCCGGCTCATAAATGGGGATAATGCCTTTGTTCAGGTTTTCAATTTTCTTCGCATCAATATCCACGCAATGGACATCAATACCTACTTCGGCAAAACATGTGCCTGTTACAAGGCCAACATAACCCGTTCCGACTATTGCAATTTTCATTTTTTACTTTTTTATGAAACAATCTGTTCGACTGCAAATATAGCCAATCCAGACAAGAGGCCACCTAAAATGCTGGTTGCTTTGGCCGGCTCGCTTTTGATGAGGCAAAGTTAGAGAAATGGAAGCGGCCAAAACAAGAAAGAGACATCTTTTTTATGACAAAAAAGAAGATAAATAAAGGTTGATGATACAGAGCAGTTGCAAAGTACTGTATTACAGCCTGTAACGATTCAAAGCCCGGGCAGCGGGCCGCATTTTAATATTGGAAAACCAGAAGTAGCACTTCGTATTTTCCATATTTCAAAAATAAAAACATCAGTTACCAATAAAAATTAGTGCTGATCTTAGTAAATTGAGCGCCCAAATGCATTGATTTCCAGCAGCAATCTTTGCTTGTGGAAAGTTGATTTATTCTTTCACAAACTTAACCCACTCGCTTACGCCTTCTTTAAACTTGATTTCGAGAAGATAGACCCCCGCATTAAGGCTGTGTATTGGAATGCGTTTTGTGTGGGTATGTTTTTCTAACAGCTTCCCGTTTAAATCGTAAACAAGGGCTTCGGCAGGTGTTTTAGAATGCTCTAATTGAAGGAAATTGCTTGCCGGATTTGGCGATACGATGGTTTCATCTGTGTGGGCGGTGCCTTCAAAGAGACCTATATGGTTGTTAAAAATTGCTTCAATGATCACATTATCAATTGCTATTTGCGATTCCATTAGCGAGCTAAAGTCGAAAACTTCAGGGACCATTCCGGGTGTTCCGGCCAAAGTGCAGCTAATACCATCATCAACCCGGCCGGTAATTTCGCCGCTAAGCATATCGTAGCTGAGCGAGAAATGGTACCAAGAATCGGGCTCCGGGTCTTCAAGCAAAACAGCCTCATCATCTTGCGAAGCAATATACAGCATATTTTCCTCCTGAAACCAGCCCACCTCGATTATGATGTTGTAATTTTCGGTTCCTACAACAATTAGTCCAAGGCCATCCATGGGCTGTCCGGTAAAAAAATCAAAATTAGCTGTAAGGATGTTGTTTTCCGGATCGCGGCCACTCCAACCGTTGAAATGTGTAACAAAAATTCCGGAATAATTCTCTTAGGTGGTATTCATCTGGAGGCTTTTGCCGTATGCCTCGTCCAGATTTACAACCTGAACACAGTCGTCTTCACCGCCATCGCGCATCCAGCCACCCTGATCGAGAAAATCGCCAAGTTCGTATGATTCAAAATCATCGCTCCATAATACCTGCGAATACGCATTTGCTGCAAAAAGCAAAGAAACTAACAGTAAAATTCTTTTCATTTCGGGATAATTAATATTGAATAATTGCAAAGGTAATAAAAATCCATATGTCGGGTAAAATAATCAGAAGAAAAAATTGAGATGCAGCTTCATTTTTCAAAGCTGTTTTGTGCTAACTTTGCAGCGTGAAAAAGGCTTTAAAAACATCCTTATTGCTTGCGGTATCGGCGCTTTATGTGCTTGTGGCAAGCATTTACGGCAATAATGCCGCGGTTGACCATTTGGCCTTTTCTCAGTCGGAATCCGAAACCGAGCAATACCTTTCCATCGTTTCAACGAATCTTTTCTGTCCTATAACAAAAACAGAAAATTCGATATCTTCTCCAAATAATCTGCCCACCACTTCTGCCAAAAAAAACCATGGCGATTTTTCGATAAGTATTAAGGCTAAAGAGCAGTTGTTTTTATCGGTATTTTCGCAATACACGCTCTTTTCGCAAAATCTGCTGGTGCGACTGCAAAAAACCGAGCTTATCTTTCCCTTTCATTATTTCTGGTAATTAAGTTTCCCGAAACCTGCTTTTGAATAAGCAATTTTTACAAGGATATCGGCCAATGGTATCCCTGTAAGTTCGTGTATATTAATAACTTAATTATTTTTAAAAATGCATTTAGGAACAACAATCATCGCCATTGTAATTACTATAATTTTTACAATTCCATTTGTAATATTAGGGAGAAACAATAAAAGAAAGAAGAATAAACTTTTGCAGGGGCTCACAAAAATTGCAGACAGCCATCAATGCACAATCAGTAGATTTGATGTTTGGGCTGGCAATGCGATTGGGATAGATGATGCCAAGCATAGGGTTTTTTTCACCCGGAAATCAAACGAAGCTGAAACTTTGCAACAAATTGACCTTTCGCAAATTCAAAAATGCAGGCTGATCAACTCGAGTAGGCCGGCAGGCATTAAAGGCAATAATTTTAAAGTAACTTCCAAACTTGAATTAGCTTTTAGCTTTCTTGACAAAAACCGCAACGATGTGCTTTTAGAGTTTTACAATGCCGACTACGACAACCTGACTTTAACCGGCGAGCTTCAGCTGGCCGAGAAATGGTTTGAGCTATGCAACACTAAAATTGCTGAATTGATGAAACAAAAAAAATAAAATTCCCAATAAAAGGCTGCCATTTTGGGCAGCCTTTTATTTGTAAAAACGAATTCTTTTATTCGTCACAAAAAGCATATAACACCCAGATTTCCTGCTATTTATGCAAAATACAATTTTTGGTTTCCTGTAACAATTAATGGGTATTTGCCTGCTTTTGTATGGGCTAAGGCATATTCATTCTATTTTTGTCAAAAAAAAAATTGTTCATGCGAAACTTGTCTTTCTTATTGTTTTTTGGCATTGTCCTGAGTGTTTATGCGCTTATCAACAGCTATATTTTTGTCAGAGCCTTGCGAACGTTTGAGCCCGGAAGCCTCGTTCGTACTATTTTCGTTGTCGGATTCTGGTTGCTGGCGTTCTCCTATGTTGCAGGCAGGATACTCGAAAAGGTCTATCTTTCGTTTTTAAGCGATGTATTCACATGGGTGGGCTCGTTTTGGCTTGCGGCAATGCTCTATTTTTTTCTTGCTGTTGTGTTGTTCGATCTGTTGCGGCTTATTGACTTTTTCATTCCATTTTTCCACTATTTCAGTCATTTTAGCCTATATGGCAAGCCTTTTGCGCTCACGCTTTCAACAAGTATCGTTGTTTTTGGCGTAGTGCTTGCTGGGCACATCAATGCTTTGCATCCGCGCGTAAAGGAAATTCGTATTCCGCTCGATTTGCCCGCCGGCAATGAAAAAAACCTTCGTTTGCTGATGGCATCCGACATTCATTTAGGAACCATCATCAGCACGGGCCGTCTCACAAAGATGATAAAACTAATTAACGAGCTCAAGCCTGATGCCATTCTTCTGTCGGGCGATATTGTGGATGAAGATTTAGCACCTGTCATTCGGCAAGATTTAGGTTCGCTGCTCAAAACACTTCGTGCGCCTTTGGGTGTTTATGGCACAACGGGCAATCACGAATACATCGGGGGCGCAATACAGGCGGTTGATTATTTAAAAAAACATGGCATCACCATGCTGGGCGACAGCATGATACACCTTAGCAACAAAGTTTACCTTGCCGGGCGTGAAGATATTGACAGCAAACGTTTTAATCATAAAAAGCGTGCTAATCTGGAATCTTACAGTTCGCAGCGCGAAGAAAACAGTTTTCTCATCGTGCTCGACCATCAGCCCCGGGCAATAGCCGAAGCCGTGCAAGCCAAGGCAGGTTTGCTTTTGTGCGGGCATACCCATCACGGACAATTGTGGCCGCTCAACTACATCACTCAAAAAGCCTTTCCTTTGAGTTGGGGATATCGCGTTTTTGGTGGCACTCGCGTTTATGTTTCGAGTGGTTTGGGTAGCTGGGGGCCGCCCGTTCGCATTGGCAACCGGCCTGAGGTGGTATTGATTACACTCGAATTTTCACCCAATTAATTCATGCCTTGCAACAACAAGGGCTCAATGGGTTAATTTTTGTTAACAACAGGCTTTCTTTCTTGCTCCTTAGCCCTACCCGACTGTAAACTGTATCAATAGATTTCCTACATTTGCAGGCTATAAAATACTGAATTCAGAGCTATGTCATTCGACACCGAAAAATTTGTTGGCGAAGGTTTAACCTACGACGACGTCCTGTTAATACCCTCACACAGTTTGGTGCTTCCCCGCGAAGTAAGTTTACGCACCCTTTTTTCGCGTAATATTGAGCTGAATATTCCCATCGTAACTGCAGCAATGGACACGGTTACCGATTCAACGATGGCCATCGCCATAGCACAGGAAGGTGGCATTGGGGTGATTCACAAAAACATGACGATAGAGAAACAGGCGGCCGAAGTGAAAAAGGTAAAACGCGCCGAAAACGGGATGATTATTGACCCGATAACGGTTCGCGTGGGCGCTACGGTGAAAGATGTGCTGAAAATAATGAACGAATTTCACATCGGCGGCATTCCTGTTGTTGACGCAACCCACAAATTGGTAGGGATTGTTACCAACCGCGATCTGCGCTTTGAGCGTCAGGTAAATCGGCCGATACATGAAGTGATGACGAGTAAAAACCTGATAACCACTACCGAATTTACCGATTTTGAAAAAGCGGCCGATATCCTCCAGCAGTATAAAATTGAGAAGCTGCCTGTTGTGGATAAAGATTTTAAGCTTATCGGGCTGATTACCTACAAAGACATCATCAAAATTAAGGCCCGGCCCGATGCTTGCAAAGACTCGCGTGGAAGGTTGCGGGTGGCTGCCGCTGTTGGGGTTGCATCCAATACCATGGAACGCGTTGAAGCACTCGTAGAAGCCGGTGTTGACGCCATAGTGGTGGACACTGCACACGGGCATTCGCAGGGGGTTATCCAAATGGCAGCCAATGTAAAAAAAGCTTTCCCCTCCATTGATTTGGTGGCAGGTAACATAGCCACAGCCGAAGCTGCCCTCGATCTGGCCAAAGCAGGTGCCGATGCCATTAAAGTGGGCATAGGCCCGGGCTCAATTTGCACCACACGCATCATTGCCGGGGTTGGCGTTCCGCAACTTACGGCCGTCTATAACGTGGCCAAAGCACTTCAGGGAAAAGGCATACCGGTTATTGCCGACGGAGGTATCCGTTTCACAGGCGATATCGTTAAGGCAATGGCGGCCGGTGCCTCTACCATCATGGCCGGATCGCTGTTTGCCGGCACCGAAGAGTCGCCCGGCGAAACCATTATCTTCGAAGGACGAAAATACAAAACCTATCGCGGAATGGGTTCGCTTGAAGCCATGCAGGAAGGTTCGAAAGACCGGTATTTCCAAGATGCCGAAGACGATATCAAAAAACTTGTGCCCGAAGGCATCGTTGGTCGGGTTCCCTACAAAGGCACCTTGTCAGAAGTGATCCATCAACTTACCGGGGGTTTGCGTGCCGGAATGGGTTATACCGGATCGGCAAGCATTGCCGAACTTCAAAAAGCAAAATTTATAAAAATTACAGCCGCCGGAGTGTATGAAAGCCATCCGCACGGAATAACCATCACCCGCGAAGCACCCAATTACAGCCCGAAATAAACATCTCTTTTTATCATAATAACAATTTAATTATCTGATACTTAAATACTTATGAAAAAATTATTTTTTGCTTTAACGCTTA
>CAYYDS010000144.1:0-7494 GCA_964470665.1 uncultured Lentimicrobiaceae bacterium
AAAACTAAGTTGCGGGTTAAAACGGCCAACAAAAGGAAGCCAACAAAGAAGACTAATTTCAGGCCAATGTTGTAGGTGCGTTCGCGAATTTTTTTCTTTTTCACAAGGTAAATGTGTATCTTTTCGGCAAGTTCTGAAAGGAAATGATACGGACACATCCACGAGCAGTAGCCGCGCCCGCCAAAAATAAACCAAAAAATGAGGATGGTAATCAGGCCAATCCAAAAATTCATGGTTAGATGGCCAATGTAGCCGGTTGTGGCAGATATGGCTAAAAGTTGCAAGGCATTGTAGGGGTCCATCAGGTAAAAGCCGATCAGCCTCGATCCGCTAAGTGAGCCTTCGAGTATGGAAAGGTCGAAAGTGAAAGAAAAAACAAACAGCAAATTCATAAAAAGCAGAAACGACCAACGGATGTTTCGCCATTTGTGGTTTTTCTTTTTTGCGTCGCGCCATTCGGTATAGCTTATCCCAAGCAGGCTGTGCGGCAGTTCGTCTTTTGATTTTGGTTTAAGCGGTTCTGTATTTTTTCCGCTGCAAAAATAATCGTTCAACATAGCTGAGAGGATTAAAACGGTTCGACAATGATACTTGTTTCGCGTGTTGGGCAAACCATCACACACACCCCACATCCGGTGCAACCATCCATCACTTTTGGCACCGGGTTTCCGCTGGTGCGGCTGGTTTCTTGTATGATGGCTTTCGATCCTATCGGGCATTCTGTAATGCACAGGTCGCACACTTCGCGGTCGAAAGTTTTTTCGGCGAGCGGGCTGGCGCTTGCATCGTTGCTTTCGGGCGCACGATAGATGCCTTTAAAATCTTTGCCGCGGCTAATGCCGCTAAATCCCAATCCAAGATGCGCCAGGCAGGTTTCGGTGTTTACCCGCGCCTTGCCCATCCTAACGATCTCTTTCATGGCATACTTCTGCACTTCAAACGGGTTGACTTTGGCAAAATCTTCGCCGGCCTCTAATTGTGCTTTCTCAACAGCGGCTAAGCCGGCTTCTTTAAAGGGTTTGAAGTTGAGTACAGCCGTTGGGCAGGTTTCGACACATTGCAGCGCATCGCACGAAAAATCGCAAGATTGTGCGCGGGGATCAATATAAGGCGTTCCGAAAGCCAGGCCTTCGCCGGCTTTTGCAAGTTTAATTGCCTGCACCGGGCAAATTTGCACACAAAGGCCACATTTGATGCATCCGTAAATGAAATCTTTTTCGTTGATCGCTCCGGGTGGCCTTAAAAAATCGGGACGAACCCTTGCTGAGGCGGTATTGCGATCGAGCACAAAGGCTCCGGCCCCGGCCAAAGCCATGGCTCCTGTAGCAATAAGACCACTCTTTAGAAAATCTCTGCGGTTGAGACCGCTGTCTTTTTTTTCCATCGTTTCAGGTTTTATCGGTTTCTGTTTCAATACTTTTTTGAAAAATGGTTCTTTTATTTTTAGCATCTAAAATTACTTAAAAAAGAAGACGTAGCCCAAGGTTAAAACTAATTCCGGGTTCATAATACAGGCTTTCGGTGCTCATGCCGCGGTATGCCCGGCTTAGGTGCTCATAATAATTGGCATTTGTTAGGTTTTTAACTGCAAAATTTACTTCCAAGGCCTTAAAAACCCGATAAATGCTGTAAAAGTCAAATACGCAAAAGCCGGGAGTCGGAGTTTCGTCGAAACTGACAGCCACCCTGTTTTGAGTCGCAACAAAACGTCCGTTAAGCTTAACATCCCATTTGTTGTGTTTATAGGTTAAGGCGGTTATCAGCGTAAAAGGCGCTATTTCGGATAGGGGCTCGCCCCAGCTAATGTTTTGTGCATGGGTGTATGAAAAACCCAAATTATAAAGCAACGATTGGGTAAACATTATGTCGGCACCGGCCTCAAAACCAACAAGAACAACTTTATCCACATTGCGAAACACCTTGGTGTATTTTGGGTTTTGACAAGGCAAATACAGACGCGGAATAGTAGTGTCTATTGCTGCCAAAATGTAGTTCTGAATAAATGAGAAAAAACCTTCGGCATATAGTGTATACTTTTCCGACTGTTTTTCGAGTCGCAAATCGGCCTGATTGTTTACCTCGGATTTGAGTTTCGGATTGCCAAGGTATTCATAAGAATCTAAACCAACATTGATGTGATTTACAAACAATTCGGACAAATCGGGTGCGCGATTTGCCCGAGCAATGGCGATGGACAGATTGAGATTTTTCGGCAAACTCAGGCTCAATGAGCTCGTAGCCGAAACATCTATTCTATTGTCGGGCACAATGTTGTTATTATAAACCTCGCGAAAACTATCCGCCGGATCATCAATTGCATATTGTATAATATCGGCTCTCAGGCCAAGATTCCAAAATAGGGCCGCTGTGATTTGCCGTTTGTTTTCAACAAAAAAGCCAAGGTTGTTTGTCTTTGATTCTTGCCAAATCTTATCTTCAAAATGCAATGGCGGATCAAAAACCTCCCCGGTACAAATGTTTTTTATTACCGTTCGCTTCCGATTTCCGGCTTTTTCGATGTGTCGAAAGTCTATTCCTGCAAAAAGCATGTTCAGGGCTCCGTGCCGGAAGCTCAATTCGCTTCGCCCGCCCCAAACCATAGCCTCAACAGGGGTAATAGCAGGTGTAATGGCATTGGCCGGCCTAAGTTTATTCGACATGAGATGGTCAACAAAAGAGGCATAAAGTTTTACCCTAATCGCGTTAATGGCCTTAGCGGGTTTCGAAGAGGCGTAATCCAAAGCAACTATATCACTTTTATCGAGGTCGGCATCCATGGGAAGGCCGGCATACATGATGTTTTCTGCCTTGCTTTGCCGCCAGCTAAGTTGCAGGCGATGATTTTCGCTTGGATTGAAACCAAGTTTGAGCGCATAGCCGCTGCGCTGAAATGAGGAAGAAATTTCTTGACCTTTGCCGCTTTTATAGTTCCCGAATTTCTTATATCCTCCATTTATACCCACATCAAATTTACCCTGAACAGCCTGCACAAAAATATTGCTGTAAAAATTATTGCCATTGGAGTAGTAGCCTGCATCTGCAAGGCCGGCAACTTTTTTATCGCTAAGCCGGTCGGGTTTTCTGTTTACGACATTAATGATTCCGCCAAAACTCTGCCCATAACGCACCGTATAAGGCCCTTTAATTACTTCTATTTTTTCAATCTCTTCCATTGCAACTTGCGAAATTGCAGGATCCATTCGGTTGAGGCATGCATTGGTGGTTTGCACACCGCCATCAAAAAGCACATTTAGCTGACCGTATTTGAAGCCTCGCAAAACGGGTTCCATGCCATAATTGCCACGTTTTTCGATGCCGAAACCTATTTGGTTTAGAAACATGGCACCTCCATCGTGCGCATTTTCAACTGCGATTGTGCTACCCGAGATCTGTGTTTTAGAGCCTGCCGGCCTATGGTCGGCCCGAACAACAATTTCCTCGAGCCTGATCGTGTCTGATTGTGCCAGTCCGCTTGTTGTGATAGCTAAAAACGAGGCTATCAATATTATGACTATTACTACTGTTCTTCGTTTCATTGTATTTTATTTTTTAGGTTTTTTTAGAATTAGGTATAACCTTTTAAGGTATCTATCTAACGTATAGCCACAACAGGAAAAACCAAGGCTTAGCAATAATTGCTCGCCTTAGGTGATGGATATGGCTAATTGGATTTAAAAAAACCTGGGAGGCGGGGATGGAATTCGGAGAAAACGGCTAAAAATATCGCCCGTAAAGGGAACAAATTTCCAACTTATCGAATGAAGAATCAGGTTTGAATACAAGTTTGACTGAATGTAATACAATACAGGCTGCGCGTTTGGGCGTTCGGGCATTACGGGCTTTTGATCTTTTTCGTCTTTTTCTTTTGCCCGTTCGATTAATGCGCGCAAAAAGGCAATATCCCCGGTAAGCGGGCTATTTCCCGAAAAAAGCGGCAAATCTTCTCTGGTCTGGTTTTGGGATCCGCATCCTATCATAAAGAGTATTCCCGGAAGCCCCGACACCGCTATAAATGCCAGATGAATGATTAAAAGCGAATATGCCAGTATTTTTCGCAACATATTTCCGCTTTATAGAGGTAAGGTTTTAAAAATCTCCGCTTTATCTTCCCAGCGAAACATTGGCTTATTATCGCGCAACACAAATTTGGGTTGCGAAAATGGGGCAAGCCGTTCGAGAAAGTCGAGGACTAATAGCAAAGGCGACCCATAGAAAAATTTCACATTGCGGTTGAATGACCATAAGTGCTCCACATAGGCATATAAGGAATAGGGATTGTCGCCAACATTATCTTTGTCCTTATCAAAGCCTTGATAATCATCATAATAATTGTTGTCCCACTTGTTCATATTGGCTGTTTTGCCTTCGGCCTCAACCTGTACCAAATTGTTGTGGAAGTAATTTTGCTTAAACAAATTGCCTTCCTGATTGGTATGAAACTTAATGCCCACGCCACAAAATGCAATTTCGTTGTTGGCAATGGTATTGATCTTTTCCGGAACAAAAGGCGAAACGTCAATATGTATGCCTTCGGATGAGTAGATAAAACGGTTATTCAGAATTTGATTCGAAGATGTTTCTTTCATCCCAAGGCACATTCCGCTAAGTCCGGTCGAATTCATGATTGTATTTCCGGTCATAACGGTTTCTTCGCTATACATAAGGAAGACCCCCACCGAATTGCGGTAAAACACATTGTCGGCAATGCGGTTGTTGTGCGCATACATAAAGTGTATCGAATAGCGGTTGCCCACTCCTTTGTTGGCAATAAAGCTGTTTTCGGATGAATACCATACTACCATATCGCGCACCTGATACCAATAGTTTCCGGTAATCATATTATTACGCGAATACCAAAGTCTTATTGCATCGCCTTTGAGCGCCATGGGTCGTCGTGAAAGCGAGCTTATTTCGCAGTTTCGAACCGTATTGCTGTTCGATTGCAGGATGTCAACACCAAAAAGGCATTCGGTGATGAGGCAGTTTTCGATGAGGTTGAAGTTTCCTTTAAGTTTTATGCCACTATCAATTTTATCATGAGATCCCCCCGATTCAACAATTTTTAAATTTTTGACGGTAACATAATCGGCTTCAACAGTAATGACACTACCCTTTTCGAGGCCAGAGACGGTTGCCCTGCCCTGCCCGTCGAGGGTGATGTTGTTTGTGGTGATGATGGCCGGCCCTGTGTAATATCCCGGCTCAAGTTTAATCACATCACCTGGTCTGGCTTTTTCAATCAGTTCCTGCAAGGGTTTTGGATTGGAAGCCGAATCGAAGCCGTTTATTTTTTGGCTAAGTCCATAGCTTACTTGCGCATCCGTTTCAATAAAAAAGAACGCAAGAATAAGGATACCAACCAGATGAAATAATTTCATTTTTTTAGGGTAAACAGGGAAACAGCGAGCCGTTTCCCTGTTAGATTAATTTATTTGGTTCTAAGCGCTTTGCGTTTAAGCAAAAAGGCTAGAACAAAAGCTACAAATGCGCCTAAAGCAAAAAAGAAGCCATACATGGGGTAAGACTCGGTTGTAAACTGTGCCACTTTCCCCTCGCCAAATACGGTTGGCATAAAGGGCTTGATGCCGGCGAAGGCGCCTCCGCCATGCAGTCCTAAGTTATGGCCGTACCAATAGAGGTAAAAGATATAAACAAGGAGAAAATAAAGCGGTGTCAACGCGGCTATCCATGCTGCCAGAGCATTGAGCCTGCGTGGGGTTACTATAAAAAATATGCCGCACAACGCAAAGAAAACAAAGATATACGGCGAGTTTACCATTAATCCATTCAGCGCTTTCAGCGCTTTTGGGGTAACGTCAACACGTATTTTCTGGTTGTTTTCATCCAAAAGGTCGTGGCCTTCCGCGTCTTTTTGTGTGTCGAAAACATAGAAGCTTGGATGTGTCATGCCTTTGGGGTTGTTTCTGCCCTGCACTATCGGATACATCCCGATAAAGTGGTTGATGGCATTCATTTCTACAAGGCAGTCGGCTCCTTCATTGGTTGCCAGCTCTTCGCGTTCGGCCACTCCTTGGCAGCCATTATATACCCCATTGTATTTGAAAACAATGCGTATCCCTTTCGGGTACATGTTTTTGGGGTACTGAATGCTTTGCAGCGAAACGCTCCAAATTGGCACAAAATAGGTTATTGCAATGAGTGCAATTCCAATAATAGAGAAAATAATATACGTTTTTGATTTCATGGTTTGAGGTTTACATTCGAAATCTATTAGTGGAAGGCAACTCCGGCCTGATCCATCATATAGCCTATCGCATCAAACAAGTCTTGTTCTGAACAATCGAAACAATTACCTTTTTCCGGCATTACACCATACTTTCCTGTGATACCTGTTACGGCGCTATGAAGCAGCACATCTTTTCCTTTATCTGCCATTTCTTCCCAACGGGCTTTATCTTCGAGGGCTGCTGCGCCGGCAACGCCTTTCCAGTGGCAGGCCACACATGCTTTATTATATACCGCTTGCCCGTTTTCGAGATTGACTACTAATTCTTTTTTGCTATTGCCACCATTGCCGCCGCCACAGGCTACGAATACGAGGCTAAGAATGATTCCGCTAAGGCTGATTTTCAAAAAACTCTTCATGCAGTTGTTGTGTTTTTGTGATTATTGATTCGTAAATTATTGATTGTTCAAAATTACTTATTTTTATAAAGCGACGGGCTTTCGCCCGTCACTTTTTATCGCAATTATTGCTCTTTCATGTATTGTTCTGACTTTACCTTCAGATAAGTGATGATCTTATCTACGTCTTCTTTCGATACGTTTTGATTGGGCATCGCAAGTTTATAGCGCAGGCGCATATTGGCAATATCAGGTTCGTTCATGTGTTTTTCGGGGTTCATAATCCACGATTTGAGCCAATCGTTGGTTCGCCGTTTGTCCACCATCAGCAGGTCGGGGCCATTGAAGTCTTCGCCAAATTTATGGCAGGCGTTACAGCCATAGTTTAGGAACTCCATTTCGCCATCGAGCAGGCCTTTCATTTCGATTGAAGAAGGCTGGAATGCCTGCATCTGCATATCGGCCTGCACACGTTTGGAGTATGCCAACAGGCGTTCGTTATTTGCAGCATCATCAAAGCTTACTGTCATGTATCCCTGAAGCTGAGCGGCATCGGGGTTGTGGTAAGCATCGAGCAGCAAGGGGAACACGCCCGGTTTTTCGGCTTTAAATTCCAATGTGGCTGTTTCGCCCGGACGCCAGCGATACATTTTATCGTACGACACAATTTCATAGATAAAGTGATCGAGCTTGGTTTGTCCGTGATTGGTGATATGCAGCTCAACATCCTGGCCTTGTTTGAGGTTGATATTGGCCGGTGTAACAACGCCATTGTTGATGGTGGCGTAGATATGCACTTTGTTTCCTTTTACGTCAACCTTTTCATCGCCGATATTGGTAAAATAGGGCGATTTTTCGTCCTTATAGATATTGGTTCCAAGCGGATAAATTTCTTCCGATTTAAAGTAG
>CAYYDS010000145.1:0-7482 GCA_964470665.1 uncultured Lentimicrobiaceae bacterium
CGTTACCTATCAGGAGCTGGGGCAATACGAAAAAGCGGCGCCAATTTTCGAGGCCTTGGAAGCCAAATACAACAGCCGCCAAACCCCAAAAGAGGTCAACGAGCAACTTTTAGGCTATATTGCCGATTATCACCTGACACGAAATGACTACGACAAGGCGCTCATCTACCTCAAAGACGCCCTGCCTATCATAAAGGGAAAATACCTGCGAAACAGGGCATTGTTTATTCTTGGCCAGATCTATCAACTTAAAGGCGATAACAACCGGGCCATTGCCTATTTCAAACGGGTAATCAAAAGCAACCCGGGTTTCGATATGGATTTTGAAGCCAGAATGAATATGGCTCAAACCTACGACATCTCGCAAGGCGACAGCAAGGCTATCGTAAAACTGTTGCAAAAGATGCTGAAAGACAAAAAATACGAAGACAATTACGATAAAGTCTATTTTGCGTTGGCAGAAATTGCATTTCGCGAAGGCAACGAGGAAATGGGAATGGAATATTTAGCCAAATCGGTATCTTCGACCACCAAAAACAAAGTGCAACAGTCAACCTCTGCCCTAAAACTGGCCAATATTTATTTCGGAAAAAACGAATATATCCCCTCTCAGGCTTATTACGACACGGCGGTTATTGCGCTGCCGCGCGACTATCCCGGATACGACAGTATTCGCCAGCGTGCATCCACACTTAGCGAGTTGGTTGAAAATATCAACACCATTCAGCTTCAAGACAGCCTTTTGCGCATGGCAAACATGGATTCTACCGAGCGCATCCGCATCATTGACGGCATCATTAAAGCACTTGAAGAAGCCGACAGAAAACGTCAGGCCGAAGAAAGAGACGCCGAGCGCAACCTCATGCTTTCCAACCAGTTTAACGACCGCACCTCAAACCTCGGTACGCAACAATCGCCCGATTGGTATTTCTACAATCCCACCTCTTTAAGCTTTGGATATACCGAGTTTTTGCGCAAATGGGGCAGGCGTAAGCTCGAAGACAACTGGCGCATCAGCGACAAGCAAAGCATCTCGTTCGAACACATCGAAAGCCAAGCCCTGGAAGGCGGCAAGGGGGCCGATGCTGCTGCCGACTCCATAGCGAAACTTACCGATCGCGATCGCGGATACTACCTGCGCGACATCCCCAAAACCGAAGAAGAAAAAGAAGCGGCGCTGGTGATGATAGAGGAAGCGTGGAACAGCTTAGGTTATATCTATAAAGAAAAACTTTCGGATTTTGGCCGTTCGCTCGATGCATATTCAAAGCTGAATGAGAGTTTTTCCGAGAGCGAATTTCGACTGCAATCGTGGTATGCACAATACCGCATGTATAACGAACTGGGCGATCAGGTTGAAGCCGATCGTTTTAAAGACCTTATCCTCAGTAAGTTCCCGAATACCGATTATGCGCGCGTAATCGAAGACCCCGATTATTTTATCCGCAAGGCGCAGCAGGCCGGCGAATCGTCAGCCCTTTACGAACAAACACTTGAGGCCTATCACAACGAAGAGTTTTTCAGGGTTTTGCTCAACAGCAACAAAGCCCGCACACTCTACTCCGACGATGTGGATTTGCTCCCGCGATTCAACTTCCTGAGGGCCGTGGCGCTTGGCCGCACCGAAACCATTGACTCGCTGGCCTTAGCCATGGAACAAATTGTAAAATCCTATCCCACACACCCGGTAGCCACTCCGGCAGCGGCTATTTTGCGCAATTTAAACAAAGATTATGGCCTGGAAATTGAAATACCCGAGCTGCCCGGCGATACCACACAAAAATTAGCCGAAGACCTTGGCCCCTATGAGTTTGTTGAAAATACACCCCATATGGTGATGCTGATCGTTGGCAGCGAAAA
Organism: uncultured Lentimicrobiaceae bacterium; assembly: GCA_964470665.1. Lineage (GTDB taxonomy): Bacteria > Bacteroidota > Bacteroidia > Bacteroidales > F082 > JALNZU01. Next base: position 1,861 of record CAYYDS010000145.1, read on the forward strand.
AACACGCATCGACCCGCTTAGAGTTAGGCTTTCCGACTTCAACGGCAAAGAGTTCAAAAGCGCTCAGCTCATCATCAAAAGCCTGATGCTCGACAACGCCAACAACCTGCTTACCATAGGCAACTTCGAAACAGCTTCGGCTGCATTCTCTTATCGCATCGCACTCCTGCAATCGGAATATGTGTTTGGAGGCCTTAAAATTGATGATTTCGTCATAGCCCCCATCTCACTTGCCAATTATCCTGCCTTTTACCGCATAAAGGATATCGTTCAGTACGAAAAATTCTGGAAAAAACATTACCATTAAAATAAACTTACATCATGAAAATTATTTCGGACCTCACCGACTCTGCTGCCCGCAACATCATTGGCCAGGGGACGAAGATAACAGGCAATATCCTCCTGAAAGGCGATTTCAGGATTGATGGCGAACTCAATGGCTCTATCGAGTCGGAAGGTCGCATCGTGATTGGAAGCTCTGGTATTGTGAAGGGAAACATCGTTTGTCAGAACGCTGACATTTCGGGTGTTTTAACCGGAAACCTCCACTCAGCCGATCTGACACATTTTAAAGCTACTGCCGTTATCGAAGGCGACCTGGTTACCCGGCGACTATCCATTGAACTTGGAGCCCGGTTTAGCGGAAAATGCGATATGAGCGAAACAAAACCCGATGCAAAAGAATAAATCCGACAAACCAAGCAACTGGAACCGCTCACTCAACACCTATGCGCGCTACTCGTCGCTGGCTTTTCAAATGATGGCGATCATGCTGCTTTTTGTGTTTGCCGGTTATAAGTTAGACGACCTTATTGGCTGGAAATTTCCTCTTTTCAAACTCATATTGTCGTTGCTCGGAGTTATTTTGGCAATTTACTATGCAATAAAAGATTTTATACGAAAAAAATAATCCTGAATATGGCCGCTTTTCCGCAATACCTTACAAAACAACTTGGCCTTGCAGCTTTGCTGGCAATCTTGACCCTCTTGGTAAAACATTATTTCGGGCCATTGTGGAACACCCCGGTTTGGCCGTATATGCTACTCTTTTTTGTGAGTGTAAACTGCATCCTTTTCCTGCTCAACCAAAGAGCCGAAAAAAAGAAACTGAGCGCTTATACCAATTATTTTATGCTCGCCAGCACCATCAAACTTTTGTTGTATTTGGCCGTAATCGTGGTTTACCTGATCTATTACCGCCAGCAAGCCGTACCTTTTTTGATCACCTTTTTCGTCTATTATATTGCGTTTGCCTACCTTGAGGTGCGTGGCGCCCTCCACAAAAAACGAACAACCAATTTATAATCATTAGCCATGGAAAAAAGATTTGACAGTTTGCACGGATACGAGAAAATGGAATTTTACAATCCGGAAAAACTCGCAGAACTCGAAAAACACTATAAAGCCATCCTTGAACTCATTGGCGAAGATGCCACCCGCGAAGGGCTCGAACTTACCCCTAGGCGCGTTGCCAAATCCATACAGTTTCTTACCCAGGGCTACGACCTCGATCCGCGCGAAATACTGCTTTCGGCCAAGTTTAAAGAAAACTACCGCGAAATGGTGATTGTAAAAGACATCGAAATATTTTCGCTTTGCGAACATCATATGATACCCTTCATCGGGAAAGCCCATGTGGGCTACATTCCCAACGGCTACATTACGGGGCTGAGCAAAATAGCCCGTGTTGTTGAGGTTTATTCGCGCAGGCTTCAGGTGCAAGAGCGTTTGACCTCGCAGATAAAAGACGCCATCCAGCAAGCGCTCAACCCCCTGGGTGTGGCCGTTGTGATTGAAGCACGGCATTTGTGTATGTCGAGGGGCGTTCAGAAACAAAGCGCCGTTACTACTACCAGCGATTTTACCGGCGCTTTTCAACGCATGGAAACCCGGGCCGAGTTTATCAGCCTGATCAACAACAAGCATCATTAAAAAAGCCATCCCATTTAAAAACAGGCCATCGTAGCCTGTTTATACACAAGCTTTTTTAAGTTTGTTGAAAACTTATTTTATTATTTTAATTCAATGTAAATCAAGATATTATATCTTTCTGACAAACCAAAACCAAGCCTCTTACTTTAACAAACTGATCAGTCAAAGCAGCAATTACCTATCTTTGCTTGCTTTTTTAACAACAAAATTCTTCCTTTAAAAGAAAACCAACAAAAAGTCGAATTATGAAAGCATACGTATTTCCAGGCCAGGGGGCTCAGTTCGTAGGGATGGGAAAAGACCTGTATGAAAAGTCGCCAAAAGCCAAAGACCTTTTCCTGAAAGCCAATACCATTCTGAAATACAATATTACAGAACTCATGTTTGACGGCACTGAAGAAGATCTTCGCCAGACCAAAGTTACACAGCCGGCTATTTTTCTGCATTCGGTTATCTTAGCCGCTGTTTTGGGCGATAATTTCAAGCCCGATATGGTAGCAGGCCATTCGCTTGGCGAATTTTCGGCTTTGGTGGCCAATAAGACCCTCACTTTTGAAGATGGTTTGAAATTGGTTTACAAACGTGCCATGGCCATGCAAGTTGCTTGTGAAGAAGTTCCGGGTACGATGGCTGCCATTTTAGGGATTGACGACAGCGAGGTTGAGCGTATTTGCAGCTTAATACAGGAAGAAGTTGTTGTGCCGGCCAACTACAACAGCCCCGGCCAGCTTGTGATTTCGGGAAGCGAAAAAGGCGTGGCCTTAGCCTGCGAACGTATCCTTGCTGCCGGTGCCAAACGCGCTCTGCCGCTGAAAGTGGGCGGCGCATTTCACTCGCCCCTGATGGAACCCGCACGCGTTGAGCTGGCCGAAGCCATACAGGCAACCAAATTTGTAAAAGGCATTTGCCCTATTTATCAAAACGTTACCGGACAATCGGTTACCGACCCCGAAATCATTAAGAAAAACCTCATTGCTCAGCTTACATCGCCGGTTAGGTGGACACAAATCATGAACAATATGATTGCAAACAGCCTGCGAACTGTTGTTGAAGTTGGCCCCGGAACCGTTTTGCAGGGCTTATTCAAAAAGGTTGACCGCAATCTGGATGTTTCAAGCGCAACGTTTTAGACCAGATTTTAAGCGTTGAAAGATAAAAGACCGGTACTCTAAACCGGTTTTTTTTATGATCCGATCAGCTCAAGCCGAAGCAGGTTGATTGCTGCTAAGCTTGCCCGGCGTATGTTGCGATCGCGCTGATCGCCCAATAAAAAGTGAAAGGCTTTAACGCCTTCAGGTCCGGCCAGCCCTATCCATACAGTTCCAACAGGTTTTTCGGCCGTTCCGCCATCGGGCCCGGCTATTCCGGTTGTAGAAAGGGCATAATCGAGTTGCAAAAGATCACGCAAGCCCTTGGCCATTTCAATAGCAACTACCTCACTCACAGCGCCATGCAATAGAATTGTGCCGGCATTTACCCGAAGGGTTTCTGTTTTAACCTGATTGTCATAAGCTACCACCGAGCCTTTAAAATAGCGCGAACTTCCGGGTATGGAGGTAAACAAATCCGCCAGATAGCCGCCTGTGCAACTTTCGGCTGTGCCCACCTTAAGACCTTTTTGCGCCAGCAAACTGCCCACCACTTCTTCGGGTATTTGTTCGTCGAAACCATATACGTATTCAGGAATGAGGCTGCACATTTTTTCAACCTCTTCGGATAATTGTTTCTCCAACAGGGTTTTATCGTGTAAGTGGCCGCCAAGTCTGAGCCTCACAATACCGGGTTGCGGCAGGTAAGCAAGTTTAAGATGCGCAGGAAGAGCCGATTCCCAGCCGGCAATCCGGTCGGCAATCATTGATTCGCCCGTGCCGGTGGTCATTACCGTTTTAAACAGGTGATAGTCTGATTGCGACAAGGCTTTTACCCTTGGCAACACCTGTTTTTCAAACATATGCTTCATCTCAAAAGGCACTCCGGGCATCGAAACGATAACGGCATCATCTTTTTCGAACCACATTCCGGGAGCAGTACCGTTGGCGTTTTGAATGATAGCCGCATTTGCCGGCACCATTGCTTGCTCGCGGTTGCGGGCTGTTACGGCTATGCCGCGTCTTGCAAACAAAGTCTCCACATAGCCGTAGGCTTCGTCATTAAAAACTAATGGCACCTTAAAAAAGCTGCACAAGGCAGGCTTGGTGATGTCGTCGGAAGTAGGGCCTAAACCTCCCGTGAGAAAGACAAACTGAACCCTTTTCAAGGCATTATCTAAAGCCTGATGCAGCTCGCTTTCGCTGTCGCCGATGGTAACAACCCGGCTTAGCGCAATGCCGTTGGCAAATAGCAGCTCGCCCATCCACGAAGCATTGGTGTTTACAACTTGCCCGATGAGCAGCTCATCGCCAATTGATATGATTTCGGCAGTAGCCTTCATTTGTTGCCTGTTTGACATAGAATAAATCAATCTTTATGAGGAAAAGCAACCGAGCCGGTTGAAAGAAAACCATCAAGTTGCCACTTTTTTTTACTTTTGCAAATTTAGTGCATTCATCCGAAATACTCCTATACTAATGAGCAATAGCTTCATCCCCGATTCGCAATTGGTACTCAATGCCGACCGTTCGGTTTACCACCTGAAACTGCATCCCGAACAAATTGCTGACACCGTTTTATTGGTTGGCGACCCAAACCGTGTAAACATGATTTCGAAACATTTTGATATACTCGAACATAAGGTTTCAAATCGCGAGCTGATAACACATACCGGATTTTATAAAGGAATGAGAATCAGTGCGCTGTCAACCGGAATGGGGACTGATAATTTGGATATCGTTATCAACGAATTAGATGCCCTGGTAAACATCAATTTAGAAAGCCGGCGCATCAACGATACACATAAAAAGCTGAGAATCATCCGTTTAGGCACTTCGGGAGCCTTGCAGCCCGAAATACCGGTTGACGGAACGGTGGTTGCCGCCCGTTATGCTTTAGGCCTCGATGGCTTATTGCATTTTTACTCGGGGAGCGGGCAGTTTATTGATCATGCCATGACGCAAGCTTTTGCCGATCACATGAATTGGAGCCAGTTGTTGCCCCAACCCTATGTGGTACCGGCATCGCCGAAGCTTTTGCAATTGCTGGCTTTCGACGCTATACAGGGCATAACGGCTACTGCACCGGGTTTTTATGGCCCGCAGGGAAGGGTGCTCAGGCTGCCTCTTGCCGATGAAGAAATGAACCGCAAAATGGAGTCGTTTGCCTATAAAGGCCAAAAAATTACCAATTTCGAAATGGAATCGTCGGCGCTTTACGGACTTTCGGCCATGCTGGGTCACGAAGCGCTAACACTCTGTGTGATTATTGCCAACCGTGTGACCGAAAAATTTGCGAGCGATTATCATCCTTATATGGAAAGCCTGATAATCAATGTTTTAAACAGGCTTGCGACAACTCGCTGAAAAGGCTATGCTACGCTAATTCGTTATGATGAATCAAAACATGCCTTTGCTTCGGTGCGATGCAAAATTTTTACCGGCTCATAAGCTAATCCTGTTAATTTTGTACCTTTAACGATTGATTTCAAATGGTTTTTAGCAGCAGCCTCTTTCTTCTATATTTTCTGCCGGTATTTTGTGTTTTATACTACCTCAGCCCGCGTTTTCTCAAAAACTATGTGGCTTTGCTGGCGAGTAT
>CAYYDS010000146.1:0-7453 GCA_964470665.1 uncultured Lentimicrobiaceae bacterium
TTTGGTATGCGGAACATTGATGGCAGCCGGCATAGATGTGTTTGATCTTGATCTTTCCACAACGCCAACCGTTGAAGTTGCTGTTGCGGCTATGAATGCCAACGGCGGTATCATTCTAACGGCCAGCCACAACCCCGCGCAGTGGAATGCCCTGAAATTGCTCAATCACAAGGGCGAGTTCATTACGGCTTCGGATGGCGAATGGGTGCTTGAAATGGCCGAAAAAGGCAATTTTGTGTATCAGGAAGTGGAAAAGCTTGGCCATTATCAACGTTCGCATGGGTGGATTGATAAACATATTCAGATGATTCTCGACCTCCCGCTCGTTGATGCCGAAGCCATACGCAACGCAGGTTTTAAAATCGCTATTGATGCCGTTAATTCTACCGGAGGCATGGCTGTGCCGGCTTTGCTCAAGGCTTTGGGCGTCGAAATCATCCACGAGCTTTATTGCAACCCCACCGGCCTGTTTCCGCACAACCCCGAACCCCTGCCCGAACACTTGCACGAGCTTTCGGCATGGGTAAAGGAAAAGGGCTGCGACCTGGGTTTCGTTGTAGATCCGGATGTGGATCGCCTGGCCGTTGTGGACGAAAATGGCGAGATGTTTGGCGAGGAATATACGCTTGTAGCCGTGGCCGACTATGTGTTGGGGCACAAGGGCGGCAATACGGTGTCCAATCTGTCGTCAACACGCGCATTAGCCGATGTTACCCGCGCAGCCGGGTTCGAATATTTTGCCTCGGCCGTTGGCGAAGTAAATGTGGTGGAAATGATGAAAACTGTTGGCGCCGTTATCGGAGGCGAAGGCAATGGCGGTGTCATTTATCCCGAACTGCATTACGGACGCGATGCCCTTGTTGGCGTGGCACTGTTTTTAAGCCACTTGGCTAAAAAAGGACTTAGCTGTTCGCAGCTTCGAAAAACATATCCCGATTATCATATCTCTAAAAATAAACTCGATTTGCCCGGTAATGTTAATATAGACAGCGTGTTAGCAAAAATTGCCAAAGAATTTCCAATGGAAAAAGTGAGCACCATTGATGGTGTAAAGATTGATTTTGAAAAGGGTTGGGTGCATCTGCGCAAAAGCAATACTGAACCCATAATCCGTGTTTATGCCGAAGGCAGCAGCCCCGAAGAAGCAAACAACTTAGCAGGCATCTTGCTGAGTAGTTTAAAAAAATACAGCTGATTTTTTATTGATGTGAGTTTGCTTTGCAAAAAACCGTAATTTTCCTCACTTAATGTCGCATATATGGCAGCCCGATTCAAAAAGAAAAGGAAATACAAAAAAGTAAAGTTCAAAGAAGTGAAGTTTAAACTGTCCGAAAAGCAGTATCGCTCGTTGAGCAATTACTCAAAAGCCCGTAAAACTACAGTTATCAAACTGATTAAAAAGAGCATTGATCGCTATATCAATGGTTTTGACATCGAAGTGCCGCAAAGGTATTACGTTACCGAAAAACAGCTCGATCTGTTTGGCGATAGCGCATCGGCCATGCCCGATCAACTTGTTGGCGAGTCGGATTAGCGCCCTTCAAACGGAATGCGGTTTTGGATCGAACGGCCTAAAGTAACTTCGTCGGTAAATTCTAATGCGTCGCCAATGGCAATGCCCTTAGCAATCGAACTTACTTTAAGTTTGTCGTTGCGCACCAGGCGAAAAATATAAAAACCCGTTGTGTCGCCCTCTATTGTAGGAGGCAAAGCCAACACCAATTCGCGGATGTCTTCGTTTTCTAATCGTGCAACCAATTGATTTATTGTAAGATCGGAAGGCGAAATGCCTTCCACCGGATTAATCACTCCGCCCAGCACATGATAGAGCCCGTTGTAGCTCGAAGTGCGTTCAATAGCCATTACATCGCGCATATCTTCTATCACACACAAAAGGTTTTCGTCGCGGCGCGGATTGCTGCAAATGCTGCACAGCGCATTGTCGGAAATGTTGTAACAGCGTTCGCAAAACTGAATCTTTTCGCGCAATTGCTGCAAAGCATGAGCTAAAGCTTCGGTGCGATGCGCATCTTCGCGCAGCAGATGAAGGGCAAGACGAAGCGCCGTTTTTTTGCCAACGCCCGGCAAACGAGATAGCTCGTTAACGGCATTTTCGAGAAGAATAGAAGAATATTCGGCCAATTTTTCCGTTTTACGGCAAAAGTAATTCTTTTCTTTTTACTGCTTATTTTTGCCCAAAATTCAAAAATACCATGAAGTCAGTTTCGCTTGTTGCTTTGGCATTTTGTTTCCAGTTTCTTTTTAGTTTCAACGCTTTCGGCCAGCACGAAATCAATCAGCAGGACGATCAGGGCAAAAAATTTGGCCTTTGGGAAGGCCGCTATCCCAATGGCGCCCTTCGCTACAAAGGGCGGTTTAGCAACGACCGGCCTGTTGGCGTGTTCGAGTATTATTATGAAGACGGACAGCTGCGAGCCACCAATACTTTTGAGCCGGGCGGAATAAAAGCAAGGCATAAAAGCTATTCAAAGCAAGGCATTTTATTGGCCGAAGGCAATTACCTGAATCAGAAAAAAGACAGCCTCTGGTTGATCTATAGCGATACCGACGGCGCTTTGCTCTCTGAAGAATGCTATAAAAACAACCGCCTCGATGGTGCTGTAAAGGTGTTTTTTCCGCAAAGCATGGCAATTGCCGAAATAACGAACTATGAAAACGGAATGAAACAAGGCCTTTCAAAAAGCTTTTTTGAATCGGGAGCACTCATGTCCGAAACCAATTTTGCTGATGATCAGCCAGATGGGCGATTTGTGGTGTATTTCGAAAACGGAAAAATACAAACCGAAGGCACCTACATCAATGGCCTTAAAAGCGGCTTGTGGATAAGCTACGACGAAGAGGGTCAAATCGTTAGCAAAGATAGCTACAAAGAAAGAGACTAACCGTCAGCTAGGCGTTGCATCAAGGGCGCAAAGAACAAGATGGAGTTTTTGAAGCCCTTTTTTTGCCTACCTTTGCATCGCAAAAATATAAATTGAATCGTCTTATCTATGAACTTCATTGTCAATAACATAAAGGAGCTTGTTGGTATTCTTGAAGCCGATGTGGCCTTGCTTCGCGGCAAAGAAATGGCAAGGCTTAAATCCATTTCCAACGCCTGGCTTCAGGTAAAGGATCATCAGATTGCAGCTTTTGGGCCGATGGACAGCCCCGAATACCGTCAATTGATTGCCGAAAACCCGCGCATGCAATGCTATGACGCCGCCAATGGGCTTGTTTTACCTTCTTTTTCCGACGCGCACACCCATTTGGTATATGCCGCTTCGCGCGAAATAGAATATGTGGATAAAATAAAAGGCTTGAGCTACGAGGAAATTGCCAAACGTGGCGGTGGCATCCTCAACTCGGCCAAAGCGATGCAAGAGGCTGACGAACAGCAGCTTTATGAGGAAGCAATGGAGCGTCTTGCCGAAATTTCGGCCATGGGAACGGCTTCGGTCGAGATCAAAAGCGGCTATGGCCTTAGCACCCAAAGCGAACTCAAAATGCTCAGGGTGATCAGGCGGCTCAAAGAAAATTCGAACCTGAAAATCAAAGCCAATTTCTTGGGCGCCCATGCCGTACCCACTGAATATAAAGGCCGGCAAACAGAATATGTTGATCTGATTATCAACGAGATGATACCGATAGTAGCAGCAGAAGAACTTGCCGATTTTATTGATGTTTTTTGCGATAAGGGCTTTTTTACGGTTGAAGATACCGACCGCATCCTCAACGCCGGCATGAAATATGGCCTGCGGGCAAAGATTCATGCCAACGAACTGGCACGCTCCGGAGGCATTCAGGTTGGCGTAAAATACAATGCCCTTTCAGTAGATCACCTCGAATATACCGGCGACGAAGAGATTGCAGCCCTCTTAGGCAGCGAAACCATGCCCATTATTTTGCCCGGGGCAGCTTTTTTCCTCAATATGCCTTATGCCCCCGCCCGCAAAATGATGAATGCAGGCCTGCCGTTGGCAATGGCCAGCGACTTCAACCCCGGCTCATCGCCTTCGGGCAATATGCAACTGATTCTTTCAATGGCCAGTATTCTCTACCGGGTGCTGCCCGAAGAAGGCATCAATGCTACCACCATCAACGGAGCCTATGCCATGGATGTAAGCGCCGAAACCGGCAGCATAACGGTGGGCAAGCGCGCCGACTTTTACATCACAAAACCCATTCCCGGAATCGAATACCTCCCGTATTATTACGGAACCAATAAAATAAGCAAGGCTTTCGTCAACGGAATGCCGGTTTAAGCATTTAAACGGAAATAAAAATAAGCAAACATAACTTTATTCAAATAGCGTAAGAATGAAAAAACTGATCGAATGTGTCCCCAACTTTAGCGAAGGCAGGGATATGGCCGTTATCAAACAAATTACCGATGTTATTGAGCACTCGGAAGGAGTAAAACTGCTCGATGTTGATCCGGGAGCTGCTACCAACCGCACGGTTGTTACTTTTGTCGGAACTCCCGACGATGTGATAGAAGCTGCTTTTCAGGCCATTAAAAAAGCCTCCGAAGTGATTGATATGCGGCATCATAAGGGCGAGCATCCGCGAATGGGCGCAACCGATGTGTGCCCGCTCATCCCGATTGCAAACATCAGCATGGAAGAAACGGTTGAATATGCCCGCCGCTTATCCAAACGCGTTGGCGATGAGCTGCATATACCCATTTATTGCTACGAAAACGCTGCTTTTTCATCCCAGCGCAAAAACTTGGCCAACTGCCGCTCGGGCGAATATGAAGGCCTGCCCGAAAAATTAGCCAAACCCGAATGGAAACCGGATTTTGGCCCTGCTGCCTTTAACGAAAAAGCCGGAGCTACCGCTATCGGAGCGCGCGACTTTTTGGTGGCCTTCAACATCAACCTCAACACAACCTCTACCCGCAGAGCCAACTCCATTGCTTTTGATGTGCGCGAAAAAGGAAGACTCTTGCGCGAAGGCGACCCCGTTACCGGAAAAATCGTGAAAGATAAAGACGGCAATCAGGTGTTTGTGCCCGGAAGCCTGAAAGAGGTAAAGGCAATCGGCTGGTTTATTGAAGAATATGGCGTTGCCCAAATCTCGATGAACCTCACCAACATCAGCGTAACACCGGTGCATATTGCTTTTGATGAGGTATGCAAAAAGGCCGGCGAACGCGGAATTCGTGTTACGGGATCCGAGCTTGTAGGCCTTATCCCCTTGAAAGCCATGCTCGATGCCGGAAAATATTTCCTGGCAAAACAACAGCGCTCAAAAGGGGTTGACGATGCTGAACTCATTAAAATTGCAGTGAAATCAATGGGTTTGGACGAGCTAAAGCCTTTCGTTCCGGAAGAAAAGATCATCGAATATGTGCTGGCAAAAGACGAGCAAAGCAAAAAACTGGTGAGCCTTAACCTTACCGGCTTTGCCAACCTCACCGCTTCCGAAACTCCCGCTCCGGGAGGCGGATCTGTATCGGCCTACCTGGGATCGCTTGGCGTTTCGCTGGCCACCATGGTAGCCAACCTTTCGTCGCACAAACGTGGCTGGGATAGCCGTTGGGAATTTTTCTCCGATTGGGCCGAAAAAGGTCAAAAGCTGAAAGACGAACTGCTGTTTTTGGTTGATGAAGACACCCGCTCCTTTAACCTGATCATGGAAGCTTTTGGGCTGCCAAAAGGCACCGAGGCCGAAAAAGCAGCCCGCACACAAGCCATTCAGGATGCTTCGAAATATGCAATGGAAATTCCGTTGCGCGTAATGCGCAAGTCGTTTGAAGCCATGGAACTCATCGAAGCAATGGTTCGCGAAGGCAATCCGGCCTCTGTTACCGATGCCGGCGTAGGAGCCCTGTGCGCCCGTTCGGCAGTGCTCGGAGCCTGCCTTAATGTGAAAATAAACGGCAGCAGCGTTGACGATAAAACTTTTGTCGGCAATATGTTGCTCGAAGCCGATAACATTAGGCAGCAGGCTTTGATGGCAGAAGAGAAAATTATTCAGATCGTTGAAAATACAATCAGCAAACTCTAAAAAAACCGATCCGCCATGGCAGAAGGCTTAACCCTGTGGATGCTGTATTTTACCTCCTTCATCACCCTGATGAACCCCCTCGGGGTGATGCCGGTTTTTATGTCGATGACCGTCGGCCTCACCCGACAACAGCAGGTAAATACAGCCCTAAAAGCACTTACAACCGCTTCACTCACCCTGATCGCTTTTGCCTTTGGCGGGAAAATGCTTTTCGATTTTTTTGGAATTTCGGTTGCAGGCCTTAAGGTAGTGGGCGGAGTGTTGTTTTTCCTGATGGGGTACGATATGCTCAATGCCCGACTTAGCCGAACCAAAGACGTCGGGCAGGAAGATACGCAATACGTAAACGACATCTCGATTACTCCGCTCGGAATCCCCATTATTGCCGGCCCCGGCTCCATCACCAACGCCATCATTTTGATGGATCAAAGCGTTAGCGTTGCCCAAAAAGGTATCCTCATTACGGCCATCCTTGGGGTGTGCATCGTGGTGCTAATACTGTTACTGAGCGCCGGAAAAATCATGAAAGTGATGGGTGAAACCGGTAACAAGGTGATGATGAAGCTGATGGGGCTGATCGTGATGGTGATAGCCGTAGAGTTTTTCTTTACCGGAATAAGCCCGTATGTGAGAAACATCTTGCAAATAGCCTCACCATAAGGAAGATTTAGGAGCAAACAAAAAACCTTGAAAAACGCATTTGGAAGCCCCCGAAAATCGTTGAAAAATAAAAACAGGAAAAAATTAGGCTGGTAAGCAGAAAATATATATTTTTGCCATCCGAAAATTTGAAAGGATATTAGCATGGCCAAGAAAGTAAAAGAAGCACGTATTCAGATCATTCTGGAATGTACCGAACACAAAGCCAGTGGAATGCCGGGCACTTCGCGCTACATCAGCATGAAAAATAAAAAGAATACACCCGAAAGGTTGGAGTTGAAAAAATACAACCCCATCCTCAAAAGAATGACTGTTCACAAAGAAATTAAATAGTATTAAACATGGCAAAGAAAGTAGTTGCTACACTGAAAACCAGTAGCGGTAAAGAATATTCGAAGGTTATCAGAGCCTCGAGATCAGCCAAAACCGGAGCCTATGCCTTTAGCGAAACAATGGTTCCTAACGATAAGGTGCAGGAATTCCTGAACAAAAGATAATGTTGTTTTAACAACAGCGAAGTGAGCTTTTCCAATTATTTGGGGGAGCTCATTTCTATTTAGTAAACTTTCGCTTAAAAACTTGTTGTGCCGGAGTTTTCAGTGAATCCAAATAACAATAAAAAACAAGCAAAACCTAACAAAAAAGTGCATGGGACTGTTTTCATTTTTTAGCAAAGAAAAAAAGCAAGACCTTGACAAAGGGCTCGAAAAAACACGCGAAAGTGTTTTCAATAAGCTTTCGAAAGCCATTATCGGCAAATCGAAAGTGGATGAAGAGG
>CAYYDS010000147.1:0-7352 GCA_964470665.1 uncultured Lentimicrobiaceae bacterium
CCGCATCTTTTTCGGGATTTCCAACCATTTCATACATCATATCGAGCAAAGGTTTCCAATAAGGCGGTATGGTTTTCATAAAGGTGAAGAGGTTCGAAACGCCCACATAGTCCACCGCAGCGGCATAAAGTGTCGGCGTTACAACAAGCCCCTGCAAAGTAGCATATCCGCCATAGCTTGCACCATAAATGGCAATTCGGTTTTTATCGGCAATGCCTTGTTCGATAAGCCAATATACCCCGTCGGTAATGTCGTTTTGCATGGTGAGCCCCCATTGTTTGAAGCTCGACTCCCAAAATTCTTTGCCATAACCCGTTGATCCTCTGAAGTTCATCTGCAATACGGCAAAGCCGCGATTGGCCAAAAATTGCACTTCGGGATTAAAGCCCCAATTGTCGCGGGCCCAGGGTCCGCCATGCGGATTTACCACCACCGGCAGGTTTTTTGGTTCAACCCCTTTTGGCAAGGTTAAATAGCCATGAATGATTTTGCCATCGCGCGCGCGGTATTGAATGGGCTTGATATCGGCCATTTGGTTTTCGTCAATCCAAGGGCTAACATCTTGTATTTTAGATATTTTATCTTTTTTGAGGTCGTAGAAATAGTATGCGCCCAAAGATTTGTCGCTATAGGTGCGAACGATATATTTTTCTTCGGCTTTGTCTGACGACGAAAGCGCAATTTCGTAGCCCGGCAGGTGTTTTTCTAACTTGGCAAACATCGCTTTGGTTTGTTCGTCGAAGAAATGACGTTCGCGTTTCCAGCTCAAAAAGCTGGCGGCGGTAAGCACTTTGCGTTTGCGCGAGTAGCTTAAGCCCGAAAGGTCATAATCTTTGTTTTCAAACAATACTTCGGTTTCGGTGAGGGTTTCCGGATCGTAAACCACGGCCACACTTTTGTCGCGGCCTATGTTTGATGTTGCATAGAATTTTTTGTTGTCGAAGGTGAAAAATTCAACGCTCAACGATTCTTTAAAGCTTGTGGTAATCAGCGGTCTAAACTCTTCGCTTTCGTTATCGCGATAGAGCAGCTGGGTGTTTATGCCGTCAACAATAGCTACGGCTACGCGCAATTTTCCTTCGTGGTCGGTAAGCCAGCCCTGAATGTTGCCGGGGTTTTCGGCAAGCATAGTAAGTTCGCCAGTGTTGATATTCAGGCGATAAGGATCAAAAACCATTGCATTGCGCTTGTTTAGCCCAATAATCATAAAATCGGGCTGATCTTCGAGATCGTCAATAATTTGTGTACGCACGCCTTCGAAACATGTGAGGCATTTTGCATTTTTGCCGTTGAGGTCAACCCCATATAGGGCAAAGTTTTCGTCGCCTCCATTGTCTTTTAAAAACAAAATTCTGCTGTTGTTAGCCCAAAAATATCCGGCAATGTCGCGGTCGGTTTCCGAAGTAATGCGCACGGCTTTATCGGTTCCGGCTTTTTGAACAAAGATGTTCATTCGGCTTTCGTAAGGCGCCATATAGGAAATATGTTTCCCGTCGGGGCTAATGATAAAGGATGACTTTTCGGGGTTTTTAAAGAAGTCTTCCAAAGGAACAATCGGTGCATTTTGTGCCATACAATGTGTTGTGATCAATAGGGTTAATACCATAAGGCCAAGGCTTGCAATGCCCGGCAGTGCGTGTTTTTTCATAAATGAGTTTTTAATATTTGTTCAATCAAAAAAGTTGACGATGAATCTGTCCGCAAAGATACTGTTTTGATTATTAGCCCCAGAAGTTGTTTCGCCCTTCAAGAAAAATGCTTCTTTTGTTTTGCTGGCGGATTGCATAGCTTTGAACTGAATTTTATACTTTTACTGTTTTCCAAACGTTTTCATCCGAAACATAAGCGGCAAAAGAGTGAGTATCTATAGCAAAAAGAAAAGATGGAAAATGGTTTTGGCAGCAATAGCCCTGCTAATCATCGCATTGTCAACCTATTACACCAGCAATCTTGTTTCGCAATTTGCACAGGAAGAGCGCAATCAGGTGCGCAACTGGGCCGATGCCGTTGAGCGCAGGGCCAGCCTGATGCGTTATCAGGAAGATTTTTTTGTGGCTTTGCGGCAGCAAGAACGGCAGCGTGTAGAGCTTTTGGCCAAAACCTACCAGAAAGTGCTCTATGGTTCGCTCGAGGAAGAACTCACCTTTTACCTCGAAATCATCAGCAACAACACCAGCATCCCGGTAATCATCGTAGATAAAAACGAAAACATTATCGAAAGGCAAAATGTGGACAAGCGTTTTGACGGCCAAAGCCGTTTTGATGGCGAACTGAAAGACTCTTTTTCGGAATACAGCCCAATACCCATTAGCGATACCAAGCAACTGTTATATTATAAGGAATCCATCATTTTTAGCGAGCTTAAACGTGTGCTCGACGACCTGGTGAGCTCTTTTCTAACCGACATCGCCTCCAATGCGAGTAATGTTCCGGTAATCATTACCGACAGCACCCTCAGCAATGTGTTGCAGTATGGCAATTTGGAAGCGCCCCCTGCAAACGATTCGCTTTTTTGGCAGCAGCAAATTTTGCTCATGAAATCGGAAAATACGCCCATTGAAATTCAGTTTCTGGATTATGGCAAAACCTTTATTTTCTACAAAAGCTCGCCCATGTTGCTGCGTATCCGCTATTTTCCAATGGTTCAGATAGCCGTTATTGGCCTCTTTTTTCTTATTGCCTATCTGCTTTTCAGCTATGCACGCCGATCGGAACAAAATCAGGTGTGGGTGGGCATGGCCAAAGAAACGGCTCACCAGATTGGCACTCCCCTTTCGAGCCTTATTGCCTGGGTCGAGCTTTTAAAAATGGAAGCGCAACCCTTTGCCGGTGTTGCGGAAATGGAAAAAGACGTCAGCCGCTTGGAGATGATTGCCGAACGTTTTTCGAAGATCGGCTCGACCCCCGTTTTGGAATCGGTTGATTTGGTGCGGCTGCTCGAAGATACCGTGCAATATTTGCGGCCGCGCACCTCGAAAAAAATTCAATACGTATTTGATTTTCCGCTCAGCGAAAAGGTTGTGCTTCCGCTCAACGAAGCGCTGTTTCAATGGGTGATCGAAAACCTCTGTAAAAACGCCATTGATGCGATGAACGGCCAGGGAACCATCACGCTTGCGCTAAAAACCGAAGCCCATTCTGTAATCATGGATGTGAATGATACCGGCCGGGGAATGCAAAAATCGGCCATTAAACAAGTATTTGAGCCGGGGTTTACCAGCAAAAAACGCGGCTGGGGACTCGGGCTTACCTTAGCCAAACGCATTGTAAAAGACTATCACAAAGGGCAGATTTTTGTAAAAAGCTCTGTTGTCAATGAAGGCACAACCATCCGGATTGTGCTTCACAAGAAAGCCTGATAACTGCTTATCTGAACAACTGAGCCTGCCGGGGCTTATTTTGCAGAATATCTTCAATTTTCAACAGGATCTCGTCGCTAATCAGCTGAACTTTTTCGGCTGCCTGCAAGTTTTGAATCAGCTGTTCTTCTTTCGATGCTCCGGTGATTACCGTGCTTACATGGGGGTTTTTAAGGCACCAAGCCAATGCAAGCTGGGGCAAACTGATGCCCAGATCAAGGGCTAAGTTGTTGAGCCGGGCTGCTTTTTGAATTTTTAGTTTTCCTTCGGCGCTTTCGAGTTTCCGTTTGAGCCAGTTGTGTTCTTCCTGCTCCATGCGCGTTCCTTTCGGAAATCCGTCTAAGTATTTGTTGGTAAGAATACCACTTGCCAAGGGGCTCCAAATGGTAGTGCCCAAACCCATTTCTTTAAAAAGCGGCAGATAGTCCACCTCCAGCTTTTGCCTGTTAAACATATTATATTCAGGCTGTTCCATCAGCGGAGGGATGAGGTGTTCGCGGCGGGCAAAATCATGCGCTGCCCGAATCATCCAGGACGGCCATTCGCTGGTTCCCCAATAGAGCGCTTTGCCCTGGTTGAGCAAATAATTCATAGCCCAAACCGTTTCTTCGATAGGGGTATCGTAATCGGGGCGATGGCAAAAGATTAGGTCAACATACTCAAGGCCAAAACGTTGCAACGCATTATTTGCGCCTTCGACAATGTGTTTGCGCGAAAGGCCAACATCGTTTGGCCCCTCGCCACCCCAAAAGATCTTTGTTGAAATTACATAATCCGAGCGCTTCCAGCCGGTGCGCTTCAACACTTTGCCCATGATGATTTCCGAAAGTCCGTTGGCATACACTTCGGCATTGTCGAAAAAATTTACCCCGCCATCAAAAGCTTTTGTCATCAGCCGGTAGGCTAAGCTGTCGTCAACCTGACTGCCAAAGGTAATCCACGATCCAAACGAAAGTTCCGATACTTTCAGTCCTGACCGGCCTAAAAAACGATAATTCATTCTAAAACAGTGTGTTTGTAAAGTTTACTATTCATTATTTACATCGAAGCAGCCATGGTAAAATCTTTGGCATGCGTACACATCACCGGAATGGGGCTCCGGTGAACCATTTGCTGGGCAAAGGGGCCTAGCCAGATGTTGGAGGGTTTTATTTCCTGTTCGTCCATAATGCTGATGAGGTTTGCATGTACTTCCTGCGCATAGTGGAGGGTGTCATCGGTAATCTTCGTGGTTTTCAATTCTTTGATCTGATAACGAATTTCGTTTTCTTTCAGATAAATTTCCACCTGTTTGACGTATTCGCGCACCATTTCCACAATTTCGGGCACTTCTGACGAGAGCAGCGCCAGCACATGAATTTCGGCATCGAAATATTTGGCCATTAAAGCCGTGATGGGTGTTTTTTGCCTGCTTTCGATGGTGCTGTCAATAGGCATAACGATGGTTTTGATGGTGTGATTAATATCTACGCCCCCTCTGATGGAAATGATTGGCCGCTGGATGGCGCTCACGATGCGAAAGGCGTTGCTCCCCATCCACAATTCCTCAAAGCCCGAAGCTCCATGCGTGCCAACAACCACCAGAAAAGCATCGAGTTCGTCGGCCATATCAACAATTTCGGTGTAAACCTTTCCTTTTCTCACTTTAAAGAACAGCTTCCCGTTACCTAAACGGGGCTGGTATTTTGTGATCAATATTTCGAAGCGTTTTATGGCTTCGGCCACAATCTGATCTTGACTTACCAAATAAATTTCTTTGCCGCTTACAGGCCTGTTTACCCAAATCATGCATACGTCGGCGTCGGCTTTGTTGGCAATGGAGATGGCATGTTCCAGCGCATTGATGGAACAATCGGAAAAGTCAATTCCCGTTAAAATCACTTTTTTCATGGCCCTGTATTGTTAATTGTTGATGGATATAAAGCAGGAGGTTCGATGGTTTCTTTTATCACAAAAGCTTTTGGATAGGTGATGGCAACATAGCGCAGTTGGCCTTCGGCCTCCAAACGCGTGCGAAAATTGCCTACCCTTACGCGGTAATAGGGCTGCCCAAAGCTAAGATAGGCCTTTATGTCGGGAAAAAGGTCGTTGAATGCGGTAATGGTTTCCTGTGCACGATCAACGGCTTCGTTGCCCGACTCCATAAAAATCTGAATCCGAAATCCTTCTATCTTGTTGAATGCCGGCCGCTTGCTCATTTCGATCAGGCTGTCGAGCTGGCTTGGCTGTATCAGTATCATCCGGCCTTGCTGCTGGGATTTAGCTTGCAGAAAAAACAATGCCAAAGCCAGCAAAGCCAAAAACCGAGGGTATCTTATGGTTTGAAGGTTTTTCATTCCTTATTTTTATTCTGATCGTGGTTTTAAGGCTCAAACTGTCCCGAACGCTGGCTCAGCACCGGTATTAACGAATTATTGATCAATTGTTGTGCATAAGGGCCCAAAAACATTCCGCCCGAAGTGCCTCCCTGCTCCGTCATGATGCAAATGAGATCGGCCTTCGTTTCGTAGGTGTAGTTGAGCAGGCTGCTCACCAAATTTTCGGCTTCCAGTTCTTTCACCACATAGGATATATCATTGGTTTGCAAATATTTAGCTGCGTCGTCGGTATAAGTCTTCACGCGATTGCGAATCAAGCTTATCGGGCTGTTGTATAGCGAAACCACATGAATTTTGGCTCCGCAGATTGCAGCTATTTTGGTGGCAAACGGTATTTTTTGCTTGGTTTCGGGATTGCTGTCAATGGGCAAAACGATTTTTTTTGCTTGCACTGTTGAAGCCTGGTAATCGCTTCTGATGGTAATAACCGGGCAGGGCGAATGGGTAACAATGCGGTAGGCATTGCTTCCAATCCAAAACTGCTCAAAGCCGCTTACCCCATGGGTTCCGGAAAGCACAACATCGGCTCCTATCTTTCGGGCCACATTGGCTATTTCGGTATAAACCTTGCCTTTGCGCAAAATAACATCAATCTTTCCTTTGTTGTAGCGCGCCTCAAATTGAGGGATAAGGTCGTTAAGAAGTTGTCGGGTTTCGATGCGTAATGCCTTATTAATGTTAACCACGTTATCGGGCGTACTGCTGTCATCAACCCACACCAAACTTAGGTTGGCGCCCGATCTGTTTGCCATCATCAGGGCATATTCTAAGGTGTTTAGGGCGTTTTTCGAAAAGTCGAAGGCAACAAGCAACTGTTTCATAATCAATGTGTTTCTTATGTAAAACACAGCCGATCTCCCTGTCATATTTTCGGGTTTTTATAGGCAGAACAGTGCAGAACGTGAAGTGTTTTTCCTGGTTGCTAATTTACATCTTTCCTGCAGGATTACAACATTTTGTTCGGAATAAAAACGCAAAGCCGTACATTTGCACAACAGGAAGACTCGAAAATGATATGAACGACAATTTAGATGCACAGGGCAGCAAGCTAAGCAAAGCGGAAAAAGAGCTCGAAAACGCGCTCCGTCCCGACGCCTTTGGCAGCTTTGCCGGCCAGGATCAGGTGGTTGAAAACCTGCGTATTTTTGTAAAAGCTGCCGTGCAGCGCAACGAAGCTTTGGATCATGTGCTGCTGCATGGCCCGCCGGGCTTAGGAAAGACCACCCTGTCGCACATCATTGCCAACGAGCTTGGCGTAAACCTAAAGCTTACTTCGGGGCCTGTTTTGGATAAGCCGGGCGATTTGGCAGGCCTGCTTACCAACCTCGAACCCAACGATGTGCTTTTTATTGACGAGATACATCGCCTAAGTCCCATTGTGGAGGAGTACCTTTATTCGGCCATGGAAGACTTCCGGATTGACATCATGATCGAAACCGGCCCCAACGCCCGCTCGGTACAAATTACCCTCAATCCTTTTACCCTTATCGGCGCTACCACCCGTACCGGGCTGATATCTTCGCCGCTGCGCGATCGTTTCGGCATAATCAATCGGCTTGATATGTATTCTGTCGATCAGCTTGAGCAGATCATCAGGCGCAGCGCCGCCGCCAGC
>CAYYDS010000148.1:0-1060 GCA_964470665.1 uncultured Lentimicrobiaceae bacterium
TCAACAGCCGACAGTTTTGCCCAAACAGCATGTTTTCTCAATGCTGGATAGGTTAGCAGGGTATGATCTACCCAGGCTGTGGCATTAATGGTAGAAACGAGGGTTAGAATGAGAAAAAATGATCGTTTAAACATCTTGGCTTTCATAGTGCATTGTTTTTTTACCTTGCAATAGTAAGGATTTTTTAAGATGATTGGGAAAAAGGCGGCATATTCGCGGCTGAATATTGCACATTGAAACTTTTTGTTTCTTTCAGGTGGTATGTTATTCAAAATTTTATTAAGAGTAAACTGCTGAATATCAGCGCTAATATTTTTCCGTTATGTTTTAACACAATTGGAGATAAAATCAAGGCTCAATAAAAATTCCTGATTTTGTAAGAGGTGTATCCGGCGCGGCTGGCGCGCGTCTCCAGACGCGTGCCCCGCGCGACTCCAGACGCGTGCCCCGCGCGGATTGGCGCGCGCACCGACAAACCCGGTTTTCAGGAGTTTCAGGGCAATTTTTGCCCGGAAAAACAAAAAAGGCTGCCCGCGTTTTGGCAGCCTTTTATTGTTCAGATGCAATAAGTATCTTACAACCCAAGCAGTTTGAGGTTGGTATCTACGGCATCGTTGATGCGTTTTTCGAGGTCGGTTTCACCATGTTTTTTGGCTGTTTCTCCGATACGGTTAATCACGGCTAAAGCCTCCTGAATGCTGTTATCATAAAAGCCAACAAATTTGTCGCCAAGCCTTATGTAATAACTCAAATCGTCAATATAGCGCTTAGAAAGCGTTTCCATCATTTGCACGGCTTTATCGCGGGCTCCGGCCTCAAAATAAAGGTCGATCCATGGCAGCATAAAGTAGTCGTATGGGATTTTGGAGTGTGGGAAAAACTCTTGCGATTTATCCAAAACGATGATAGCTGAATCGTTTTTCTTTTCATTTACAAGTTCTTGTGCCACACGCATATAGCTTTGTTTTACGATGGAAGAATTGCGAAAACTTTCGCGGTCAACAGTAACTTTCGGATCTTGCAAATTGCCCCATTTTGCTTTATTCACCAGCAAATCGTA
>CAYYDS010000148.1:1070-5726 GCA_964470665.1 uncultured Lentimicrobiaceae bacterium
AATATCCTTTGGCGAGTACGGGCATAAATTTAAACACAATGCCCTCCAGATGGCAATATTTGTCCACATTGAAAACTTTGCTTGCCGAACTTGGGTTGGCAAAATAAATGGGCCGTTCCCAGTTGTTGGAGGCAATAAAGTCGAGCAGCAACAAATCGTTTTTATAGAGCCCGTTTTGGGTAATATCCCACTCAATGACATCCACAATTTGGTCTTCCAGTTCTTTTGGCACAATGCCACTGCGGATCACGGCTTCTTTATCCACCGTAATCTTGATTTTTTTTGACGGGAAATAATTGATTCTTTCGCCCGACTGAAGCGGGAGTTTTGTTTGATCGTTATCAATGGCAACAAAACTGATGGCTTCTTTTAGCTCAATGGCAGTTGGTATGCGTTCGACCACGGCCGTATATTCATTTATTCCTTTGTTGTATTGATCGGGGCGAAGAGTAAGCGGCAGTGGGTCAGAATCATACACCTTTTTGCCCAATTGGTGAACATACCAATCTCCCGAAGCCAGCATATAATTCACCACTCTCATATCAGTCCGGTAGTTTTCCACTTCCTGAACATACCAGAGCGGGAAAGTATCGTTATCGCCATTGGTAAAAATCACGGCATTTGGCCCGCATTGTCCTAAGTAATTCATTGCAAAATCGCGTGCAGAATATCTGCCTGAGCGGTTATGGCCCTCCCAGCCTTCGGCAGCCATAATGCCGGGCACGAGCGCCAAGCTAACAGCGCTAACTGCCAAAGCCACCAACGTCTTTTTTGCAAAATATTTCTGTATTACATCGTAGAGAGCCAGCACACCAAAGCCAATCCAAATGGCAAAAGCATAAAATGATCCCGCATAAGAATAATCTCGTTCGCGAGGCTGATATGGCTTTTGGTTCAGGTAAATAACAATGGCGAGGCCGGTCATGAAAAAGAGCAGAAAGACAATCCAGCTGTCTTTTACATGTTTTTTAATGTGGAAAAACAGGCCTGCCAGTCCGAGCAGCAATGGCAGAAAATAATAACGGGTACGCGATGGGTTTTTCATGCTGTCGGGCAGCTTCGACTGGTCGCCTAAACGCGCGCTGTCAATAAAGCCAATTCCGCTTATCCAGTTTCCGCTGTCCAGCTCGCCTTGGCTCTCAATGTCGTTTTGCCTTCCAACAAAATTCCACATGAAATAGCGCACATACATATGCCCTATTTGATAGCTGAAAAAGAAGCGCAAGTTCTCGGCAAAGGTGGGCCGCATGATCACATCGGAAGAGCCGTCGTATTTTGTTGCCTGCACCGGGGTGCCTTTGATGTTGCCATATTGTTTATAAAGTTTGGCGTGGCTCGGCTTTTCATTGCTCCACATGCGCGGAAATACCGTACTGAAATTCGGGTCGTAAACCGCTTTTGATTGTTTGCGGCTGTCGGTTATAATGTATTTGCCGCTTTTTCTGTCTTTTACATAAATGGGCGTGCCGTCTTCATAATCCACAACGGGTGCATTGTAATAGGGGCCATAAAGCAAAGGCCAGTCGCCATATTGCTCGCGATTGAGGTACGAAAGCATTGAAATGGCATCGTTCGGCTCGTTTTCGTTTATCGGCGTATTGGCGTTTGCGCGGATCACAATGAGGAAAAAACTCGAATATCCAATAATGATAAACATCAGCGACAGCATCACGGTATTGAGAACAACCCTTCCTTTTTTTCGCGTATAGCGCAGGCCAAAGACAATGGCAGCAATTAAAAGTGCAAAATAGATTACGGTTCCGGTGTTAAAAGGCATCCCCATGCTATTCACAAAAAACAATTCGAATTTACTGGCCAGGTTAACGATTTGCGGAACAAGGAAACTCAAAATAAAACCAAGAATGAGTATGGACGATACGCCTGCGATGACGAAGCCTTTCCAGTTGGGCTTATATTTTTTAAAATAGAAAACGTAAACGATAGCCGGAACAGCCAGCAAATTGAGTAAGTGAACGCCAATTGACAGCCCAATCAGATAGGCAATAAAAATAAGCCAGCGCACATTGTGCGGCTCGTCGGCAAGCTGTTCCCAGCGCAAAATAGCCCAAAATACGACTGCCGTAAAAAACGACGACATGGCATAAACCTCGCCTTCTACGGCCGAAAACCAAAACGATTCGGTAAAAGTATAGGCCAAGGCACCAACAACGCCGGCGCCCAAAACTGCATATTGATGCGCTTTGTTTTCGGCATCTTCGCCCTGCATCATAAACTTTCGGGCCAAAAGAGTAATGGTCCAAAACAAGAATAAAATGGTAAAACTGCTCGAAAGCGCCGACATCACATTGATCATCAGGGCCACCTTACTGGTATCGCCAAGTGCAAAAAGGCTAAAAAACCGTCCTATCATCTGAAACAAAGGAGCTCCCGGAGGGTGACCCACCTGCAGTTTGTAGGCTGTTGAAATGTATTCGCCGCAGTCCCACCAACTGGCGGTTGGCTCTAAAGTAAGGAAATAAACAAGGGTAGCAATGGCAAATACAATCCACCCGGTTAGGTCATTAAGCTTCTTAAAATTCATATTGTCAGTGGTTTAGCAATATAATCTCATTGTTCACGAATTCAAACGTCAAAAGTACGCCAAGTTTTCGGTTTGCAATGCGTTTTAGCAGCTGTTTGCAGCTTGTTTTAACATTTATTTCCTTTGAATTTTGTCTTTCAAAGGGCCTCTTTTTGAAAAAGAGGAATTCTCAAACTAACCTGGGTTCCTTTTCCCACTTCGCTCGTTACCTGAATTTTGCCCTCCAGCTCATTGGAAAATTCTTTTACCAAAATCATACCCAGTCCGGAACTTGGTTCGCCGTTGGTGCCTTTTCGGCCTTTCAGTTGAACATCAAAAAGCTTGTCCAACATTTCCGCAGGTATCCCTATTCCGCTATCGCTCACTTCGATAACAGCTTCGCCATCAACAATTTGTGTGGCTACTTTAATTTGCCCGCCTTCGGGAGTAAATTTTAAGGCATTCGAAATGAGGTTGCGCAAAATAACATTCAACATGGAAAGATCGCTCTGAATCATCTGCTTTTCTTTGAGTTGAAGGTTCAGCTCTATTTTTTTTGATGTAAACTGGTTTTTATATTGTTCAATGGTATTTTTAATGGTTTCGTCGAGCAGAAAAAACTCCGGGTTTTGAATTAAGGTATGGCGTTGGATAGCCGCCCACGAAAGCAAATTTTCCAACAATTCCGACACCCCTTTGGCCGAACGGTGGAGCAAATTGGCCAGGTCGGCCAATTCGTTTGGCTGATAATCATAGCCTTCGCCCACAAGGATTTCGGTCAAGAGCAGAAACGAATTAAAAGGGCTTCGCAAGTCGTGCGCAATAACCGAGAACAGCTTGTCTTTTCCCTGATTTGATTTTAACAGTTCGGCTTCCTTTTCCCTCAGATTCGTTTCCATTTGTTTGTACACGGTTATATCGCGCGAGATTCCGACCATTCCCGAAATTTCGTCATTTTCATCTTTCAGGGGTACTTTACTTGCACTAAACCATTTCCAACCATTTACGGTTTGAATATGCTCTTGTTTGCTAACTACAGGAACCCCTGTCAGCATGAGTTTTTGCTCATCGGCAAACGAATTGTTGGCATGCGCTTCGTCGAAAAAATCGTGATCGGTGCGGCCAATAGCTTCGGCCGGATCGTTTATGCCCAACACATTCGCCTGGGCTTTATTTACCCGGGTAAATCTGCACTGTTTGTCCTTAAAATAAATGGTATCAGGAATGTTATCTAACAGGGCCTGAAGTAGATCGCGTTCGGTTTGTACTTTTTCTTGCGCCTGTTTCAGCAAAGTTACATCTTCGAGATAGCCTTCGAGGTAGATCAATTCGCCCTGTTCGTTGCAAACGCCTCTTCCGCGCTCCCAAATCCAACGTATGGAAGCATTAGCAGCAATAATACGATATTGCATGTCGAACAGCTCATTTTTAGCCACGCTTTCCTGCCATTTTTTCCAGAGCCGCGCTCTATCTTCGGGATGAACAATATTGTTGTAAATTACTTTATGCTGTAAAAAACTTTCCGCTTCATAACCCGTAACTCTTATAGCTCCTTCGCTGACAAAAATCATGGTATAATTTTCATCGAAATGACATCTGTAAACCATTCCGGGGAGCCAATTTACAATGCGTTGCAACTCGCGTTCGTGCTCAAGCAATTTGGCTTCGATGGCTTTGCGATCCGAAATATCTTGATAAAGTCCCAAAATCAGTTTTTCTCCATCCTGCAATTCGAAAGGAATTGCCGTAATAGCAACATCGAATTTCCTTTTCGCCGCATCCATTCTGATGGTTTCGTAAATTCGGCTGCTACCTCCAATCACATCTTCGCTCAAGGCGCGGGCCTCATCCAACAATTCTGCCGGAACGATGGAATCATTCACATAGCTTCCGCTAAGCTGGCGGGCATGATAGCCAAACATCTGCACAAAAGTGTTGTTAAAATCTAAAATACGATCGTTAGAATCAACGATAATCATACCGAAAGGCAAGCTTTTCAGCAGTTTTTTATAATTGAATAACAGGCTTTTATCCGATTTTTCGGTTGTTTTTTTCGGGCAAACCGTAATGAGGTAGTAGAGCTCTTGGCCATCTGGCTGAAAGCGCATGATTTTACAAATCGCATGGTTTTCGGC
>CAYYDS010000148.1:5736-7040 GCA_964470665.1 uncultured Lentimicrobiaceae bacterium
GTTTAAGTTTAAATCAAAAGAATGGGGTTGATGAGTTTCGGCTTCTATGACTTTTTCCAGCGCGCCCTCGTAAAAGAGCGTATCAAGAGGCATCGCCTTTATCTTTTCCGGTTCGATACCCAGAAACAACGAAAGTTTCTCATTGACATAGATTATCCGGCCTTTTTCATCCATGCACAATGCGGCGTCCGGAAGCCATTCGAGCCAATCAGGCAGGCTATATTTTGAATCGAGCATTATTTTAAGTTAGTGATAATCAACAAATTTATAATGAATGATAGGGTTTCGTATCTCATAACTCAAAAGTAAAACTTAAATAGATTCCGGAAATTCAAAAAAAAGATTAAAATTTCAACGCCCGCCATCTCAAAAAATGGTCCATGATTACCATTGCGGCCATTGACTCCACAATCACCACAGCCCGCGGCACAACGCACACATCGTGCCTTCCGCTAAGTTTAATCTCGACGGCCTTGCCCTGCTTATCCACGCTTTGTTGGGTTTTCATCACGCTTGCAACAGGTTTAAAGCCAAGCCTAAAAAACACTTCTTCCCCATTGGAAATACCTCCCTGAATGCCGCCCGAACGATTGGTAAGTGCGTGAATTTTCCCGTCTTTCAGGCCAAAAGCATCATTTTCTTCCGAGCCTTTTCGCGTTGTTCCAGCAAAACCAGAGCCATATTCAAATCCTTTCACTGCATTAATGCTTAGCATGGCTTTGGCAAGGTCGGCATGAAGCTTATCGAAAACCGGGGCGCCCATTCCGGCCGGCAATCCCCGAATGTGGCAATTTATGGCGCCGCCAAGCGTATCGCCTTCGGCTTTTGTTTGTTCGATTAGTTGTTGCATTTTTTCCGAAAAAAGAGGCAAAGGGCATCGCACCAACGACGACTCAATATCTTGAATAAGCGGAAGCTTATCCGGTATTTCATCAAATCCTACCGGGCCAATGCGGCTCACATAAGCTGTGAAATGTATTCCCTGTTTTTGAAGAAACTGCCGGGCGATAGAGCCTGCAACAACACGCGCAATGGTTTCGCGTGCCGATGAACGCCCGCCTCCTCTGTGATCGCGAATACCATATTTTTGCTCATACGTAAAATCGGAATGCGAGGGGCGGTAAACATTTTCGATGGAAGTATAATCTTTCGGTTGCTGGTCGGTATTCCACACAATGAAAGCCAAAGGCGTGCCCGTAACTTTGTCGTTCAACATGCCCGAAAGTATTTCAAGCCGATCGGCTTCGCGTCTTGCGGTTGTTAAATGCGATTGGCCGGGTTTTCGCCGGTCTAATTGCTGCTGA
>CAYYDS010000149.1:0-7010 GCA_964470665.1 uncultured Lentimicrobiaceae bacterium
GCCTGTGCATCTTATAATTACAAGAAATTTATTCATGTTACCTGATACTCATTAAACTTTTTTCATAAATGAAAGTTTTAAAAATTAAACATAGGGTAATATTTCAGGTCAAAAATAGAAAAAGATTGTTTCAAACCAACTATTTCAGCTATTTATCTTTAAAAAAAGGGGGTTAATGACGTTAAAATGGAAGGTTTTTGCTTTCTTTGGCATAGGTTTGGATAAATGAGTTTGCGGTATAAATATGCGGTTTTTGAGCCTTATTGCGTTTCCTGCAGCGCTGCAGATGGATTTGTTAAACGCTGTGTGGGGTTGCTTTTGGCATCACGCTGCCCCGTTTTGGCTGTTTTGTGGCCGGCTTTGGTTTAATTTAGCAAGGCGCTATAGGTGTCGCCCTGGTTGAAGTCGCCGGTTTTATAGCCTTTCATGAACCATTCCACACGCTGTTTCGACGATCCGTGGGTAAAAGTTTCCTGATCTGCATAGCCTTGGGCGCGTTTTTGAATGTTGTCGTCGCCCACGGCTGCGGCAGCTTCCATTGCGCTTTCGATATCGCCGGGTTCAAGAATTTTTGCCCTGTTATCGGTATATCGCGCCCACAGTCCGGCATAAAAATCGGCCTGCAACTCGGTGGCCACCGACACCTGGTTGAGCTGCGCCTGGCTATAGCGCCCGCTTCGGCGAAGCTGTTCGGTTTTGGAAAGCGTGCCCAAAATGTTTTGAATGTGATGCCCCATTTCGTGCGCCAGCACATAAGCCACCGTAAATTCGGTTACTTTGGCTCCAAAACGTTTTTGCAGATCGTTGAAAAAGCTCATGTCCATATAAATTTTCTCGTCGGCAGGGCAATAAAAAGGCCCCATAGCTGCCTGAGCCGGGCCGCATCCCGATGTGGTGGCTTGCTCAAAAAGCACAACCGTGGCCGGACGAAAAGGCAAATTATTTTCTCTGAAAATTGTTTTCCAACTGAGTTCGTTTTCGCTTGTGAGCATGCTGATGAACTCGCGGATGTGAAGTTCGGATTCGGTTAAGCTGCGCTCGGTAGGCGTGTCGGCTGTGCCCATTCCGCCCAAATTCAGCTCGCCCACCATTGACGGGTCGCCGCCTAAAAAATAAATCAATGCGGCGATCAGAAGGGTTCCTATTCCACCGCCAACAATTGTGCTCCCGCTCACTTTACCACGGCGGTCGTCCACGTTTCGGCTGCGGTTTGATGTCCATTTCATTGGTTTGTATTCTTAATGTGTATGTGAAATTATTATTTTTCAAAAATATGGGATATAAAGCATATGAAACAAAAAAATGAAGCGAAAAAAAACAGCCTTTGAACAAAAAAAACACAGCGTTGTTTTACTTCCGGTTTTGGTTTTACATTTCAATTCAATTGTAGGCAGATGTTCATAATTTTGGACATCTGCTTTTTTTTTTGCTTTGAATAACTGTATGTGTTAATTTGCAGCCTTATTCTTTTACCGATTGTTAAATTAAAATTTGAAATTATGGGTTTTGTATCAGAGTTTAAAACCTTTGCCATGCGCGGCAACGTGATGGATATGGCAGTGGGTATCATCATTGGCGGCGCTTTCGGAAAAATTGTTTCTTCCTTTGTAGCCGACGTAATTATGCCTCCTATTGGCTTGCTTGTGGGCGGTGTTGATTTCAGCAATATCAAAATTGTGATGAAAGCAGCGGTTGGCGAAATTCCGGCCGTTACCCTCAACATCGGCAGTTTCATCAACACGGTGATTGATTTTCTGATTATTGCCTTTGCCATCTTCCTGATGATCAAGGCGATGAATAATCTGCAAAAGAAAAAAGAAGAGCCCGAAGCTGCTCCTGCAATTCCGGAGCCAAGCGCCGAAGAAAAACTTCTTGCCGAAATCAGAGATCTGCTGAAAAAACAATAAGCCTCAGCTGTCTTCTTAATGTACCGAGCAGGATAACAGCCAAATTTTTTATGGCCGTTATCCTGTTTTTTTGTGACCTTTGCCGCATCAATGGAAGAGAACCCTTTTACGCTTGAATTTAAAGTGCGCGATTACGAATGTGATATGCAAGGCATCGTAAACAATGCCAACTATCAGCATTATTTAGAACATGCCCGGCACGAATTTTTGCTTGCAAAAGGCCTGAGTTTTGCCCAACTCACGGCTGAGGGGATCATCCTTGTTGTAAAACGAATCGAAATAGATTATTTGTCGCCCCTGCGCAGCGGCGACAGCTTTGGCGTTAGCTGCGAACCTCAACGTATTTCTCCCCTGCGCTTTGGTTTTAAGCAACGCATTGTGAGGCTTTCCGATCATAAAGAAATCATTTCGGCTCTGGTAATTACAACCGCCATCAACACGAAGGGCAGGCCTTTTCTTCCGCCCGAAATAGAGCGGCTATTCGGGTAGTAAGCGCTAAGCCCATCTCCTTTTTTCCCTATAAAAGCCCGTTTTACATCAAAATACGATGTTTAACGTATTGAAGCCCGCCTGTTTGCCCACCTATTTTTGCCCAGTAATTGCTATTCACCATATTTTTATGAGCAGGATGACAAAAAATATTCATCACGGAGTTACCTGGCAGCATTTTAATCACCTGTGCGTGTTGAAGTAGCAATTACACTGCAAGGTGCTCTGTGATTTTTTTTAGTAAAAAACAATGAAGACTCTTTCTACTACACCCAACTACCGGCAGCTTTTGGGCCAACTTGCCGCTACGGCCTTTGCGTTGATTTTACTTCTCGTTTTCGAAGCCGGGCCTGTAAACGGGCAAACTCAAAACGTTGCATTCAGCCGCCTCAAACTTGCCGATCCGAATGATATGTACACCGGCATTGCCCTTTCGCCCGACGGCAAAATGCTGGCCATATGCACCCGAAAAAATCAGCCTATTCGCATATTTGATGTTGAAGCACAAGAAGTTATCCGCGAAATAGACAGCCGATCGGGAATAAAAGGTTCTAAGCTGTATTTTTCGCAAAACGGCAACTTCCTTATCCTTCAGGAGCAAGCTTGGTACGAACAAATCGAAAACAAAAATCGTAAAATAAACTTCAAAGTGCTCAGCTTAAAAGATGGCAGTGTGGTAAAAAGCTTCGATGCGGTTCAGGATGTGCTTGTTTCGCCCGACGAAAGCACGATGCTTAGCCTTTCGGGCAACGAAATTACTTTTTGGAGCACCGCCAACGGAAACAAAATAAAAAGCCTGCAAATTGCCGGCATTGTAAACGCCATGGCCCTTAGTCCCAACGGCAAAACCTTAGCTGTTTCGCAGCGCATAAACGCAGCCGACCTTAAAGGCTTTGCGAATTTTAAAAAGAAAAAACAGCGGAAATTTGCCGCACGCTATAAGCAACAACTTGCATTTTTTGACGCTGAAAGTGGCCGCAAAATAAAAAGCGTGAGCCAACTCTACGACCTTATCTATCGCTTGCGCTATGCCGACGACGGGTCGCTGCTCTACGTATTCAGCCAGCCACACATCAAAGCGCAAACCACACAAAACCAAATAGCATATATAAACTTGGTGGATATGGCCGAAATGAAAGCCTTGCGGCGGGGTTTCAGCTCGCAGGCTATCGGCCTGCCCGATGCACACCTGAGCAGCGACAGGCAGTTTTTTGCCCTCAATTCAAAAGGCAACCGCTTTCAGGAAATCTTGCTTTACGACAACATAAGCGGCTCGTTAATCAAACGGTTTGAACTGGCCAACCGCCTGTTCGAAAAAAGTGGCGAAGGCACCCGTCTTCATAGCGATGCCCGGCCCTCGTTTGTGTTTTTGCCCCGAAACGAAGGCATACTCGTGGCCATGGGAAACCAGCTTATTGTGTGGAATTTTAACGAGGATCAATAAAACCATCGAGCCATGAAACAACTACTTTTATTACTTATTGCAATGCTTTCGCTAAGCGGAACGCTGCATGCACAGAAAAAATATCGGCTTATCGAGTCGAAAGACGAAATCTTGTTGCAGGCCACGCGCGAATTGGACTCGGCCATGCAAGCTCCAAACGGCAAACTTTATCGGTTTTGCCAAAAAAACAACATCAAAGGCGAATATACCATGCAGCTAAGCCTGCGCAACAAGGGCAGTGTAGTGTCGGTATATGTTGCCGACAAAAAAAATGCCGATATCCCTTCACAAAACAAACTAAAAGACGAGCTGCTAAAATTTCGTTTCGGTTTCAAAATGCCAAAAAATAAAGACTATAAACTATCCTATTACTTTAACCTCTAAAATTGCTACTTATGAAAAAAACACTCCTGTTTATTTTTGCATTGGCCGCCAGCTTTGCGCTCCGCGCACAAGAAGTGATGCCAGAAGTTTGGGAAAGCCGCATGCCGCACCAAATTCATTACACCGGAACGGGTATTGAGAAGGAATTCAGCTATTCCGCTTCGGATAAGGAAATGACCCTGTTCGAGAATGCCTCGGGCAAAATCATCTGGAACAAAAAGTTTAGCCAGATGGCGCCAAAACTACGCAAGATTGACGAGCTGATCCCTTTTTGGGAATCGAAGACCGTCTTTCTTTTCGACCGCAAACTCGGAAAAGACCAAATTGCATGTATAGACCTTCTGACGGGCGAAGCGCTCTGGTCAACCGATAAATACCAAGACATCAGCGCATACAACGTTACCTATATTGCCGAAGAAGACTGCTTTGCGCTCAGCCAGAAAAAATCGTTGGTTTACATCAAAGCTCGCACCGGCGAAGAACTCTGGAGCACCGAAAAATTCAGAGGCGTAGTAGGTCAGTATTTTGTTGATGGCAGTGAAAAAACCATCACAATGGTCAACTTTGTGCCGAGCCTCTTAGGCGCTTTGTTTACAGGCTTCAAAAATCAGATTGCCAAAATTAACCTCAACAATGGCGAAATCATCTGGGAAAACACCTATGTAGGCCGTGCCGAGCGCAAAGTTGTTTCGCGCGAGTTTCTTTTTAACCTCAATGTGTCGGCAGGCAAAGTGTTTTTGCGCATGAACGGAATGCAAGTGTACGACTACAATACGGGCGCAAAACTTTGGTCGGCAGCCTTTGATTATACCCCCGACAAAATTGTTGGAAAACCCAGAGGTGCCACCAGCTTTGGCGTTTACGGAGCTGTGGCCGAACCGGTAATTGTTGGCGACGTCATTTATGTTTTGGACATGACCAGCAAAAGAAGCCAATATGTGAAAAAATATGACCTCCATACCGGACAACTGCTCTGGACATCAAAAGAAATCAAGGGTGGAGCAAGGGCTATCCCAAATATGGTGGTGATTGATGATAAAGTGTTGCTGCAAATTGGCGGAATGGTAGAAGTGCAATACCACCGCGAATTCCGCCAAGGCG
Organism: uncultured Lentimicrobiaceae bacterium; assembly: GCA_964470665.1. GTDB lineage: Bacteria > Bacteroidota > Bacteroidia > Bacteroidales > F082 > JALNZU01. The sequence continues at coordinate 5,326 of CAYYDS010000149.1, forward strand.
ATAAAATTATTAAAGAAACGGCCATCCTCTTCAAGCAAATTAAACCGTTTGGGGTTCAGGCATTCAGCACCACCGACGGCAGCATGGTATGGGAATCGGAACGCTTCAAAAAAGGCATCACCAATATGATTACGTTTGACGAAAACGTGATCGTTAGCAGTGGAAAAGTGCTGTATTCGCTCGATTTACAAAACGGAAAAGAAAAATACTCTTCGCCCGTTACCAAAGGTAGAGTAGGCAAAGCTCAGCTCATCCTGCCCTATCAGGACAATACCATCGTTGTGGTTGGTCAAAAAGGCGTTTCTACCTTTGATGCCACCAGCGGAAACCTTCTCCACTCGGGCAAATACAAAACTTCTTCACTCTCCTCGTATGTTGACAATATCCTTGTTATGAAAACTCCAAAATCCGACATAGGTGTGTTTGACTTAAACACCTGCAAATACAAAAAATTCAACGCCCGAAAAGGTGCTTCAGCTATACTGAGCGATGTGGGCGATTATGTGTATGTGTACGAAAAACGTACGGTTACAAAATTGGCAACGCGCTAACGCAAATTTTCTAAAAAACAAAAGAGGCTGTATCAAAAGTACACTGATGACACGGATTAGACTCGTTTACACGAAAAACACCATAATAAATGTTTTGTGAAACACAGATAAGCAACATCTGTTAAATCCGTATTACCCATGTGCAAAGTTCTTTTGATACAGCCTCTTTTTTGGCATCTTGCCAAATAATCCGAACTTGATTGGCCTATCCCGGCTTCGGTTTTTTGTTTGCCGTTATCTTCTTATTTCGCCTGCTGTCTGTATGCAAAAAATCAACGGTTGGGCTAATTTGGCATATGCCCATTGGGTTATATCGTTCGTTTGGACACAGCGCGCCTTATGGTGTTGGCACAAATTGCAAACTTAGCCCGTTTTGAAAAATACGTTGTTTACCGTATTGAAAGAGACAACGGCCTAAGCTTTTTTTGCATTGTTCTGAGGTAAAAATATTTTAGAAAAATGAAGACGCGGTTTTTCTTTTTACTGATAACCTTTCCTGGATTTAGTTACAGCTGCAAAAAAGGCTATGGGTTGAATTTTAAATGCCAAAACAACGGAACCGCCTACGACAGCTATTTGGATTTGCCCCAAAAAGCAGGAACCTTTAAATCGGGCTGCGACTTTGGCGCGGGCGAAGGCACATTAAATGAAAATAGAAACGTTTTTTTGGTTTCGGGGCTTCATTTGGATGAAAAAGTTTACGCATTCTCGCCGAACCCTTATGGCCGCATCGACAGAATTGAAGGCGCCAATGTATATTTCAACGTTTTTGAGAGCTCGATCAAACGCGTAAAATACCAAATCGGCAGAATTGGCCATATAATCGGCTATACAGGCATACAAAAGTTAAAATTTGCCGGCACCTGCAAAACGGCTAACAGAAGTAAAAGCCTAAGCGTTACAAAAGGGCGGCTTTATCTTTACCAATACACCCTGCCTGCCGGTGCCGAAGTGGTAAAAGTATTGGGCTAAAACGAGGCGCAGGACATATAAAGCCTTTGAAACAGCAATCCTTGGGGGGGATTTTGCGTTGAAAAAAGGATGACGCCGTATTCGGTAAAATGCTTTTTGGAATCAACCTTATGAGGTTTGAAACACCAAAGCGTTTTGCCGAATATTTTTTTTTGGGGAGAG
>CAYYDS010000150.1:0-6985 GCA_964470665.1 uncultured Lentimicrobiaceae bacterium
AATACCATTTACATGGGCGGAGCGCTGCGCAACGACCAGCTCAACAAAATCATCACCCAGAAATATTTAGCACAATATCCCTGGTTGCCGCTCGAAGTATGGAACGACCATCGCCGCCTTGGCCTTCCTTTCTTTGACAATCCGGCCGTTGAACTGCCTATCGTAACCCTGCCCAACCTAAACAGCAGCAATTATATGCAAAACTCAATAGCCAACTTCCCGCAAAGGCTAAAATACCCTTCCAGTCTGGAAAACAGCAATCCGCAAGGCTATCAGCAGGCCGTTTCCTTCCTTCAGGGAGCCGATGCCGTGCTCACGCCCTTGTGGTGGGCAAATTTGCTAAAGGCCTGGCCGGTCGTGCTTAAAACGCTCTCATACATCGCGCAAAACAAATCAGCAAAAAGCAGGGGAAACAGCAGTGAACCCTGCTTTTTTTATCTACTTTTGTTGAATCAAAACCTAACATAAAAAACGATGAAACAGGCTCATTTTTCAGAAGTTGAAAAAGCTTTTATCCGGGCTTCGGGCATTGAAAAAATAAGCACCCGCACCCCTTATATCATCACCAACGACTTCCCTACCTTAGGCATACTTACCTCGCTGCGCTTTCTGGAATGGGCTTCGCAAAATCCGGAGGGAGTAATCAGTTTGCCCACGGGCAAAACGCCGGAATATTTCATCAAATACACCCATCACATCCTCGAAAACTGGCACAACGACCCGGTGCGCAGGCTTTTTGACCAATACGCGATCGAAAACCTGAAAAAACCCGACCTCCGCGGCTTGCAATTCATCCAGATTGATGAGTTTTATCCCATTTCGCCGGTACAACACAACTCCTTTTTCAACTATGTGAACAACTTTTATATCAAAGGTTTTGGCCTCGATCCGAAAAAAGCCCTGCTGATCAACTCCAACGAAATACCTTTGGCTCTGGGCAAGCATTACAGCGAAGTGTTTCCCGACTCGACCATTGACCTTAGCCTTCGCTACCGCGAAGCCCGCTGCAGCCAGGAAGAATTGCAGAAAGCCTCTATCTTTAACATTGACAATTGGTGCTCGGATTATGAAAAACAAATTCGCGAAAAGGGCGGCATCGGCTTCTTTTTAGGCGGCATTGGCCCCGACGGGCATATCGCTTTCAACACACGGGGCTCCGATCTGTATTCGACAACACGGCTCACACAAACCAATTTCGAAACGCAAGCCGTAGCTGCCGGCGATCTTGGCGGCATCGAAGTGTCGCGGCACCGCTTGGTCATCACCATCGGATTAGAAACCATCACCTACAAACCCGATGCCGTAGCCATCATCTTTGCCGCCGGCGAAGCCAAAGCCGAAATCGTGAAAGCCGCCCTCGAAAATGAAATGAACAGCGTATATCCGGCTACTGTGCTGCAACGCCTCCCCAACGCCCGCTTTTACCTTACCGAAGGCGCTGCCAACCAGATCGGCGACTCCATCGAACGTTTTTACGCAAATGGACAATGGGATCAGCGAAAAACAGAACGGGCCGTAATTAACCTCTGCCAAAACCTGCAAAAATACGGGCATCACCTCACTTTAGACGAACTAAAAGCCGACCCCTGGTGCTCGCTCATTCCCAACCTGGACGAAAACACCGTAACAACAGTAGTGGAATCGGTAAAGAAAAAACTTTATCGAGGTATGCAACGCGATGAAAATCAGACCATATACCATACCGGGCCGCATCACGACGACATTATGTTAGGCATTATGCCTTATACCAACCGCCAGCTCAGACAAGCCTCCAACGACATCCACTTTGCCGTGATGACCTCGGGATTCACCGCTGTTACCAATCATTTTTTGCTTAGCGCACTAAAAGATACCTTGCAGCTTTTAGCTCAGGGCGAAATACAAATGGTCAATTATCCCGACTTTTTCGAACAAGGCTATGCCTATAAATGGGATAAAGACGTATATCATTTTTTGAACAATGTAGCAGCCGAAAGTGAATACGGCAAACGCCGCGGCCTGTGCCATCGCCTGGTGAGGGCCATGGTGGGTATCTGGCATATGAAAGATGTGGAACAACTCGTCCAAACCTTAAACCAGGTGATTGAACTGCTCGAAAACAGCTACGACGGCAGCAAGAACCCTCCCGATATTCAAACCCTTAAAGGCATGTTGCGCGAGTTTGAGGAAGAACTGGTTTGGGCTTTTTATGGGGTGCAGGTAAAAAACATCCATCACCTTCGCTTAGGCTTTTACAAAGGCGAAATCTTTACCGAAAATCCGGAAAAAGACCGCGACGTGATTCCCATTCTCGAGCAACTGCGCCAGCTCAAACCCACCATCATCAGCCTGGCTTTAGACCCCGAAGGCAGCGGCCCCGACACCCACTACAAGGTGCTGCAAGCCATTGCCGGAGCCGTGCAGGAGTGGGGAAAAGAAACCGACCTTTCCAAACTGCGCATCCTTGGCTACCGCAACGTATGGTACCGCTTTCATCCGGCCGATGCCGACCTCATCGTGCCCGTATCGCTCAACGCATTGGCCGTGCTCAAAAAATCGTTTGCCGAAAGCTACCTCAGCCAGATAAATGCCTCATTCCCAAGCTTTGAATACGACGGCGCTTTCAGCCACCTTACGCAGATGACTTGGGTGAAACAACTGAAACAAATTCAACTGCTCTTGGGAAAAAACTTTTTCTACGAAAACAGCAGCCCGCTCATCAGAGCAACGCATGGCCTGGTATATATCAAAGAGATGAATGTAGATGAGTTTGTTGAAATTTCCAAAGAACTCAAAAATCGCTCCGAAGGCGTTGGCAACCTGAAACAGCTAATCTAAAAACTGCTCCCTGATTGCCCGCTTCGGCGCTATAGAAGCAGTAAACCAAAAAAGCCTCCTTCAACCCAGGCACTTTTAGCGCTTGCCGGGAATGGCTGCCCTGGAAAAGCAAATATTCATCGCCGTTTTGGCGGTAAACCTTTGAGTTAAAGCCGGATTATCCTAACTTTGCAAAAAAAAACTTATGTTAAGCAACAGGCAGCTATTCAGGCTTCATATGGGTTTGCCCTCAGCGGTTGACGATCCCCTTGAGTTTGTAAAGGCCGAAGGCATTTACCTCATTGATGCTGACGGGAATCGCCATATTGACCTTGTTTCGGGCGTTTCGGTAAGCAATATCGGCCATTGTCATCCGGAAGTGATAGAAGCTGTTAAACAGCAGCTTGATGCCTATATGCACGTGATGGTTTATGGCAAATACATCCATGCTCCACAAGTTCAGCTGGCCGGGCTTTTAGCCGAAAACCTACCCCCGGCGCTCGATGCCGTTTTTTTTGTGAACAGCGGCAGCGAAGCCATCGAAGGCGCACTGAAATTGGCCAAACGCCTTAGCAACAAGCCCGAGATCGTGCATTTTCGCAACGCCTATCACGGGGGCACGGCAGGCGCGCTGAGTCTTTTAGGCAATGAGCAGCTGAAAAACGCCTTCCGCCCTTTGGTGCCGGGCACACGCATGCTCGATTTCAACGCCTTCGACCAGCTTGAGCAAATTAGCCGTCAAACGGCAGCCGTTTTGATAGAGCCTGTTCAGGCCGAAGCCGGCATCATCCTGCCTATGCCGGGCTACCTGCAAGCCTTGCGCCAACGTTGCAACGAAACCGGTGCCCTCCTCATTTTCGATGAGATACAAATGGGGTTTGGCCGAAGCGGAAAGCTCTTTGCCTTTGAGCATGAGCAAGTTGTTCCCGACATCCTTTGTGTAGCCAAAGCCATGGGAGGCGGCATGCCATTAGGCGCTTTCATCGCCTCGAAAGAAAAAATGAACGCGCTGACTTTCAGCCCCGAACTGGGTCATATCACCACTTTTGGCGGGCATCCGGTGTCGGCAGCAGCTGCATTAGCCTCGCTGCGCCTTATATTGCGCGAAAAACTATATGAAAATGCCGAAAAACAAGGCCGGGCTTTTCAAGCCGCCTTGCAGGAGCATCCCATGGTTGCAAGCATCCGCCGGCGAGGGCTTATGCTGGGCGTTGAGCTGAAGCCGAAGGCCGAAATCGCCAAACTGATGAAGATATTCAAGCAAAACCGCCTTATCGTTGATCAGTTTCTGTTTCACGAAAAGGCATTTCGCGTGGCGCCCCCCCTCAACATTACCGACCAAGAAACCCATTCTGCAATTCAACTCATCATCCAATCGCTACAAGAACTAACAAAACAAGTGTGAAACGAAATACCTTACTTCTACTGCTCGCCTTTTGGCTTGCAAACAGCTTTGTTTACGGTCAGAACCCGAAAACCGAAAGAAAATCTTACTATCGCCCCGAAGTTACTGCTCAAAAAGGCATGGCGGCCACCAGCCACCCCTTGGCCACCCAAGTTGCCATTGACATTCTTAAACTTGGCGGTAGCGCGGTGGATGCCGCCATTGCAGCCAACGCGGTTTTGGGCGTTGTCAATCCGATGATTTGTGGCATTGGCGGCAATTTGTCGGCCATGGTGTGGGATGCCAAAACAAATCAGCTTAAAGGCCTCAATGCAGCCGGCACGGCGCCAGCGGCATTGAATGCCGAATATTTTCGCAAAAGCAAATCAAAAGAAATCCCTAAAAGCGGAGCATTGCCGCTTGCCATTCCGGGATGCATAAGCGCATGGGAAGCCCTCCATAAGAGTTTGGGGCGCCTCTCGCTCGAAGAAATCTTTCAGCCTGCCATTGCCTATGCCGAAGAAGGCTTCCCGCTGTCGGAAGATGTGGCAGAACAGTGGAAAAGGCAGTCCGCAGCATTAAAAAACCAGCCGGGTTTCGAAACGCTTTTTATGCCCAAAGGCGCCGCTCCCGAAAAAGGCGACCTCTTTCAAAACCGCGAGCTGGCTCAAACCTACCGCCGCATTGCCGAAGCCGGATTGAGGAGTTTTTATGAAGGCGAGATCGCAAACGAAATCGTCCGTTATGCCGATAGCTGTGGCGCAGTATTCCATGCCGACGACCTGGCCGCTTATCGCAGCGAATGGGTAAAACCAATCAGCACCAGCTATCACGGTCACGAAATCTGGCAAATGCCGCTAAACAGCCAGGGGTTTATGGTGCTCGAAATCCTAAATCTGCTCGAGGCCGGCAATTTTACAGCCGGATTAGACAAAAGCAACGCCATCCATCAATTGGTTGAAGTGCAAAAAATGGCAAATAACGATGCCCATAAGCTGTTTAGAAACGAAGCCGGCATCAATGTTGAAAAACTCATTGACAAAGCCTTTGCAGGCGAAAGGGCACGGCAGTTGCAAGGCGAAAAAGCAGGCAAAAGCCCTTCATTGCTCTTTCCCCACGACGAAATAATGGCCTTTATTACCATAGCCGATAAGGAGGGTAATATGGTTGCGTTGGTTCAGGGCAGCGAGTGGAGCAGTAGTTCGAACCTCAGTATCAGCACTTTGGGCTTTATGCTTCAAAGCAACATCGAGGGGTATAGCCTTCATGGCGGAAGGCCAAATACGATCAGCTCCGAAAGATACCCGTCATCGGCGCTGCTGCCAACTATTGTAACCAAAGACGGCCAGCCCTTGCTTAGCATGTGTTTTTCGGATGTCAACCTTCAGGTGCAAGGGCAGTTGCAGATGATCATCAACCTGATTGACAACGATATGCCTTTGCGCGCTGCTGCCGATGCGATTAGTTTTTTGTATGAGGCCCCCGAAAAAACGCAAAGCGATACCCAAAACGAAACCGGCTGGCTACGCTTTGAAGCCGGAACAAATTACGAGGTTATACGAGGGCTGATGAAGTCGGGCCACCGCATTCGCTTTGGCAACATTGGCAAAGGCGGCATGGGGGCAATTTTGCGCAAACCTGCAACCGGCGTTTATTACGGCATTACGGCATTAGGAAAAGACGGCCAGGTGGCGGGGTATTGAGGCCTGAATAAAAGCTAGGATACAGCAAAGGAGATGTAAAACTGAAAGCAATGTTGTGCTTATAAAGCTTTTTGACCAAACTACTGATTGAAAATACTTACAAGCAAATTCATATGCATTTGAATTTAAAAAACAATCCTAAACATTATTGTCCGGTAAAAACAATGATTTTCTTCGCTATGATCAGAGTGACAGCATGTTGTAATCATTTGGGCTGAGAGGGGGTTGGTTGGCGGCAAAACCGCCAACCAACCCCCTCCCAAAGTTATAACTGACTGATTGTCATCTCGAACGAACTAAGAAAATTCATATAGATTCAATTTGAAAAAAGTTTACCGGACAATAATGAATTTGAATAGAACGTAACTTTTGCCCATTCCGTGAATAAAACAAACAATAAACTGGCTTTTGCCAAATCAAATAACTGAATTATGCCATTTGTAAAAGTCTATATTCATTTTGTTTGGAGCACCAAAAACAGGTATCCGTTTTTAGATTCTAAAGAATTGAGGTTAAAGGTATGGAATCACATCAGAGAAAATGCTAAAGAAAAAGCTATTTATATTGATTTTGTAAATGGATATGCCGACCACTGTCACTGTTTGGTTTCATTAGGTGTTGACCAAACGATGCAGAAGGTAATGCAATTGATTAAGGGGGAATCATCATTTTGGATAAACAAGAATAATTTAACTACAGAAAAATTTGAATGGCAGGATGAATATTTTGCGGTGTCGGTATCTGAATCACTGATAAATGTAGTCAGAAACTACATTAAAAAACAGGAAGAGCATCACCGCAAAAAAGCTTTTCAGGAAGAATATGATGAATTTATCAGTAGATATGGATTTGAAAAGTTTAAGGATTAATAGTTTGGCTAAAGCCAAAAATGGATTTCGATATTTTAATCCCGGGCTAAAGCCCGGGCGAATTCAAAGCCCGAGCGAATTCAAAACCCGGTCGAATTCAATGCCCGGGCAAATTCAAAGCCCGGACAAATTCAATGCCCGGATAAATTCAATGCCCGGTCGAATTCAAAACAATTGACATTCCGAAAATATGCGAGTTAAATTAGTGCAGGCATGTATAGGAATGCGGCTTT
>CAYYDS010000151.1:0-6976 GCA_964470665.1 uncultured Lentimicrobiaceae bacterium
TACCAAAGTAGTGGAAAAAGGCAAATGCGACAAAGTTTTTATCAATACGGCAGGAGTCGGGTTTTTTAGCCCTGAGTTGCCGCCATTTGCAGGAAAGAAAACCTTGGCTCCAGGCGATAAAATTCTGATCAACGGCACTATAGGCGATCATGGGATGGCTGTTTTAGCTGCCCGCAACGAGCTGCCCCTTCAAGCCGAAATTGGATCGGATTGCGCTTGCTTACACGAGCTGATAGCTGAAGCGCGAAAGGCAACGGCAAAAATTAAATTTATGCGCGACGCCACAAGAGGAGGCTTGGCTACCGTTATTGCCGAGCTATGCGAAAACAGCCCTTTCGGCATCGAACTCAACGAAGAAGCCATTCCTGTTAAAGAAGCAGTGAGAGGAATGTGCGAACTTCTGGGCTTCGATCCGATGTTTGTGGCCAACGAAGGAAAAGCTGTGATGGTGGTCGAAAGCCAAGAAGCTGAAAGTCTATTGCAATCGCTTAAAAACCACCCTTTAGGAAAAGATGCCGCCATAATTGGCGAAGTGGTTGACCGCCATCATGGAGTGTGCTGGTTAAAAACAAATTATGGCAGCGCACGCATTGTGGATATGCTCGCCGGCGAACAACTGCCCCGCATTTGCTGAAAAGAAATCTCTGACGCCCGGCTTTTCAAAAACCATATTCAAAATAAAATTTTGCCAACTCGTTGGAAATCTCTTTGAAGATGATGTGGTGATTGTCGCAGCCTTTTCGCGAGCAAATGCGAACCTCCCCACCCGCTTTAATCACAAACGATATTAAAGGAGCGCCACATTCACTGCAACTTTCGCTTATCGAAAGCTCTTTATTGCAATGCGGGCAAACCATATCCACCATTTCGCCATCCTCAATTTCAATGTCTATTTTCTTGCTGTTATCGCCATAAACGCTGCTGAGCCAAAGCACTCCCCTATCGTGTTCGGTTTCAATATTCAGCTTAATTGTAGGCCTTTCTTTGATTAGCACCTCCTCGTCCATAAGCGATTTGCGGCACAAAGGGCATTTAACGTTGATTGACACTTCTTTTTCCATAATTGCAAGTCCTTAAAATTAGTTTTAAAGATACAACTTAATTCACAGGAAATCAAGTGTTAAAATAACATTTTAACAAAAAAGCTTGCAAAAAAATGCAAGCTTTTCTGAATAAAGGGATCGCTGGATTTTATTGTTCCGGGATATTCTTCAACACATCAAGGGTGAGGTCCCAATATTTTTGAACGGTTGAAATGTCAATGCGTTCATCGGGCGAATGTGCTCCTTTGATGGTAGGTCCGAAAGAAATCATATCCATTCCCGGGTATTTATCCCCGATGAGGCCGCACTCCAGACCGGCATGAATGGCTTTTACAACAGGTTCTGCTTCAAAAAGCCGTCGGTATGATTCCACAGTTATTTCTCTGATTTTTGAGTGCGGATTGGGCGCCCATCCCGGATAGCCGTTGCTGTTTTCTACCTCAGCACCGGCCAATAAGAAGCAAGCGCTTACCATCCGAACGATGTCGTCTTTGGCCGATTCTACCGAGCTGCGTTGGCTTGTGGTTATCACAAATTTATCGTCTTCGGTGCGTACAGAAGCCAGATTGGTCGAAGTTTCAACAAATCCCGGAATCGTCTGCGAATAAGCGATAACCCCATGCGGACAGCTATACAGCGCATAAATCAGCTTGCGCTGATCGTTGGTTGCAACTAGGGTTTTAGGGGTTTCGCCCAATTTTTCTATTTCTATCTTGAGCAAAGGTTCGGTGATGGCGTATTCCTCTGTAATTTTTTTTGCAAGGTCGTTTACCATCATCTCAAAGGCGTCCTGCTTATCAGTCGGAGTTACCACTGTGGCAACAGCTTCGCGGGCTATGGCATTGCGCAGATTTCCTCCGTCGAGTTGCGACAACAGCATTTGGTATTCATCCTGACCAACAGCTAAAATACGGATAATCAGTTTATTCGCATTTCCGAGCCCTTTATGGATGTCATCGCCCGAGTGGCCGCCCTTCAATCCACTTACCTTAATTACGTAAGCTTGCATTCCATCCGGTGTAGCGATCCGTTGGTAAGGCAGCGAAGCTACGCTATCTTTTCCGCCGGCACAGCCTATAAAGAGTTCGCCTTCGTCTTCCGAATCCAGATTTAGTAAAATACGGCCTTTCAAGGCATTGTTGCTTAGCCCGAATGCACCGGTCAGGCCGGTTTCTTCGTCAATGGTAAACAAGCATTCAATAGGTCCGTGTTCAATGTCGTTTGAGGCTAAAATGGCAAGCTGTGTGGCAATTCCAACTCCATCGTCGGCTCCAAGCGTAGTTCCAACGGCTTTTACCCAGCCATCAGCTATCATTGTTTTAATGGGGTCGTTAAAAAAGTCGTGCTCCACATCGCTGTTTTTTTCGCACACCATATCAATATGACTCTGAAGCACAGTAATTTGCCTGTTTTCATAGCCGGGCGTTGCTCCTTTATAGATAAAAATATTTCCCGCCTCATCCTGTTGGTAATCAAGCTGATGTTGTCGGGCAAAATCAATCAGGTAACGTATTATTTTTTCCTCGCGTTTTGATGGGCGCGGAATAAGCGTTATCTCGCGAAAATAACTCCAGAGCGATTTAGGCTCGAGTTGGTTAAGATCTTTGTTCATAAAAGAAAATATTAAGATTCTACGCAAAGTTACTCATTGTAGAGCTTTGAAAAAAAACTGCAATGTTAAAAAAAATCAAAGCTTCGAAAATGAGCGAAAGCCATAAAGTTATTTTGGGCAAAAATGAAACGAACGATGTTTTATTCCGGGTTTTTCAGCCGTCGAATCGTTTCGATGGGCTCGTCGTTTGAAAAAACAGCATTTCCGGCAACAAGGATGTCGGCGCCGGCCTCGTATAAAGCTTTGGCATTGGAGGGCCCAACACCACCATCCACTTCGATAAGTGTATCCGATCCTTTGCGCAAAATCATCTCTTTGAGGCGTGCTATTTTGGCATAAGTGGCCGGAATAAACGATTGCCCGCCAAAGCCCGGGTTTACCGCCATCAGCAGTACAAAGTCGGCGCTTTCCAACACATCTTCGAGCAAATGCACGGGGCTATGCGGATTGAGCACGATGCCGGCTTTCATTCCTTCGAGCCTGATGGCGGCAAGCGTACGGTGCAAATGCACAGAAGCCTCGTAATGAACTGAAAGCCAATCGGCGCCTGCCTGGCGAAAATCGCTCACATAACGTTCGGGCTGAACGATCATCAGGTGAACATCGAGCGGTTTTGTGACAAAGCGGCTTATGGCCTTGAGCACCGGCAATCCGAAAGAAATATTGGGCACAAAAAGCCCGTCCATAATGTCGCAATGAATCAGATCGGCTTGGCTGCGTTCGAGCATTTCCAAATCGCGCTGAAGGTGAAGAAAATCGGCTGAAAGCAAAGAGGGTGCTACAAGACGGCTCATCATATTGTTTGTATCAAATTCTTGGTGAAGCAAAATTAGCAAAAATTACATTGAAGCGATTCTTTTTCCGCGCAAGCAAGGTGCTATACAGAAATCTTGGGCAGATCAATAAAAAAGGCTGTCTTTTTATTTGACAGCCTCATTTTTTAGCCGGTTTATCCTAAATAGCTTTTCAGGATTTTGCTTCGGCTTGTATGTTTTAGCCGCCGTATGGCTTTTTCTTTAATTTGCCTCACGCGTTCGCGGGTGAGGTCAAATTTTTCACCAATTTCTTCAAGGGTCATCGGATGGCTTCCGTTAAGCCCGAAATAGAGGCGTATAACATCGGCTTCGCGCGCGGTAAGGGTCGAAATTGCCCGATCTATTTCTCTGCGCAGCGATTCGTAAAGCAATTCGGTTTCTGGAGTAATGGCTTCTTCGCTGCGAAGCACATCGTACATGGTATTGTCTTCGTCCTGAATGAGCGGAGCATCCATCGAAATATGCCTTCCGGCATTTTTCATTGACTCTTTTACCTCGTTTTCAGTAACTTCGAGTACTTCAGCTATTTCCTCAGCATTGGGTTCGCGTTCAAATTCTTGTTCCAATTTGGCATAAGCCTTATTGATTTTATTGATCGAACCGATTTTGTTGAGGGGCAAGCGCACAATACGCGATTGCTCGGCCAATGCCTGCAAAATGCTCTGACGGATCCACCATACGGCATAAGAGATAAATTTAAACCCGCGCGTTTCGTCAAAACGCTGAGCGGCTTTAATCAGTCCAAGGTTGCCTTCGTTGATCAGGTCGGGCAGGCTAAGTCCCTGGTTCTGATACTGTTTCGATACCGAAACAACAAACCGAAGGTTTGCTTTGGTAAGTTTATCTAAAGCAGCCCTATCGCCCTGTTTTATTTTTTGGGCTAGTTCCACTTCCTCCTCAGCTGTAATCAGCTCTACTTTTCCAATTTCCTGCAGGTACTTATCTAAGGAAGCTGTTTCCCTATTTGTTACCTGCTTTGTAATTTTTAGCTGCCTCATGAAATACTCAAAATACTTTATTAGGCGTTATACGGCATTAAATTTGATTAGTTACGATCGTTGTTCGAACGGGGATGACGGTGGCCGCCATTATGTTTATTGTTGCGTTCGCTGTCGGGTCTGCGTTCGCTGCGCGGATATTCCGTTCGCTCTGTATTTTGCATTCCTTCGGGTTTGGGGATCAGTACCTTACGCGAAAGTTTGAATTTTCCGGTTTTTGCATCAATTTCAATGAGTTTCACCTTCACTTTATCTCCAACGCTCAGCACACCATCCATGGTTTCCAAGCGTCGCCATTCAATTTCCGAGATGTGCAACAAGCCGTCTTTTCCGGGCAAAATTTCTACAAAGGCGCCAAAAGGCTGAATGCTTTTTACTGTTCCGAGGTATTCTTCGCCTACTTCGGGAACGGCCACAATAGCGCGAATGCGTGCCTTAGCTGCTTCGATAGAGCTTTTGTCGGGCGAAACAATGTCAATGATTCCAAAATCGCCTTTTTCTTCGATAACGATCACCGTATTGGTTTCACGTTGGGTTTCCTGAATTATTTTTCCGCCGGGCCCAATCACTGCGCCAATAAATTCTTTTGGAATGGTGATTTGTTCAATGCGCGGCACAAATTCTTTGTAATCTTCGCGAGGTGCGGTAATGGTTTTTGCCATTTCGCCCAAAATATGCAATCTTCCTTGGCGGGCCTGTTCCAGTGCAATTTCGAGCACTTCGTAGGTTAGACCATCCACTTTAATATCCATTTGGCAGGCGGTGATTCCGTGCTCGGTGCCGGTAACTTTAAAGTCCATATCGCCCAGATGATCCTCATCGCCCAAGATGTCGGAAAGCACGGCATATTTCTCGTTTCTCTCAGCCGAAATCAAGCCCATTGCAATACCGGCAACGGGTTTGGCAACTTTCACACCTGCATCGAGCAAAGCCAGCGTGCCTCCGCAAACCGATGCCATTGACGATGATCCGTTTGATTCTAAGATATCCGAAACAATGCGGATGGTATATGGATTTTGTTCGCCAGTGGGAATCATGGGTTTGAGTGCACGTTCGGCAAGGTTTCCATGTCCGATTTCCCTACGGCCAACGCCCCTGTTGGGTTTGGCTTCGCCGGTAGAAAAGCTGGGGAAGTTGTAGTGCAAGAAGAAGTTGGAAGTGCCGGTAACCACAGCTCCGTCAATGGTTTGTTCGTCCATCTTGCTGCCAAGCGTAACGGTAACCAATGCTTGCGTTTCGCCGCGGGTGAATATGGCCGATCCGTGTGCCGAAGGCAAATAATCAACTTCGCTCCATATTGGCCTGATTTCGTTTAACTTACGTCCATCCAAACGAACTTTTTCCTGAAGGATGGCATCGCGAACGGCCTTTTTTTCAACATCGTGAAAATAGCGTTTTACTAAAGGTGTTTTCTCGTCAAGTTCTTCTTCGGGCAGGGTTTCAATATAACTGTCGTAAATTTCGCTGAAAGCAGCAGCTCTTTCATGTTTGTTTGGGTTTCCCTTAAGGGCTATATCATAACAGGCCTGATAAGCAAAAGCATGAACGGCTTGTTTGAGCTCTTCATCGTTTCGCTCGTGGCAATATTCGCGTTTCGGGTTGGCTTTTTCAACCATCGCGGCAAGGTCTAACTGCGCCTGGCATTGCACTTTAATGGCTTGATGAGCGGTTTTGAGGGCTTCGAGCATCACGGCTTCCGATACTTCTTTGCTTTCGCCTTCTACCATCATAATGTTGTCGAGCGTAGCGGCAACCATCAGATCGAGGTCGGCATTTTCCAAAGCGGCAAAATCGGGGTTAATGACGAATTCGCCGTTGATGCGGGCTACCCGAACTTCGGAAATCGGCCCATGAAAAGGGATGTCGGAAACGGCGAGGGCAGCCGAAGCAGCCAAAGCGGCAAATGCATCGGGCGGAACAGCGGTATCGCCCGAAATAAGGTTGATAAGAACCTGCGTTTCGGCATGGTAATCATCAGGGAAAAGCGGGCGCAAAGCGCGATCAACCAATCTGGCAATCAGCACTTCATAGTCAGAAGGGCGTGCTTCGCGTTTGAAAAATCCGCCCGGAAATTTTCCGGTAGCCGCATATTTTTCTTTGTAGTCAACCGAGAGTGGCATAAAATCCACATCTTCTTTGGCTTCTTTGGCCGAAACAACCGTTGCCAACAGCATGGTATTTCCCACACTTACCACAACAGCTCCATCGGCCTGTTTGGCTAATTTACCTGTTTCGATAGTAACAATCCTACCATCGGGCAGGCTAAATGTTTTCTTAATGCCTTGAGGGGTCATAGTTTAGTTTTGTAAGTAGGTGAATGCAGCCTCAGAAAATGCAAAAAGGCAATCATTGCAATTGCCTTTCCGTTGACTCCCGGGGGTCGCGGTTTTTTTATTTACGGATACCAAGCTTCTTAATGATTTCGCGGTACCGTTCGATGTCTTTCGCTTTAAGATAATCGAGTAATTTCCTTCTTTTACCAACTAAACGTACTAAAGCCCGCATAGT
>CAYYDS010000152.1:0-4717 GCA_964470665.1 uncultured Lentimicrobiaceae bacterium
CAAAATATTTCCTTTCGTTTTTTCGGGTTTAACAGCCTTATTTTCAACCAGGTGCTCAAGTTTATCCAGGCCTGTATCGTAGCCTATGGGCCTCACGTTTGCTCCCGAAATCTTCAGGCCATTATGGTCTTTCGGGTTATGCGAAGCCGTAATCATGACCGAAGCTCCGTAGTTGTAGTTGCCTGTTGCCCAATAAATTAGAGGGGTCGTGCATAAGCCGGCGTCGTGCACATTGGCTCCGGCGTCGGTTATTCCGCGACTTAGGGCGTTGAAAACAGAATCGGATGATTGGCGTATATCGCGGCCAACGAGAATCGTGTTGGTTTCAAGGATTTCCGGAAGGAAAAAGCCGATTTTGTAAACATCATCGGCATTGAAATCAACTTCCCATTTGCCGCGGATGTCGTATGCTTTGAATGCTTTCATTAATTGTTACTTTCTGATATTCAATTTGTTAAGTGCTTGCCGAAAACGCCAGGCATTGAGCTCGTGCTCGCTGTAAGAGCTGGCAAAAACGTGATAGCCCGACATATCGTCTTTTGCACAGAAATAGTAGTAATAGTGTTTTTCGGGTTTAAGCGTAGCATCAATAGATTCGATTGAGGGGATGCAGATTGGGCCCGGAGGCAGCCCCGGATACATATAGGTGTTGTAAGGCGAGTCAATTGTTTTATGCACATCGAGCACGCGGCGTATCTCAAAATCGCCGGCTGCAAAAACGAGCGTGGGATCGGCCTGAAGCCGCCAGCCTCCTTTTAGGCGGTTGAGGTAAACTCCTGCAATTCGTGATTTTTCGCTGTTTTTATTGGTTTCTTTTTCAACAATTGAAGCCAAAACCGACACTTCTATTTTGTTTAGCCCAATTGCATTGGCTTTGGCTAAACGGTCGTCGTTCCAGAATTTGATGTTTTCGTTCAACATTCTGGTAACAAAGTCGTTGGCGTTTGTTGTCCACCAAAACTCATAGGTGTTCGGAATAAAAAGGGCAGAAATGGTGTTGCTGTTGTATCCAATTCGGCCTAGAAAAATGCTGTCGTTAAGAAGTTGGATGATTTCTGTAGAATCGGCTTCGATTTGTTTCGATACCCTTCCGGCTAATTGAGGTATATCGCGTATGTTGTTGAAAGTGAGTTGTATGGGTTTTTGCAGACCCGATTTTAAGAGCTTAATCAGGCTGAAGTTGTCCATTTCGTGTTCAATAATGTAATGGCCGGGCTTTACGTGATTTGTGTAATTTAGCCATTTGGCGGCTTGTTCGAAGTCGTTTCTCCTGACAATCAGCCCTTTTTCGAAAAGTAGATGACGCACGTCTTCATAGGTGCTGCCTGTGCGAATAAATACTTCGCTTTCTTTCTTGCTCGAAGTCCAAACATTTGGCTTCAAAAAAATAAGATAAAGCATATAGGCACCAACACCAACAATAAGCAGGAACAGCAGAATGCTGATGATAATGATGCGTCTTCTTCGTTTTATTGCTTTGCGACGCAAAGGATTTCCATATTGCCTATGGTATGTGCTCATTATTTTTTATCTTTTGGTATTCTTTCACGTTTTTTTGAAAACAATGCAGGTTTTCGTAGCCGTCGTCATCTTTTAGCCAATCGGTGCGGCAGTCGGTGTTGCGGTATGCCAATGCGTTGAATAGTTTCAGACTTGGCTTATTTTTGCTTCCCACCAGGGCATAAAGCTGATATAATCCCAATGTTTCAAAACAATACTGTTCAGCGAGGCGGATGGCGGCTTTTGCATTGTTTTTCAGGCGATATTTTTCACTGATAAATATTCCGATTCCGGCCCTCAGATGTAAAAAATCAATGTCGTAAACATCAACGCTACCAATGGTTTCAGCTGAGGAATGCTCAGTAAGCATAACCATCAGTCTAATCTGGCTTTGATGTTGTATTTCGTGGCTGCTGAGGATGAATTGTTCAATTTCAAATTTTGAAATTGGCGACAAGCGGTTGCTCACTTTCCATAAATCAATATTGTTCTCCCACTCATAGAGGAGGTCGCTGTCGGAGGGTTCAACAGCCCGAAGTGCAATATTGCCCGATTGCAGATACATAAGCGTTTAAAGCAACAAAGTTAGCAAATAAAACTAAATGGGTTCTATGTTTGAAATGTTGCTTTCAAGATGTGCCGAAAACACCACACAAACCGGGCCTCGAAGGCTAATTTGTGTAAAAGCATTGTTTTGCAGTTTTAGCTTTACGCGCAACAGCCCCCCTCTGGTTTGGATGGCCTGCTCTTCTTTTCTGTTTTTGAAAAACAGTGCAATGGCTGCAGCCGTTACACCTGTGCCACAACTGAGTGTTTCGTCTTCAACCCCACGCTCATAAGTGCGCAAGAAAGCATCGTTTTGAGCTACTTCCAGAAAATTAACATTCGTTCCGGCCGGTTTAAACGCTTCGGAATACCTGAGAGAACGCCCTCGGCCAACAACATCGAGCGTTTTCACATGATCCGAAAACAATACATAATGTGGCGATCCTGTGTTGACAACCAAACCACCCGAGAGCCAGTCGTAATGATCTACATCGGCCATCGTTAGTTCCACATCATAAAGGTTATATTCCTGATTATGAATTATATAATTATGCAAACCGTCGTAGGCCATAAAATTGCCTTTTTGCTTGCCGATGCCCAATAATTGTGCAAAAACGGCAGCTGTGCGGCCACCATTGCCACACATGCTTCCTTCGTTCCCGTCCGAATTGTAATAAACCGGCCTCTTTGCTGGGTTCAAGAATAATCAGGCCATCGGCGCCAACTCCCAGATGGCGGTGGCAAATGCGGGCTATTTGTGCTGCCGTGAACTTGGGCAAGGGCTCGAAACCGTTGAAGCAAATAAAATCGTTGCCCGATCCGTGGAGTTTCCAAAAGGCAATTGGTAAACTTGCTGCTGACATGAAAATGAAGCTGTTAATAAACGTTAACCTTGGCACCAAAGCCTGTATTTGGTGCAATTTTTGATGCAAATTTAGGATTAAAACACAAAAATGGCGCTTTTTTCATTGAACAGATTAACATCAATTAACATGCGAAATAAAACTTTCAGCGCTTTCGCCTCGTTAATTGCATAAAAGTTTTGAATTATGAAAAGTGGAATAAAAAGTTTTCTGTTTGGAATTGCCGGCGGACTGGCAGTTCTGCTCATGTTTATGATTTTCTCGCCACGCAAAAATGCTTCTTATTCAGCAGCTGGCAGTTTTAATACCGTTTCGCAGCAGCCTCAGGAAATGAAGGTTTACAATACCCGATTTGCCGCGCCCCCGCAAGAGGCCAGTTTTATTGAGGCAGCCGAAAATACTGTAAATGCCGTGGTGCATATCCGAACCGAAATGAAACAGCGGAGTCGCTCATACGATGATTTTTATGGCTCATTGCGCGAGTTTTTAAACGGAAGCCCTTTTCACGGTGGCTATCGCAGCTTGGTTGGTTTTGGTTCGGGCGTGGTTCTTTCGGCCGACGGATACATCGTAACCAATAATCACGTGGTTGAAGATGCTGATAATATTGAAGTTACATTTAACGATAAACGAAAGATGAAGGCCGAAATTGTAGGCACCGACCCCACAACCGATATAGCTCTCATCAAAGTTGAAGGCAAAAATCTGCCGTTTTTAGTATTTGGCAACTCCGACGATGTGAAGATAGGGGAGTGGGTGCTGGCAGTAGGCAATCCGTTTAACCTGACTTCTACTGTTACAGCAGGAATTGTTAGCGCCAAGGCGCGTAATATCAATATTTTAGGTAATCGTTCATCGGTTGATTCTTTTATTCAAACCGATGCGGTAGTCAACAGAGGGAATAGCGGTGGCGCCTTGGTGAATACAGCCGGCGAACTCATTGGGATAAACGCGGCAATAGCTTCACAAACAGGAGTTTACGAAGGGTATTCATTTGCCATCCCCGGCAATATTGCAAAAAAAGTGGTAGATGATATTATTTGTTTTGGCGAGCCGCAAAGGGCATTTTTGGGCGTTGAAATTAGAGAAATGGACGAAAATTTGGCCAAAGAAGCCGGCGAGCCAAATATAAAAGGGGTTTATGTGGCTCGTGTTACCGACAACGGAGGCGCTAAAGATGCCGGAATAAAATCGGGCGATGTCATTCTGGAAGTAGATAAAAAAACGGTTAACAGCATTTCGCAACTGCTTGAGGCTGTGGGGCAACATCGCCCGGGCGAAACCGCCAAACTTCTCTTGCTGCGTAACGGAAAAACCATCACAAAAGAAGTAACCCTAAGAAATCAAGATGGAACAACTCAGGTTGTGAAGCGCGAAGAATCGTTTTTTAATGCCGAATTGGGCGCTCAACTCGAAGCCCTGAAAGAATCCGAAAAGGAAGAATATGGAGTAACCTACGGCCTGAAAGTTACAGGCGTGAAAGATGGCGTTTTGCGCCGTGGAGGGATCGGAAATGATTTTATTATCCTTCAGGTAAATGGAAAAAAAGTTGGAAATAAGTCCGATTTAGAACAGGCAATACTGGCATTAAGCAGTAAAACCGTTCGCGTGCAAGGCATGTATCCGAATGGAATGAAAATAAGTTTTGAATTTATAAAATAATTTAGAATAAATTTAAATTATTTTTATTACTTTTGAAAATCAATAAGTTAGGGATAATGTACACCTAAAACAAAACAACTAACAAGTTTGGTTTGTTAATTGTAGTAAAATAAGGACGCTGTTCACTTGTTTTGAATGGAGAACAG
>CAYYDS010000152.1:4727-6974 GCA_964470665.1 uncultured Lentimicrobiaceae bacterium
TGAGATGAATAGTAAATATACGTAAATAATACAAAATGAGGCAGTTAAAAATAACAAAATCCATCACAAATCGTGAAAACGCGTCGTTAGACAAGTACCTTCAGGACATTGGCAAAGAAGAAATGATCACGGCTGATGAGGAAGTTGAGCTTGCTCGCAAGATTCGAACGGGCGATCAGCAAGCCCTGGATCGCCTTGTAAATGCCAACCTGCGCTTTGTGGTTTCTGTAGCAAAACAATATCAAAATCAAGGCCTTAGCCTACCTGACCTTATTAACGAAGGCAACCTTGGTTTGATCAAGGCCGCCCGCCGTTTCGACGAAACGCGCGGTTTCAAATTTATTTCCTATGCAGTTTGGTGGATCAGGCAATCAATTTTACAGGCTTTAGCCGAACAGTCGCGCATTGTTAGGCTGCCGCAAAATCAGGTTGGCGCGTTAAGCCGTATAAAAAAGGTTAGCTCGCAGCTTGAACAAAAGTATGAACGGCCGCCTTCAGCTGAAGAAATTGCCGAACAAATGGATTTGCCCGAAGCAAAAATTGAAGCCGCAATGAAGATAGGCAGTAGGGTTATCAGTATGGACGCACCTCTTGTGACAGACGAAGATGTGATGTTTCTTGACCAATATGTTCCCGACGACATGGAAGAAACCGATGAAAGACTCATGACCGAATCGCTCAGAAAAGAGATTCAAAACCTGCTGCGTATGCTAAACGAAAAAGAACGTGAAGTGCTAAGCATGTATTTCGGATTGGGAATGAGCCACGGTTACACCCTTGAAGAAATTGGCGCAAAATTTGACCTCACCCGCGAAAGGGTTCGACAAATTAAAGAACGTGGCATTCGCAACCTCAAAAATTCGGTACGAAACCGGCAGCTAAAAGCATATCTCGGGCAGTAATTTTTTTATACTGTTTTTTTGAATCAAAAAAGAAACAGGCAATCCGCCTGTTTCTTTTTTTTATTTTTTTCAACATCCGAAAACGATTGCATAAAAGTTTATATTTGCTGCAAAACCCGATCAGTCTTAAAAATTATAAACCAAAAACAAGAAAGTATGGAAAATTTCAACAGTACAATTAAGTCATGGATCGAAATGGAAATGGCTGCCTCCGAACTGATTAATGTAGTGAGTAAGTTGTGGTACGAAAAATCGGTTGAGCTCATTTTGCTGCGCTCGGTACTTATCAATCGCGGGTCGGGAAAAGTGCTCAACAAACACATTCGCGCCGAAACTATTTTGAAAAAACCGGTCAGGGTAGAAGATTCGCTGCTGCTTGCCAAAGCAATCTATCAGCTAAAAATTGCTCCGGCGCGAATTGATATTGGCCGTTTAAATTCGGAATGGACCGATGAAAAACATAATTATGCCGATGAGCATGCCTTTATAAAAGACAAACTGAAAACATTTATAGGTGTTGAGCCCCGTAGTGCCCGCACACAGGATGTGGTGCTTTATGGTTTTGGCCGTATTGGAAGACTGCTTGCCCGCGAGCTCATTTTGTTTGCCGGCAACGGAAGCCATTTGCGCCTCAGAGCCATTGTAACGCGGTCAAACACCCCCGATGAGATAAGAAAACGAATTTCGCTGTTTCGCAAAGACTCGGTTCATGGATACTTTCATGGAGTAGCCAACGAAGATCTCGAAAACAATGCAATGGTTGTGAACGGGCAGATCATTAAATTTATTTCGGCAGCCAATCCCGAAGACCCCGATTATACAAAATATGGCATTCAAGATGCATTGGTAATTGACAATACCGGAGTTTTTCGCGATCGTGAGAACCTGTCGCGCCACCTTAAAGCCAAGGGCGTTGCAAAAGTGCTTCTTACGGCGCCGGGCAAAGGCGATATCCCCAATATTGTATATGGAGTAAACCAAAACATGGTTCCCATTGAGCCCGAAACCATATTTTCGGCAGCATCATGCACCACCAATGCCATTGTGCCGGGTTTAGAAGTTATCGAAAAGGCTTATGGTATTATTAAAGGTCATATCGAAACCATCCATGCCTACACCAATGACCAAAACCTGCTCGATAACTACCATAAAAAGATGCGTCGCGGCCGCTCGGCACCGCTTAATATGGTAATTACCGAAACAGGAGCAGGTTCGGCGGCTGCCAAAGCCATCCCTTCGCTCAAGGGAAAACTTACGTCGAATGCCGTGAGGGTGCCTGTGCCCAATATGTCGCTGGCGATACTCACCCTCGAAATCAATCAAACTACAAACGTTGACGAAATAA
>CAYYDS010000153.1:0-6959 GCA_964470665.1 uncultured Lentimicrobiaceae bacterium
ATAAGGAAGAAAGCAAATACATTGAGGAAAAACTCTGATCCACCCAACATCCCGAAGGTTTCAGGCGACCAGCTGTGTTCGCGTTCCAAAAGATTTTGCAAAGGCGATGCTACATCCACGAAGAAATATGCAAAAAACATCGTGAGTGAGATCAGGGCGAGCGCAATCCAGCGGGCCACAGCCGAGTCGCGCAAGGTGGTTTTGATTTTTTCCATACGGTATTATTTTAATGGTAAAACAAGCGGCTAAAGTAGAAAAAAAATAGCCTGACTGCTAAAGACTGGCGAAAAATGAACTTGACAGCAAGAGTTGTTGTTTCAAAAATGGATCAGTATAGATGAACCAGCGATTTGGTTTCGAAAAACTCTTCCTCAAACCAGCCGCTCAGCGGAATAAGTTGTGTCACCCAACGTTTTGGAAGCTGTTTCAGTTCCTCGCTCAGATGGCCCCCCTTGAGGTAAAGGATTCCGTTGGGTTTCGGATTGCGGCTTTGCCTTTCAATTTTTTGAGCAGTCCAGCCTACAAATTCAGCTAAGGTAGTAACGGCCCGGCTTACGATAAAATCATATCTTCCGGCAGATAATTCAACCCTTTGCTGTGTAGTTTGTATATTGTTGATATTTAATGAGTTAGCCATAGCTTCAACGGCTTTCACTTTTTTCCCGATGCTATCCATAAGCAGAAAACTGCATTGCGGGAAAAAGATGGCAAGCGGAATTCCCGGAAACCCACCTCCGGTGCCAACATCTAAAATGCGCGTTCCGGGCACAAAGTGCAGGTAGCGTGCAATGGCCAAGCTGTGAAGCACATGGTGCAGGTAAAAATGCTCCATGTCTTTGCGCGACACTAAGTTGATTTTGCTGTTCCAATCGGCAAACAGCGGCTCAAAGGCTTCAAACTGCTCGAGTTGTGTGCGGGTTAATTCCGGAAAATATTTTCTAATCAGCTCCATGGTTTTAGCGAAAAGGCAAAAATAGGGCGGAATTTTGGTTTGGCGAGGGTTTATTTTGTGCCTTTTTAGAATTATAAAAGACCCCGAAATCATTGATTTTGCCTACTTTTGCGCCAAATCTTCGTGTTTATGACGGAGCGCATTCCCGCTTTTGTTTTTTTTATATCCATTTTTTTGGCTTCACCTCCACTGGCTGCCCAAAACAGAATGAGCAGCGAAGACTATATTATAAGGTATAAGGAAGTTGCGCTGAAAAAGATGCAAACTTACCGCATTCCGGCCTCGATCACTTTGGCTCAGGGCATGCTCGAATCGGGCAATGGAAACAGCGTGCTGGCCCGCGAAGCCAACAACCATTTTGGCATTAAATGCCATAAAGAATGGACGGGTAAAACCTTTTTCATGGATGATGATGAAAAGAATGAATGTTTCAGAGCATATCAACATGCCGAAGAATCATACGAGGATCATTCGCTTTTTTTAACAAGCCGCAGCCGTTATGGCGCATTGTTCAATTTGCCGCTTATGGATTATAAAGCCTGGGCCGACGGGCTAAAAGAAGCCGGATATGCTACCAACCCGCACTACTCCAAGCTTCTGTCGGGGCTGATTGAGCGCTACCGCCTTTATCATTACGATAGCATAGCAATGGGCCTGATAGGCGAAAAACCCGATGGCACGCCTGTTGCGCTTCATCCTAATCCGGTTGTCAATCCGGCAGATTTCAAAATGGTAAAACAGATAAAATCGGGGCGTACCGTTTATCAAAACAACCGTAAGAAGCTGATATTCTTATCAAAAGGCGATAATATTGCCGGCCTGGCCAAGGAGCTGGGCATGTTTTCGTGGCAGCTTCGAAAATACAATGAGCTCACAAAATCCGACAGTCTGCTGGAAGGCAGCTTCATCTATGTGGAGAAAAAAGCCCGCAAATCGTTTAGCTATACCGATCACTTTTTACACGAAGGCGAAAGCCTGAAAGAGTTGTCGCAACGCTATGGAATACGGCTTACGCAACTTTTGAAGATGAACGACCTCCCCAACGACAACAGCTTGCCGGCAGGCACACTCATCCGGCTCAGATAAAAAAAACCGCCCTTCAAAAGGGCGGTTGGTAAGTATGATTTTTTTGAAGCGGCACAGCCGCTTCATCATTTTAGGACTAAACTATCTGGGGTGAATATCAACACCTGCTACTTCTTCCAGCGTAACGGTTCCGCCGTCGTTGCCAAAGGAGTTTAATACATAATTGATTACTGCCACTGCGTCTTCTTTGGTATCAACCTGTGGCGGCATAGGAGCGTTGTACGACTGCCCGTTTACGATCATCACTTCGTTCGATCCGTTGAGGGTTTGAGCCACAGCGCGCACTTTGTCGGCTAATAGGTAATCAGAATTTTTCAACGGAGGGAATGCGCCGGCAACACCTTCGCCGTTAGCTTGATGGCAAACAACGCATTTTTCCATATAAATTTTCTTGCCGGCAGCAAAGGGCTCATCCGATTCGGCAGGAGCTACTTCGGTTTCAGCAACCGTTGTTTCGGCCGGCTTATCTGTTTTGGTATCGCCGCCGCCACAGCTCTGAAATGCAACAAAACCTCCCAGCAGTAATGCAAACATGAATGTTTTTTTCATAGGATATAATTTTTTGTTAGGGATAAATTGGCCACAAAGGTAATAACTTTTTGTGGAATGAATCTAAATAATTTAGCGATGTAATCGCAAATGATTCATAGAAAACAGCTTTTGATTTTTTGTTTTTATGAGCCTTTGAACTAATAATTGAGGTGCCGTCTTCAATTAATACTTGAATTATTGGCAGTTGTCAAATATTATTCTAATTTTGCACCCTCAAAAAAAATTGACAGACGATAATACGTAATTTAATCAGATTTAGAAATGCAGAACAAAGGAGCTATTAAAGTTTTTGCAGTTGCTTTGGCCCTGGTGTCTCTCTATCAGCTTTCCTTCACCTATGTTTCGGGAAGAGTTGAGAGAAAGGCAAAACGCTATGCAGAAAGCGAAGTTGCAACACAGCTTGCCACCGATCTTTCAAAGGGCAACCAGGCCGACTTCGGGCGCAAATTAGATTCAATTAAAGATGCCAGAGAAACCTATTTCCTCGACTCGATGGAAAGCCAGGTGGTTTACAACATCCTCATTGATAAATACACCTATCAGGATGTAAAAGAGAGGGAAATCAATCTGGGTCTCGACCTCAAGGGCGGGATGAACGTAGTGCTCGAAGTTTCTGTTCAGGATATCATCAATGCATTGTCGGGCTATAGCAAAGATCCGGTTTTCGTTCAGGCTATGGAAATGGCCAAAAAGAAACAAAAAAACAGCCAGAAAGACTTTGTTGCTCTCTTTGGCGAGTCGTTTTCAGAGGCTGATCCCAATGCCCGCTTAGCATCTATCTTCCTCTATGAGTTCAAAGATAAGGGCATCACCACAAGTTCGTCCAACGATGAAGTATTAAAGGTGATTCGTGCCGAAGCAGATGGCGCCGTTGATCGCTCATTCCAGATCTTGCGTACCCGTATTGACCGTTTTGGGGTAACACAGCCTAACATTCAGAAACTGGCTGTTTCGGGCCGTATATTGGTTGAGCTTCCGGGCATCAAAGACCCAAAACGCGTGCGCAACCTGCTGCAGGGAACAGCCCAACTCGAATTTTGGGAAACCTACAACTTTTCCGAAATATATACTTTTTTCGATGAAGCTAATCAACGCCTGGCTCAGCTTGCCGATGTGGACAAACAGCTTGATGAAGAAACCGTAGCCGATAGCACCGAAGTTGTTGCTGAAGAAACAAATGCCGAAGTTGAAAATACTTCTGAGGCCGACTCGACCAAGAGCCTGATTGAAAAATTAACCGCCACAGCCGATTCCTCGAAAAACGATTCCAACTTCGATGAATATGCAAAAAAGAACCCACTTTATGCATATCTGGTGCCCTCTTATGCCCAAGATGAGTCGGGTAGCTATTTTCCGGCTAATACGGCACGCGTTGGTCAAGCACAGATAAAAGATACAGCCCGTATCAATCAGATGATCAGAAAAGTGCAGGGCGTATTTCCGCGCAACCTGAAACTGGCCTGGACGGTTAAACCGCGTGGCGGATCGGGTGCTCCCGCAATACTCGAACTTGTTGCCCTTAAAGCATCGCGCGACAACAACGCAGCCCTTGGCGGCGAAGTTATTGTGGATGCCCGCCAAGACTACGACCAAAACGGTAAAGTGGAAGTAACCATACAAATGAACAGCGAAGGCGCCAAAAGCTGGAAACGCCTTACCGGCGAAAATATCGGCAAGCAGGTAGCCATCGTTTTGGATGATTATGTTTATTCCTATCCCGTTGTTAACGATGAAATTCCCAACGGACGCTCAAGCATTTCGGGTGGCGAAATGAGCATTGAAGAAGCTCAGGACTTAGCCAACATTCTGAAAGCCGGTAAGTTGCCTGCTCCTTCGCGCATTATCGAAGAAGCCGTTGTTGGTCCTTCGCTTGGCCGCGAAGCCGTTACAGCAGGTCTGTATTCCTTTGTGCTTGCATTTTTCATGGTGCTGCTCTATATGTGGTTCTTCTACAACAGAGGAGGCCTTGTTGCCAACATTGCCCTGCTTACCAACGTATTTCTGCTGTTTGGCGTATTAGCTTCGCTGGGGGCTGTTCTTACACTTCCCGGTATTGCCGGTATTGTGCTTACAATGGGTATGGCCGTTGACGCCAACGTGATTATTTACGAACGCGTTAAAGAAGAGCTTAGAGCCGGAAAAGGCTTGCGATTAGCCTTGGACGACGGTTATAAAAACGCTTATTCTGCCATTATTGACGGTAACGTAACCACTCTTCTCACCGGTATCATCCTCTACATCTTTGGTACCGGCCCGGTTCAAGGTTTTGCTACCACCCTGATTATTGGTATCTTAACCTCGATGTTTACGGCAATCTTTATTGCTCGACTCATTCTTATCTACCTGTTAGACAAAAACGTAAATGTAAGCTTCGAAACAAAATGGACGAAAGACTTTTTGGCTAATGTGAACTTCAATTGGTTAGGATTTCGCAAAAAAGCCTACCTCATTTCAGGAACGATTATTTTAATAAGTTTATCCTCAGTCTTTATTCGCGGCTTCAACTACGGTGTTGACTTTACCGGCGGACGCACCTATTTGGTTCGTTTTGATAAAGATGTAACCGTGAACGATGTACGTCATGCATTAAATGCGGAATTTACCGAAGCTACACCCGAAGTAAAAACTTTTGGCCCCGACAGGCAGGTGAAAATTACCACCAAATTCATGGTTGAAGACGATGGCAAAGAAGTGGATTCACTCATACAAACCATGCTCTACAAAAGCCTGAAACCGCTTTATGAGAAAGACCTCAGCTTTGACAGCTTTACCGCCGAGGGCGACGATGCCGGCCGCACAATCGGTATCCTCAGCTCACAAAAAATAGGGCCTACCATTGCATCCGATATCCGCAACAAAGCCGTTCTTTCGGTTGTTTTTGCCCTGATCGTAATTTTTGTGTACATCGCTATCCGGTTTAAAAAGTGGCAATACGGTTTGGCCGGCCTCATCGCGCTTATGCACGACGCCATTATTGTGCTTGGGCTCTACTCGCTCTTCTACAACATCATGCCATTCAGCCTCGAAGTAGATCAGTCGTTTATTGCAGCTATTCTAACAATTATCGGATACTCCATCAACGACACCGTGATCATCTTCGACCGTATTCGCGAAAACTTAAAGCTGCACCCCAAACGCTCGCTCGAAGATAATATGAACCACGGAATGAACAGCACCTTAGGCCGTACGGTGAATACCTCAGGCACTACCCTTATCGTGCTTTTGATGATCCTTATCTTTGGTGGCGAAGTAATTCGAGGCTTTGTGTTTGTATTGTTTATCGGAATCATGTTGGGAACCTACTCTTCTGTATTCAACGCTGCACCTGTCGCCTACGACTTATTAGGCCTCACGAAAAAGAAAAAAGAAGCTACAGCAAAGCAACTTGCTGCAAAAGAGCAAAAAGCATAATTACTGTTTTCTTAAAAAAAAGTCCGGCCATAAACCTTATGTTGCCGGACTTTTTTTTATTGCCAAATTACCCGCTGTTGCTAAAGGCTTTATTCGTATTTTTGAAGCCAAATTTTTAAGGCTATGCTGCTTTTCTTCGACATCGGTACAGGCGAACTCATCCTCATCCTTTTAGTCGTTTTTGTAGTAATGGGGCCTAAGCAACTGCCCGAAGTGGCACGCACAATCGGTAAAACCATCAACGAGATGAAGCGTGCATCGGCCGGTTTTACCAACGAAATTAACAAAGAGATACAACGCCTCGACCGCGAAACCCGGCTCAACGACTTTTTGGAACAACGGTCCAATACGGGCCAACAACCACTTACCCAAAATCCGGAAGAAAAAAAGCCCGAAGAAGCCAATGAAGCACCTACCGAAGAGCAAAAACCGGCACTGCCCGAAGCAGATGCCGAAACGGGTAGGGTAGAGCGAAAAATGTAAAACATAAAAAATCCAATAAATCAAAGGTTAAAACGTTAACCAAAGGATAAAGACCTGAAAAAGCATGGTTAGAAAGCGTATTTATTTTACTCTCATTTTTTTTGCCTTACTCCTTAGTGGTCAGGTTTTTGCTCAGCGAAACCCGGCTAAAGGTGCCGACGAATCCTTTGAGCGCAAGCAATACAGCATTGCTCTTGAACGCTATAAAAAAGCTTTTGGGAAAGTAAAAAATAATCCGGCCGAAAAAGACCGGATCAACTACCGCATGGCAGAATGCTATCGCCTTACAGGCGCTGCAAAACGTGCCGAAATTGCTTACCGCAGAGTGCTAAAAGCCGGTTATCAAGACCGAAACCCCGATATCTTGCTGGTTTATGCCGACCTCCTGAAAACCACCCAAAAATTTGACGAAGCCATCAAATATTATCAGATGTTTGCCGAGAAAGTGCCCGACGACACACGCGGAACAGAAGGC
>CAYYDS010000154.1:0-6956 GCA_964470665.1 uncultured Lentimicrobiaceae bacterium
AGCGGGTAATATCAGCAGCGCCATTATCGCCATTGATGAGACCCTCCCAATAGGAAGCGACATTATTACCAATCGGTGTGATAGCACCTATCCCTGTTACTACAACTCTTTTTAGCTCCATAAGAAATCTTATCCTTTTTTCTCTTCAATAAATCTGATAGCATCGCCAACTGTGGCAATTTTTTCAGCCTGATCGTCCGGAATGGCAATGTTGAATTCTTTTTCAAATTCCATGATCAGCTCTACGGTGTCGAGCGAGTCGGCGCCAAGGTCGTTGGTAAAACTGGCTTCATAGGTAACTTCGGCCGGTTCAACAGCTAATTTTTCCACAATAATGGATACGATTTTGTCTTTGATTTCTGACATAACTGATAAAGTTTTAGTTAAACAGCTGTGCAAAATAAAGAAATTGCAGCAAGATATACAACTTTATTTCTTATACAGCTGTTTTTCTGTGTGTTATTATTTATTTTTGGATGAAGGAGTGCGGATTTTGCTGTAGTTTTTATTCTTCTTCGGCTTCATTTTGTTCTTTTTGATTGCTGTTTGCCCCTTCAATCACCATCACAATTTCGCCTTTTACGCTTTGCTGTTTATAATAGGTTAAAAGTTCTCCGAGCGTGCCGCGTTGGTTTTCCTCGAAAACCTTGGTTAATTCGCGCGAAACGCAGGCTCGGCGTTCGTATCCGGCTGCTTCGGCCATTTGCTCTAAGGTCTTCACCAAACGGTGGGGCGATTCGTAGATTATGGTTGTCATGCTGCGCAGGGCTATCTCTTTTATGCGTCGTTGCCGGCCCTTTTTGTGTGGCAAAAACCCTTCGAACACAAACCTTTCGGCCGGAAGGCCCGAATTAACAATGGCCGGCACAAAAGCCGTTGCCCCGGGCAGGCATTCCACTTCAACCGATGAAGCAATGGCTGCCCTAACCAGCAAAAATCCCGGATCGGATATTGCAGGCGTTCCGGCGTCGCTTACCAGCGCAACTTTTTCGCCCCGCAACAACCTGTCAACGATCTGCTCCACAACGCGATGCTCGTTATATTGATGGAAAGCCAGCATGGGCTTGGCTATTTGGTAATGTTTGAGCAAAATGGAGGTTTTGCGGGTGTCTTCGGCAGCTATCAGATCGGATTCCTGCAAAATACGCAATGCCCTCAACGTAATGTCTTCGAGGTTGCCAATAGGGGTTGGAACAAGAAAAAGTTTCGCCATAGTCTGAAATTAACTGCAATAAGTTGAATAAGCCATGTGAGAAATTAATTGTGTCGCTTTAAAATAACTCTACCCGTTTGTTATTGATGTAATGTGCGTTTTTTGTCTGATTACCTTGAAATCTTTTTTCAAACTTCGTAGCCAAATCGCCTGTCAATCAGCTGATAAATGCGTTCATAAGCCGGGCTGTTATTGTCCCATCGGTGCAAAACGCTCAGCTCAATCAAATAAGTTTTTGCCCCTGTATAGCTCTCAAAACTGTTTAGCTCATCAATGGCGCGATTGTAATACTGTATGTTTCCTTCGAAGAGCTCGTTTACCAGCAAAAATTTTTCGTTAATGCCAATGGCTTCCCGCAGGTCGTTGATTTTCGATTTTTCAATTTTTTTTGCTAAGCTATTGTCTAAAACATGCAGCTTGTCGGCCACAACGGTGCTTTCGCCAAACAAATCGAGTGTGGTTGCCACATTTGCCGTTTTCGGCTGGTCGGGCTGCAAGTCGCTCTTTATGCTTTCTGCTTGGTTCTCGATTTTTGAAAAAGGTCCAAAAAACTCATCGGCTTCCTTATCGGGCTGCTTTGCCGGTGCAGGGATAACAGCTTCGGGCTCACGAATCACAGGGTTTTCGGGCGCAAGATTTATTGCCGCCGCCGGCCTTTCGGTTTGTTCGGGCTCACGAAGCGTTGCATTTAGATCGGGTATAATGATTTGTTGCCCGCATTCGGCCTTGTTTTCAGGCCAGAATTTTGTTTCGCTTTTCAACTGAAGGGCGAGGTTGTAGATTGAGCTGGTTTTTTCGCGCAACAGGTTAACATCCACAGGCCTAACAATACCGTCCTCATTTTCAAGGAGTTCGATATGTTGCTGTAGCGAAGAGATGAGCTGTTGCATTTTGCCAAGGAGGCTGATGTTTTTCATTTTATCCATCGTAAAACAAAACTTATGATCGAAAATTTAGTATTGATTCGTTACATTTGCAGCATGTAAAGATAGCCAAAACTGCAATTCTGTATTCATGTTTCTCGAAAAAGACACCAATATTACCAGCAGAGGCGGCTGGATCGAAGTGATCTGCGGCAGCATGTTTTCGGGTAAAACCGAAGAGCTTATCCGCAGGCTAAACCGCGCCCGTATTGCCCGCCAAAAGGTTGAAATTTTCAAGCCACACATTGACAAACGTTACAGTGCAGAAGATGTTGTATCGCACGATTCCAATGTCATCCGCTCAATACCGGTGGAAAGCGCTTCACAAATTCTTTTTTATGCCCACGATGTGGATGTGATTGGCATTGACGAGGCGCAGTTTTTCGACAATGAGCTTACCGCAGTTTGCACGCAACTGGCCAATCGGGGGGTAAGGGTAATTATAGCCGGCCTCGACATGGATTTTCAGGCCAATCCGTTTGGGCCTATGCCGCAGTTACTGGCTGTGGCAGAGTATGTTACGAAAGTGCATGCTATTTGTATGCAATGCGGCAATCTGGCGCATGTGTCGCACCGCATTGTGGAAGGTGATAAATTGGTGCTTCTGGGCGAAACCGAAAGCTACGAACCCCTCTGCCGTGTATGCTACAACAAGGCAAAGGCGGCCATCGCCGAAAAGAAAAAAGACAACAATCCATAAGCATCGGGCTTAAATTGCCCTTTCGAAAAGGCTTTGTCTGTCATTTCAAAGGCTTTTCTTATTTTTGCCGTTCATTTAATTCTTCAATCATTATGAGAACCCTGATTTTTATTTTGGCTATGAGCTTAGGTCTTAGTCTTTCGGCCCAACAAAAAGCCGAAACCATTGTGTTGATAAAAACCAGTTATGGCACTATGACGGCCAAACTTTATAACGACACCCCAAAGCATCGCGATAACTTTATCAAACTGGTAAAACAGGGATGGTATAACGATTCTCCCTTTCACCGCGTGATCAATAATTTCATGATTCAGGGCGGGGGCAATAAAGACGGGCGCAACGATCCGGGCTATACCGTTGAAGCCGAGTTTCTTCCACAGCATTATCACAAAAAAGGCGCTTTAGCCGCAGCCCGCATGCCCGATCAGGCAAACCCCGAACGCCGTTCTTCGGGCTCGCAGTTTTACATCGTTCAGGGGCAAAAATTTGACGAAAACAGCCTTGTTGCAGCTTCGCAACGCACGGGCGTTAAATATACCGACGAGCAGAAAAAAACCTATGCCGCCAAAGGGGGAACTCCGCATTTAGATGGCACTTATACCGTATTTGGCGAGGTGATTGACGGCTTTGATGTGATTGACAAAATTGCTGCCGTGCAAACAGCCAAAGGCGATAAGCCGGTAATGCCCGTTAACATGAAAATCGAAATCCTAGAATAATCATACCTTGATATTATAGTAGCCTCCCCCCCCTTGCCAATGAAAACAAAAATTGCCGCTCTGCTGGCCGATATTCAACAGTTTCAGGCTCAAAGCAAGGAACAAGTTGAAGAGTTTCGCCTGAAGTACCTAAGTAAAAAAGGCCTTGTGCACGTCATGTTCGACGACTTTAAGCAAGTGTTGCCCGAAAACCGAAAAGAAATGGGGATGCTTCTAAACGAGCTGAAAACCAAGGCGCAGGAGATGCTCGACATTCAATCGGCGCGTTTTGCAGGCAAAGAAGAAGCCAAGCTTCAGCTCGACACCAGCCTTCCGGCAGGCGAAATAACCGGCGGAAGGCATCCACTCTCCATCGTTAGGCGAAACATCAACAGCATTTTTGAACGTTTAGGATTCATCATTGCCGAGGGCCCCGAAATAGAAGATGATTTTCACAATTTCACCGCGTTAAATTTCCCCGAAGAGCATCCGGCACGCGATATGCAGGATACTTTTTTCATTGGCAAAATGCCCGATATTGCTTTGCGCACCCATACCTCAAGCGTGCAAGTAAGGGTGATGGAACAAGGCAAACTACCCATTCGCATCATTGCGCCCGGCAGGGTATTTCGCAACGAAGCCATCTCGGCACGCGCCCACTGCATCTTTCACCAAATCGAAGGGCTTTATATTGATAAAGACGTTTCGTTTGCCGACCTCAAACAAACCCTTTACTTTTTTGCCCGCGAATTTTTCGGCCCCGAAACGCGTATCCGTTTCCGCCCATCATATTTTCCATTTACCGAAATATCGGCCGAAATGGATATTTCATGCAATATCTGTGGCGGAAAAGGCTGCAACATTTGCAAATACAGCGGATGGGTTGAGATTTTGGGCTGCGGAATGGTTGATCCCAATGTGCTGGAAGCCTGCGGCATTGATAGCCGGCAATACAGCGGCTACGCCTTTGGCATGGGCATCGAACGCATCACGATGATGAAATATCAGATTAATGATTTGCGCCTGTTTTTTGAAAACGACTTGCGATTTCTAAAACAGTTTGAACAATTGGTTTAATACGGCTGGCTTTCTTTCTATGAAAAACAAAGGCCGTTGGCCGTAGTCCAACACCTAATTTCCTATTTCCCAGCTCGTTCCCTCTTTGCCATCTTTTAAAGTGATGTGCAGCGAAGCCAGCCTGTCGCGGATGACATCGCTCGTTGCATAATCTTTGCGAAGCCGGGCCTCCTGCCTTAAGCCGATGATGGTTTGCATCAACCCATCCACAATGTGGTGGCCGGTGTCGGCGTCTGATTGCGATATGCCAAGGATATCAAACACAAAACCATCAAACAAACCTTGAAGCAGCTCCAGTTCGGCGGCATTGATGGGCTGATGGCCATCGTTTACCGAGTTGATCATTTTTACCGCCTCGAAGAGCGATGCAATGGCCATAGGGCTGCTCAAATCGTCGTTCATGGCGTCGTAGCAAGCTTTAACAATGGCTTCAACGCCCAATTGTGGGGCTCCATCGGCAGGTTTCAAGGTTTTCAGGGTGTCGGCAGCCACCATAAGCCGTTTCAGGCCTTTTTCGGCTGCCTGTAGGGCTTCGTTGCTAAAATCGAGGGTGCTTCGGTAGTGTGCCTGCAAAATAAAAAAGCGGATGGTCATCGGGCTATAAGCTTGTTGCAGCAAGGGATGACTGCCCGAAAAAATATCGTCGAGCGACATGGCGTTTCCCAACGATTTGCCCATCTTTTGCCCGTTGATGGTGATCATATTGTTGTGCATCCAGTAGCGGACAGGTATTTTGCCATTTGCAATGGTTGATTGGGCAATTTCCGATTCGTGATGCGGAAAAATCAGATCCATCCCCCCACCGTGTATATCAAACTGATTGCCTAAATATTTGCATCCCATGGCCGAGCACTCCATATGCCAGCCCGGAAAACCATCTCCCCAGGGCGAAGGCCAGCGCATAATGTGCGAAGGATCGGCTTTTTTCCAAATGGCAAAATCTATGCTGCTTCTTTTCTGGCTCTGGCCGGCAAGTTCGCGGGTGTTGCTAAGCAAGTCTTCGATTTTTCTTCCCGACAAAATGCCGTAATGATGAGCGCGGTTGTATTTCTCCACATCAAAATAAACCGAGCCCTCCGATTCGTAAGCATATCCGGCTTCCAAAATCTTTTTTATCATTTCGATCTGCTCAATGATATGGCCCGATGCGTGTGGCTCTATTGAGGGGCGCAATACATTTAGCTGGTCCATGTTTTTGTGATACCTTACGGTATATTGCTGCACCACTTCCATCGGTTCGAGCTCTTCGAGCCTTGCTTTGCGGGCAATCTTATCTTCGCCTTCGTCGGCATCGTTTTCCAAATGGCCCACATCGGTTATGTTGCGCACATAGCGCACTTTGTAGCCCAGATGGCGAAAATAACGAAACAACAGGTCGAAGGTAATTGCCGGGCGGGCATGCCCCAGATGCGCATCGCCATAAACCGTTGGCCCACACACATACATGCCCACATGGTTTTGATGCAGCGGAACAAATAACTCTTTTGTGCGGCTAAGGCTGTTGTACACAAACAACTGATCGGATTTTTGAAAACGGCTTATCATAGTCAGAAATGCTTCAAGGCTGCAAAACTATGAAAAATCGTCGGAAAAGAGGCTGTTTTTGAGCCGAAGGCTCGGCTAAAACGCCTACTTTTGTGCCTAAAATCCGAAACCGATAATCTCATTTTATGGAACGCATCCTTATCATTGGCTGTTCAGGACAAATAGGTTCAGAACTCACTTTAGCCCTGAGAAAAATTTATGGCAACGACAATGTTTTTGCCACCGACATCAAACAACCTCCAAAAGACATCCTCGAAAGCGGCCCTTTTAATACCCTTGATGTGATGGACTACAACAATCTGTTGCATTTTGTGGTTCGTTTCAAAATTACACAGGTTTATAACTTGGCAGCCGTTTTGTCGGGCAATGCAGAAAAAATTCCGCAGCAGGCCTGGGAAATCAATATGCGCGCACTGATGAATACGTTGGAACTGGCGCGCGATTCGGATGCCAAAAAGCTGTTTTGGCCAAGCTCAATAGCGGTTTTCGGGCCTACTACTCCCCGACACAACACCTCGCAACTTACAATTATGGAGCCAAATACGGTTTACGGCATCAGTAAGCTGGCCGGCGAACGCTGGGGCGAGTATTACAACCGCCGTTATGGGGTTGATTTTCGCAGTCTCCGCTACCCCGGACTTATCAGCTACAAAACCGAAGCCGGAGGCGGCACCACCGACTATGCTGTTGAAATATACTACGAAGCCGTCCGCAACAACAGCTATACCTGTTTTCTGCGCGAAGATACCGCCCTGCCTATGATGTTTATGGACGACGCCATTAAAGCCACCATCCAGTTG
>CAYYDS010000155.1:0-6944 GCA_964470665.1 uncultured Lentimicrobiaceae bacterium
CGACATTAATTTCTTGTACCTGATGCGGCTCGGGCCGGCATTGCCAAGGCGTTTGCGCTTATTGTCTTCGTATTCTGTGTAGCTTCCCTCGAAGAAATACGCCTGCGAATTGCCTTCGAAAGCCAGGATGTGAGTGGCTACGCGATCGAGAAACCAACGATCGTGAGAGATGACTACTGCACAGCCGGCAAAATTTTCAATTCCCTCTTCGAGTGCCCTTAAAGTGTTCACATCAATGTCGTTGCTCGGTTCGTCGAGCAACAGCACGTTGGCTTCCTGTTTCAAGGTCATTGCCAGATGCATGCGGTTTCGCTCTCCGCCCGACAATATTCCGGCTTTTTTTCCTTGGTCGTTGCCCTGAAAATTGAATCGTGCCACATAAGCTCTGGCATTGATGGTTCGGTTTCCCAGCTTAATATCGTCGTGCCCGCCCGAAATTACCTCAAAAACAGTTTTTTCGGGGTCAATGTCGGCATGCGCCTGACCTACATAGCCAATTTTAACGGTTTCGCCTATTTCGAAACTGCCGGAGTCGGGTTTTTCGAGGCCCATGATCATCCGAAAGAGGGTTGTTTTGCCCGCACCATTGGGTCCAATCACCCCAACAATGCCGGCCGGCGGCAGGCTAAAGCTCAGGTTTTCAAATAGAATTTTATCGCCAAATGCTTTGCTCACATTTGTTAGCTCGATTACTTTGTTGCCCAGCCGTGGCCCATCGGGAATGAACAGTTCGAGCCGTTCTTCTTTTTGTTTGGTATCTTCGTTCAGAAGCTTTTCGTAAGAGTTTAATCGGGCTTTTGACTTGGCGTGTCTGGCTTTTGGTGCCATCCGAACCCATTCGAGTTCGCGTTCGAGGGTTTTTCGGCGACGGCTTTCGGTTTTTTCCTCCATCTCGAGGCGTTTGGTTTTTTGTTCGAGCCACGAAGAATAATTGCCTTTGTAGGGTATGCCTTCGCCGCGATCAAGTTCAAGAATCCATCCTGCCGCATGATCGAGGAAATAACGGTCGTGCGTTACTGCAATCACCGTGCCTTTGTATTGTTGCAAATGCATTTCCAGCCATTCCACCGATTCGGCATCAAGGTGGTTGGTAGGCTCGTCGAGCAATAAAATATCGGGTTCGCTCAGTAGCAAACGGCATAGGGCTACCCTGCGGCGCTCGCCGCCCGAAAGCACCGAAACCGGCGTATCGCCTTCGGGGCAACGCAAGGCATCCATGGCTCGCTCAAGTTTGCTGTCGAGTTCCCAGGCATCTTTCTGCTCGATAAGGTCGGTAAGATGCCCTTGCTCTTCAATCAGTTTTGCCATTTCGTCGTCGCTCATCGGCTCCATGAAACGGTTGTTTACTTCTTCGTATGCTTTGAGCAGATTTACGACGTCCTGAACGCCTTCTTCAACAATTTCCCTGACTGTTTTTAACGGATCGAGCTCGGGCTCCTGATCCAACATGCCTACACTATAGCCGGGCGAAAACACAACTTCGCCCTGATACGATTTCTCCTTTCCGGCAATTATCCGCAGTAGGGTTGATTTTCCAGAACCATTCAAACCAATAATACCAATCTTTGCTCCATAAAAGAAAGAGAGGTATATGTCCTTGATAATCTGTCGGTTGGGTGGCACAATTTTGCTAACTCCAACCATTGAAAAAATGATCTTTTTGTCGTCTGACACAGCTTTTTATAATTAGGTGAACGTTATGTAATATTTTAGGGAAATAGTTAAAATAGTGACTGATAGTTCGTTAAGCTTCTTTAAGTCCATCATTTCCCTTTGATTGCCTGGTTTGTTGTACAAGTTGATTCATTGCTTCAAAAAGTTTTGCGGTGGAGGTATCCCAATTGTAGTTCCGGTGCACAAAATCATAGCCCAAATTGGCCACTTGATCAACATATGATTTGGATCGCAACAGATGCTCAACCAATTCGGCCAATTGTTGTGCAGTTTCGCCCACCAAAACCTCGCTACCGGCTTTTGCCTTCAATGGTTCGAAAGCCAAAGGCGTGGTGATGCAGGGCAGCTTCATTGACATGGCTTCGAGCAATTTGTTTTGCAAGCCCGTGCCGATTCTCATTGGGGCAATAAAAATTGTTGCGCCGGCATAGGCCTGCCTTATGTCGTCCATCCAACCGCTCACCGCAATTCTTTTGTCTTGCTGCAATTTGAGCAATTGCCGGTCGGGGGTTGCGCCTGCGAGCATAAGCGTGGTTTCAGGGAATTTTTGCCAAACAATGGGCATAATTTCGCGGCACAGAAACAATGCTGCATTTACGTTGGGCGGATACGACATATTTCCGGTGAAAACGAGATCGTATTTTTTTTCGGCTTCTATCGGCCTGAAAAAGGAATGATCAACCCCGTTTGGCACTACTATGATCTGATCGCGCTCAGGATGCGGAATAAGATCGCGGTCGGGGTAACTGATGATGGTTTTTAGGTCGAATTTTTCGAACATCGCAGTTTCGTAGCGTAAGAGCCGTCTGTATTCGAGGCGAAAAAACAGGCTGAATGGCCAAGATGCCAATTCCATGCGCCGCTTCATTCCCATTGAGAAAACGTCTTGATAGTCGAGCACCTTGGGTATTGGCTGTTGCCAAACGTATTCGGCCACGCGCAAAAGTTGTGCGTAAATAAGGTCGGGTTGGTTTTTAGCAATCAGGTTTTGAACTTGCCTAAATGC
The DNA here is from genome assembly GCA_964470665.1 of uncultured Lentimicrobiaceae bacterium. Taxonomy (GTDB): domain Bacteria; phylum Bacteroidota; class Bacteroidia; order Bacteroidales; family F082; genus JALNZU01. The sequence continues at coordinate 2,681 of CAYYDS010000155.1, forward strand.
CTTTGCCTGAAAGAAATAACCGCTTTGAATGGGCCTGCCGGCGAAAAATGCCTTTAATAAATTAAAAGCCAGCGCCTTGCGGGGCAAATCAATAAACGTTACCGACTTACAATAGGGTTGTAAGGCTTTGAAAGCCTGCTGCTTATCTGATTTAGAGTCGCTGTTTAGGGCACATAATGTGATGTCAGCCCACACCGACAAGCTTTTTATCTGGTGAAAAGCCCGAAGTTTATCGCCCTTTTCGAGTGGCCAAGGTATTCTTGAGAGTAGAACAAATATTTTCAGATTTTTTTTCATCCTTGCAAATTTAAGGGCTTATCCCGAATGAAAGGCATTTGCAAGTAAAAATGTTTGGTTTTTTGGGGCTGATCTTTTCATTTTTTAGCCGCAAAGTGCAGGCTTGCCCTCGCACCCCGCCCGACAATGTTTTCAATTTTCAGTTTTCCGCCATGAATAGCCATCATTAGTTTTACGGCTGTAAGTGACAATGCGCCAAGGTTTCGCGATGGTTTTTGGTCGTCGTCCACTCCAAAAGCATCGAGTATGTCGGGCATAAACCCCGGGCCGTTATCGCTAATCATCAACCTTATTGATCCATCGCCGGCAAGGGCAGCTTCGAGGCTTATGCGCCCTTGTTCGGGGAGGTGTTTTACCGCATTTTCGATAAGAATAATCAGGCATTTGCGGATGAGGTCGGCATCGCCGTATAGCATGGGAAAATCGTCGGCTACATCAACTCCGAGCTTGATTTTTTTTTCTTCGAGGATGTTTTTCAGTTCAAAAAGCGAAATCTCGAAAAGGGGCTTCACCTTAAGGTCAAACATTTCGGGTTGCTGCCCTCCCCCCGTTTGTAACGAGGTGATTAGCAGCGCCATTTCCGAAAAACGAACCAACCTCGCCGATGCCTGCTCTATTGCCTGCAGGTATTCGTGCTGCTCGGGGCTGAGCGAGGTATTTTGCATCAGGCTTGTAATTCCTGACAAGGTGGTGAGTGGTGTGCGCAGTTCGTGGCTGATGACGGAGAGAAAATCGCTTTTCGACTTTTCGAGTCGTTTCAATCGCAGATTTGCATTGGCCAGCTCAAAAGTACGGGCGGCCACTTTGTTTTCCAGTTCTGCATTCAATTGGTCGAGTTGTTTGCGTTTTTCGTTAAGTTCGAGTTGGGTTTTTACCCTAGCCAGAAGTTCGAGGCTGTTGAAAGGTTTGGTGAGATAGTCGTTGGCACCCAGTTCAAAACCTTTCACAATGCTTTCGGGGCTTGTTTTGGCCGTTAAAAATATTATCGGAACAAGCTTTGTGTGCTCGTTCATGCGCAGGCGTCGGCATACTTCAAAGCCGTCGATTCCGGGCATGATTATGTCGAGTAAAATCAGGTCGAAATCGTATTTTTCGGCATGTTCGAGCGCCTTAGCTCCATTTATTGCAAATGCAATTTGCAGATCAAGCTCTTTGAGCAGGTTAGCAATGATCTGTATATTTCGCGGATTATCGTCAACAACTAAAACTTTCATTTTATTTATTCGAATATTGTATTTCTAAAGTCTTCAATATTAGCCTGTTGCCTAAAATAGTTGTAGCAATTTGTGATTTCTTCAATATCAAAAGTTTCGATTGCATGTTTCAGGGCAATGATAAAAGAGTTGAGGTGATGGTTCGAATTGTGCTCTGCATATTGCTGTAATTGAACAACAAACTCTTTGCCATCGTCAATAAAATAGCTTTGTTCTGCCTTTAAAAAAGTGTGTATAAGATTTTCGGATTGTATATTTACAGGAAATGAGAATAGCTGAACCGCTTCGCTGCTTTGGGTTTTCGGGTCTTGCCGAGCGGCAACACAGGAGTAGATATGTTGGGCAAGTTTATCTACCTCATCCGGAACGGTAAAATGTGGCCATACGTCATGAATAAAAGATTCATCAGGCGATTGGCTCACCGTTGCAACTTCGGTATTTGATGTTGTGAGCCAAAGAATGATCTCTTCGTTTTGTATTTTAAACTTATTTTTATTTTCATGCTGGGAAACATCGAGTATAAAAAGCGAATAGCCATTTGGCTGCTTGTTTTCGCGCAGTTGATCGAAATCGGAATAAACATCGCAGTTGATTGTTGAGCCTTCGAGTGCTTTGTCAACATAAGCTCGAATGGTATTTTGGCTGCTTAGCAAACAGGTTTCGGCCAAATAAAGGGGCTTGTTTTCGCCGATAATATGCCTCAAATGACTCAAACCCGTCCCTATCAACACGTCAGAAAACAGAATGCTAAAGACAGTGCCTTTTCCAAGTGTGCTTTTTACCAAAATTGAGCCGCCCATGGCCTCTACCAATCTTTTGGTGATGGTAAGACCCAGGCCCGTTCCGCGGTTGTCGGTTTTTCCCATCTGTGTTTGATAAAAAGTTTCAAAAATAAAATCAATATCATGCTCGGGTATCCCATTTCCGGTGTCGGAAACCTCGATGGCGAGCATGGCTTTGTTGCCATGCCTATTGATCATTCGCGAGAAAATTTTTATTGTGCCTTGTTCGGTAAATTTTACTGCATTGCCAACCAGATTAACAAATATCTGACGCAACGCGCCCTCGCCAAAGTGGAAAAAACGAGGCAGCTGCATTTCGGTTTCGATCACCATATCAATGCCGCGCTCGCGGCATTGAAGCTCAAAAATCTTTTGCACATCATTCAGAAGCGAATAATAATCCATCGGCATCAACTCAATTTCGAACCTTCCGGCTTCGATTTTTGACAAATCGAGGATGTCGTTGATCAAAGTCAGCAAATTTTGACCGCTCGCCCTTATGGATTGTAAATAGTTTAATTGCACAGGATCGTCTATCATTTTAGTCAAAATGTCGGAGAAACCGATTACCGAGTTCATCGGAGTTCGAATTTCGTGGCTCATATTTGCTAAAAACTGGCTTTTCAGTCGGTTGCTTTGCTCGGCCTCCTGCTTTGCGGCAAGAAGCTGCTCGGAGTATTCGCTCAATTGATTGCGGCCTGCTTCAATTTCTATATTGCTGATTTTTAATTGTTTATTTCGCTTACGGGCATAAAACAGGAAAAAAAGTACTGCCGTTAACAGTAGCATCGAGGCCAACATACCGCTAACCATAATGAGGTTATACATTTGCTGGCGTTTCACTTTAAGATCGGCTAATTGTTTTTGATTTTCGAGCAATTGTATCTTTTGCTCGGCCTGCTCGCGGTTAAAAGTGGCCTGCATTCGAAAAATTACTCTTTGCGTATTATCGTTCAAAATACTGTCATTTAGGGCAGTAGCCTTTTCAAGATATGCAATTGCCTGGGTTGTTTTGCCAAATGCTTTGTTGATCTGATACTGATATTTGTAGGCATCTTTAAGAACCTGCCGATTATTGGTTTTTTCGGCAAGGCGTTGAGCTTCATTTACATAAGTCAAAGCTTCGCGGTGCTTTCCGGCCAGAAGCAAGATTTCAGCAATTTTCAAATTGTTCCACGAAAGGTAATACAAATCGTTGAAGGACGTATTGAGCTGATAGCTAAGCATGAAATAGTTCATTGCTTTTTCGGTATCGCCCATTCCCATATAAAATTCCCCGATATCGCTGTAGCAGATGGCTATTCCACGCTTGTTACCATGCTCGCGGTTTACCTCGAGCGAGAGCATGAAATACTCCAACGCTTCTTCCGATTTGCCTTGCTCCAAATAAACATGCCCGATATTATTCAAATTAAGCGCAACCCCGTTTAGATTGTTGTTTTTCTGTTCAACTCGCAAACATTCTCTAAAATTTCGCAAAGCGTCATCATAATTTTCGAGCAGCAGAAATAGATTGCCCAAGCCATTAGTGGCATGGGTATAGCCTTTTAGGTAATTAATTGAATCTGAAATCCTTAATGCCAATTGATAGGCTTCGATAGATTTTGCATAATGATCCATACGGCGGTATAGGAGGCCAATGTTGTTAAGGGCAACAACCAATCCGATGGGATAGCTTACTTTGAGCGCGTATTTTTTTTGCTGAGAATGCCAGAAAAGTGCATGATGAAAGTCGTAGGCCTGCCTGTTTTTAATGCCGATGCGGCCCAGCTTATCAACCAAATAAGTGATCGAAATGGAATCTTTCAGGCTTTCGAACAATTGTGTAATCGCATTTTCGATTGTTTTTTCATCTCCAACACCTTGCAACAGGCTGTCGAGTTCAGCAATCTTAAGGGTTATGCGTGTTGTATCTGCTTGTGGCACAGCTTCATCAATTGCAATAGCGCTCCCACCTGGGGCCTGAGCCCA
>CAYYDS010000156.1:0-6944 GCA_964470665.1 uncultured Lentimicrobiaceae bacterium
CGCAGAAGCGCATGGAACAGGCTCTCACGGAGCTGTATGAAAAAACGGTGCCGGCTGCCAGAGTGGGCGTGATTGAACAAACCAACCTCGACCAGCTTTTCATACAAGTCAACGCGCTTCAAAATACGCGCCTATCAGCCGAACGGCAGTCCGAACTGGCCAAAAACCTGCTCCGCTTGCAGTTGGGCGCCGACATCAATACCCATCTACAACTTACCGATTCGCTCGAACAACTGATGAACGACGCCGCACTCGAAAACCTCACAATGAAAATGTTTAACCTTTCGGAAAACATTGATTTTCGGATGATCGAACAACAAGAGCAGTTAACCGGCAAAATGGTTGACCTGAAGCGGGCCTCTTATCTCCCCACTTTGGCAGGTTTCTATCGCTACACCTATAAACTAATCAAACCCGACTTTGATATGTCGCCCGCCAATATGGTAGGGCTTCAGCTCAACATTCCGCTCTTTTCGAGCGGTGTGCGTGCAGCCCAAACCCGACAAGCTAAAATTGACCTGCTTACCGTGCAAAACAACAAACAGTTGGTGGCCGATCAGCTTCGGTTAAACGAAAAACAGCTGCGCTTCAACCTGTCTAATGCCGTTGAAAATCACGAAAATCAGCAACAAAGCATCGAAGTTGCCCGACGTGTTTACGCCAATCTGAAACTAAAATACGAGCAAGGGATGCTTTCGGGCCTCGACCTAATCAATGCCGACAACAACTATTTGAAAGCCGAATCGGACTACATCAATTCTACCTTACAGGTGCTTAGCGCCCGCCTTCAACTTGAAAAACTTTACGGAACGATACAATAAACAATGAATAGAAAACACATGAAAAAAATCATTTATTTAAGTTTGGCTCTTCTGCCTTTGGCTTTGGCATCGTGTGGAGGAAAAAGCAATAAAAACGTTGCCGGCAATTCATCCGAAGGCAAGGCCGAACCCGTGGAAACGCTTACCCTCGAAGTGCATAGCGTAGCCCGCGACATCGAATATACGGCCACCATGCTGGCATGGGAAGAAGTGCATTATGCGCCCGCATCGCCCGGACGTATTGATAAAATTTTGGTTGATGTTGGCCAGCAAGTTCAAAAAGGGCAGCCACTGGTGCAAATGGATCAAACGCAATACCATCAGGCTCAGGTGCAGCTAAAAACCCTTGAGCTTGATTTTGCCCGCATGGATACCCTGCAAAAAGCCGGCAGCATTGCCCAACAACAATACGATCAGCTCAAATCGCAGCTTGAGGTCTTGCGCAGCAATGTGGCATTTTTGGCCGAAAATGTGAAACTTGCCGCCCCTTTCAATGGCGTAGTTTCCGGAAAATACTATCAGGCCGGAGAGCTTTATTCCGGCGCGCCTGCAGCACCCATTGGCAAAGCAGCCATCATCTCTTTGGTGCAAATTGATAAGCTGAAACTGCTCGTCCCCATCTCGGAACGCTATTTTCCAATGATACGCAAAGGGATGGATGCCCTTGTAAGCTGCGATATTTACCCGGGCAAAACGTTTGACGGAAAAGTTTTCAACGTATATCCGATAATTGATCCGGCAAGCCGAACCTTCAACATCGAAATTTCGGTTGACAACCGCGAGCGCTTGCTTCGGCCCGGTATGTTTAGCCGCATATCGCTCGATTTGGATAAAGACGAAGCGCTGCTTCTGCCGGCAAGCGCTGTTCTTAAGCTGCAAGGCTCAAACGATCGTTACCTCTTTATCGAAGAAAACGGAATAGCCAAACGCATTGCGGTAACGATCAACAAGAGAGTTGACGATTTGGTGGAGGTTAATTCGCCCTTGCTCAAAGCCGGTGACCACCTTATTGTAAAAGGGCAAGGCCGCCTGCTCGATGGCATGAAGGTGGAAGTTGTTAAAAATCAGAACTAACACACTGCAAAATCATGAGTATTTACAAAACTGCAGTAAATAAACCCATCAGCACAATCATGGTGTTTACCGCCGTGATCGTAATGGGTATTTACGCGATCATTAATATACCCGTTGACCTCTATCCCGAAATTGACCCGCCATTCCTTTCGGTGATGACAACCTATTCGGGAGCCAGCGCAGCCGAAATAGAGACCAATATCACCAAGCGATTAGAAGATGCGTTGAACACGGTTGACAACGTGAAAGAGGTAAACTCAACCTCGTCCGACAACCTTTCGGTTATTACCATTGAGTTCAATTGGGGAGCCAATCTTGACGAAGCCACCAACGAGGTGCGCGATGTGATTGACCGAATTTACGACTATATGCCCGACGGCATCAACCGCCCGATGATTTTTAAATTCAACACCAGTATGATGCCCATTATTTTTTATGCCGTTACGGCTGACGAAAGTTATATGGGCTTAGATAAAATATTGGAGGAAAAAGTCATCAACCCCTTAAACCGCATTGAAGGCGTAGGATCTGCTTCGATGATCGGAACACCCAAACGCGTGATTTACGTGGATGCCGACCCTCGCCGGCTCGATGCATACCACCTTACAATAGAACAGATCGGAAATGTGATTGGCGCCGAAAACCTCAACATCCCTTCGGGGAGCGTCAAAATGGGAACTTTCGACTATCAGCTTCGTATTCAGGGCGAATTTGCCGAAAGCCGCCAGCTGCAAAGCCTTGTGGTGGGCAACTATAACGGCGTTCCGGTTTACCTGCGCGATGTTGCCGTAGTAAGAGACTCGCTCAAAGACCTAACCCTCGACGAAAAAATCAACGGCAAAACCGGCCTCCGCTTGTTTGTAATGAAACAATCGGGCGCCAATACGGTGAAAGTAGCCCGCTTGGTGCGCGAAGAGTTGGAGGTGCTCAAGAAAAATCTGCCGCCCGATATCCACTTCGACCTGATTCTCGACTCTTCTTCCTTCATCAAAGGCTCCATCAACAACCTATCAGAAACACTGATGTATGCCTTTATTTTCGTAATTTTAGTTATTCTGCTCTTCTTAGGACGATGGCGAGCCACATTTATCATCGGGCTTACCATACCCATCTCGCTCATTGTGGCATTTATCTATTTGTTTATCACCGGCAATTCAATTAACGTTATCTCGCTTACTTCGCTTTCCATAGCAATCGGGATGGTGGTTGACGATGCAATTGTGGTTTTAGAAAACATCACCCGCCATATCGAGCGTGGCAGTAGCCCGCGCGAAGCTGCCATCTATGCCACCAATGAAGTGTGGCTGTCGGTTATTATCACTACGCTGGTTATTGTGGCCGTATTTTTCCCGCTAACCCTCGTTGGCGGACTCACCGGAGTCATGTTCAATCAGTTGGGCTGGATTGTAACCATAACAATTGTAACCTCCACCATTGCGGCCATCACGCTAACGCCCATGATGTCGGCTTATATGCTTAAACTTAGGCCAAGGCTTGAAAATCCGAGCGTCTTTAGTTTTCAACGCACCATAGAGCCAATGTTGGATAAATTGGACGACTTTTATGTATCTACACTCAAATGGTCGCTCAAGCATAAAACGGTGGTTATGCTCATAGCCAGCGGCATGTTTTTTGGTTCGCTCCTGCTGATGCGCTTCATCGGCACCGACTTCATGCCCGAAGCCGACGAATCGAGAATCAGCATCTCCATGGAATTGCAAACCGGCACCAGGGTTGAAGAAACCGTGCAAACAGCCCGCAAAATGGAAGCCATCATCAAAGAGCGGTATCCCGAAGTAGAAGTAATGTCGGTATCATCAGGCGCCGACGACGAAGGCAGCATGTTTTCGGTTTTCACTACTGCCGGAAGCAATATCATCAACTTTATGATCCGCCTGAATCATGTGGAGCAACGTGAACGCAGTGTATGGACAATAGCCGACGACATGCGGGCGCAGATAGCCACATTTCCCGAGATCATCACATCTACCGTAACAACTTCGGGTGGAGGAATGGGAATGGGCAGCCAGAATAATGTGGATGTCGAAATCTACGGCTTCGATTTCAATGCAACAAACTTAGTTGCCGAACAAATGTATCAGAAAATCACCACTTTGCCCGAAGCTACCGACGTAACCATTAGCCGCAAAAAAGACAAACCCGAGCTTGAAGTAAAACTCGATCGCGAAAAAATGGCGCTTCACGGGCTCAACAGCGCCGTAGTTTCTACAATGATACGCAACAGGGTGAACGGATTGATCGCTTCGCGCTTTAAAGAAGAAGGCGAAGAATACGATATCAAGGTAAGGCTTGACGAAGAACACCGCAATTCGATCACCAAACTCGAAGAGCTGAGCATCATGAGCCCCTTGGGCAAAACCATCAAACTAAAAGAAATTGGCGAAGTGAAAGAATATTGGGGGCCACCTTCTATTCAACACAAACGAAAAGAAAGAATCGTTAAGGTATCGGTTAAACCTAACGGCGTTTCGTTGAGCACCCTAGCCAAAAAAATTGAAACGATAGTGGACGAAACCAAAGTGCCACAGGATATTTTAGTGCAGGTTGGCGGTGCATATGAAGATCAGCAGGAATCGTTCCGCGACCTGGGGCTTTTGATGTTGTTGAGCCTAATCCTCGTATTTATAGTGATGGCTTCGCAATTCGAGTCGTTTATCATGCCGCTCATCATCATGTTTTCCATCCCATTTGCCTTTACGGGAGTAATCCTCATCCTATTGTTTACCGGCACAACCCTCAATGTGGTAGGTGCACTCGGGGCGGTGTTGCTAATAGGTATTGTGGTGAAAAACGGGATTGTGTTGGTTGACTTTACCAACCTCATGCGCGACCGCGATATGCGTCTTTACGATGCCATTATCACAGCCGGCCGTTCGAGGCTGCGCCCTGTATTGATGACAGCCCTTACAACCATCTTAGGCATGCTCCCATTAGCCATTAGCAGCGGCGAAGGCTCGGAAATTTGGCGGCCAATGGGTATCACTGTAATTGGCGGACTCATTTTCTCTACGGTGGTAACGATGGTAATTATCCCCGTGATGTATGGCGTTTTGGCTCGAAGCGGCGAACGCGATAAACAGAAAAAAGTGAGACAAAAATTCCATGTACTCGATCAACATTAATTAAACAAATCCTTTCATGAAAGCAATATATATCATTTTTAATCAGGCACATACCGAAAGGGTAGAATACATCTTAGACCAATTGCAAATCAGAGGGTTTAGTTGGTGGAGCGATGTAAAAGGACGTGGCTCAGTGGACGGCGAGCCACGCATGGGCACACATACCTGGCCCGAAATGAACTCAGCCCTGTTGGCCATTATTCCCGACGAAAAAGTTGAACTCGTGCTCCGAAAAATCAAAATTCTCGACGAGATCAACAAAGAAGTAGGGGTGAGGGCTTTCGTCTGGAATATCGAACAAGCCTACTAAAGCAAATAATTGCAAAAGGGAATTTTCTTTCCCCCAAACCTCAAAACCTGCGGACGCCATTGAGTCCGCAGGTTTTTTTGCATTATAAAACAGGCTAATCATAAGGCCGAATACCGCCCTTATAAACATTTCATAAATTTTTGTTGCAAAATTTGGTGTGCATGGCCTGAAAGAGACGTTGGAGATACGCGGGGCACGCGTCTGGAGACGCGCGCCAGCCGCGGGGTTTTTTGCATTATAAAACAGGCTAATCATAAGGCCGAATACCGACCTTATAAACATTTCAGAAATTTTTGTTGCAAAATTTGGCGTGCATGGACTGAAAGAGACGTTGGAGATACGCGGGGCACGCTTCTGGAGACGCGCGCCAGCCGCGCGCCAGCCGCGGGGAAAGAACCAATAAGCTCGAAAGCCGCCGCAAAGATTTGGCTAATACAAGTTTAACATTTAAAAAAAATGAACAGAATTGATTTTCGCGCCAACAGAGCCAAAAATTGAATCTTTTGTTTCAGCAAAACGAAAAAAGCGTATTTTTGCAGCGGAGGAATGGCAGAGTGGTCGATTGCGGCGGTCTTGAAAACCGTTGAGGTGCAAGCCTCCGGGGGTTCGAATCCCTCTTCCTCCGCCAAAATTAAATACCAAAAACAGAAATCACTGAATGCAAAAAGCTTTGGTGATTTTTTTGTTTTTGGATGGGTAGCCCGGCCTTCGGGCGGAGCAAGTCCGCAGCAACTTTAATCAGTTGAACGTCAACCAATCTATGGTAAAATTACTGTTACTGCCAGGCTTTTTGAATAGAGATTTCTCAAAAACCACCGGTTTTAACAATTAATTCGGCCCTCCAAATAGGTTTGCGCCCTACCGCTAATTAAAACCCTGTCGTTTTGCAATTCACAAAACAAGTTGCCTTTTCGTGCGGATAGTTGCATCGCTTTAAGCTTGTTTTTGCCCAACCTTTCGGCCCAGTAGGGGCTAAGGCTGCAATGTGCCGAGCCGGTTACGGGGTCTTCCAAAATTGTGGCTTGCGGCGTTAGAAAACGCGAAACAAAATCGCATTGCTCGCCCGGAGCGGTTACAATCACGCCGCCCGTTCCTAAACTTTCGCTATCGAACCATATGCGGTCAATCTTTAAAGACTCGATTTGCCGTTGATTTTCATAAACCAAAAGAAAATCACGGGTTTTATACACTTCCTTTGGTTTTATACTCAATGCCTTATATATGAACTCCGGAAGCTGCCCCGCTTTGGGCTTCCACATTGGAAAATCAAGCGTATAAAGCCCCTCGTGTTCATTCACAAGCAGTTGGCCGCTCAGGCTTTCAAATACAATTGGCCGGTGTTTAAAATGCAAATGCTCGATGAGGCAATGGGCCGAAGCCAGGGTGGCATGGCCGCACAAATCCATTTCGATATCCGGCGTAAACCAGCGAATGTGGACACTCCGCTCTTTTTGAAGCAAAAATGCCGTTTCGGCCACCGCATTTTCGCGGGCTATTTGCAGCAACAAGGCATCCGGAAGCCATTGCTGCAAAGGAATCACACAAGCCGGATTGCCGCCAAACAGGCTTTCGGCAAACGCATCTATCTGAAAAATA
>CAYYDS010000157.1:0-6898 GCA_964470665.1 uncultured Lentimicrobiaceae bacterium
AGCGAAATTTGATTGGTTACGGTATCGCTTACCTGATAGGTGCCAAGAAAATTTACGGTTAACGGAACAATGAGAAAATAGCTGAAAAGAACACCAACAAAAAACAAGGCAGAGCTGATGAAAACCGCCCGCCTCGAAGCCTTCGACTCTTCTTGACGCAATGCCGGACGCACAAACTTCCAGATCTCATTGAGCACAAACGGAAAGGCAAGCACCACGCCCGATATAAAGGCGATGTAAAAGTGAGTCATAAACTGACCCGTCATATTGATGTTGATAATCTGCAAATTGAGGCTGTCGAGACACATGGCATCAATGCCAAAACGCTTGCTGATATAACAAAACATTCGGTTTGTGATGAAATCGCTTCGGCTCGGCCCTAATATAATATCGTCAAAAAGCAGCTTGCGGTTCAGAAAAGCAATAATCCCGAATACCAATATAACGGCTACACTTCGCACAATGGTCGAGCGGAGCTCTTCGAGATGCTCCCAAAACGACATTTCGACATCCGTTTGCTGCTTTTTCGACATAATTTGCTGCTTTTCTTTTGCTTTTGAGCAGGCCGCTAAATTACAAAAATAATGCCCCGTTTGTGATGGATTTTTCTTTGGCACCCCCCTTATTAAGAATGATTCTAAAAAAGAAAAAAAAGACCTATCTTTGTCCAAATAATGTCATGAAAACGAATTTCGATTACGTAATTATAGGCGCAGGCATTGCCGGCATTGAGGCAGCCCGGGGCATACGGTCTGTTGATACCCAAGCCGGTATCTTGCTGGTAAATGGCGAAAATGTATTGCCCTATAAAAGAACGCGGCTCAGCAAAGAGCTTTTGCACCCGTTTAACCCCGCTGTTAATGCCTTACACCCCGAAAGCTGGTATGCCGAAAACGACATAATTCTTTTAAACGAAAAGGTAAATAGTTTAATCCTTAAAAAGAAGCTGATTCGAGTTCCATCCGTCGGTTCCATCAGTTATGGAAAACTTATAATAGCCACAGGCGCAAGTCCTGTTTTACCGCCCATCAAAGGAGACGGAAAATCGAATCTTTTGCTTTTTCGCAATGCCGCCAATGTGCAAGGCGTGTTGGATAAGATGGATGAAGCCGAAAAAATACTGATCGTTGGGGGCGGATCGTTGGGGGTTGAGCTGGCTTCGGTGCTGTCGGAGGCCGGAAAAACCGTAAGCTTAGTGCATTCATCCACCTCATTGCTCAACCACTGTTTTGACGAAAAAATGTCGTTTCACCTGCAAGAAGTAATGCATAACCATGGAGTAAGGCTTCTTTTGCAGGACGAGCTGCGCTCGGTATCGCAAACCGGTAACGACAAACTGCTGGCAAGCATCGGCGAAATGATTCATCTGCTTGTGGATAAGGTGATTGTTGCCGTTGGCGTTAAACCCAACATCGAGTTGGCAAACAAAGCCGGAATTAAAACGGCGGGTGGAATTGTTGTAAACCAACGCATGGAAACCTCTGTGGCCGATGTGTATGCAGCCGGCGATGTTGTGCAAACGGCTGAAAATGTATTGGGCGGCTTGTGGCATCAGGCCGAAAATCAGGGTTGGATTGCCGGGGTGAATGCTGCCGGAGGACAAGCTGCTGCTGATGGCCGTAAATTTCGCCTGAAACTCGAAGTTTTCGGACACTATTATTTTGCATTAAACATCCGCCATGCCGGCGCTCAACCGGGCGATTATATTTTGTCGAACAACGGCAATTACTTGCGTTTTACATTCGACGAAGGGCGCCTTTCGGGTGCAGTAATGATCAATCTGAAACCTCTTGCCAAGCAAATTGAACAAGCCGTAAACCAGGCCTGGAGCGTAGAGCAGGTGAAAACATATTTCAGCTCGCTTTAAAGCTGCGGCAGAATTGGAAAAGCCAAAATGCAATCAAAAAAATAAGGCGCCGGAAGCAGCTACAACAGGGCAAAAGCAGCTTGGCTTGGTTTGGCTGAACAGAAAAGCAGGAGACGCCAATTCCAATGATTTTTGTACTTTTGCAAACCGTTTTTTTGGAATCATTTATCATTGAAAATAGAATACTATGCCGATTGAAAAATCAAAAGTTATTGAGGTCTTAAAAAGTGTTATTTTCTTTGCAAAAGGCGATAATATTGTTGACCTTGGTATGTTGGACGAGCTCGAAATTAAAGGCAACCAGATCAGTTTCAAATTGGTTTTTTCCAGATTGGACGATCCGTCTGTTGCGATTGTATCGAATGCTGCTACAAAAGCGCTAAAAGAAGAGTTTGGTCAGGGAATCGAAGTTTCCATTAGCCCAATCACCGAAAAGGAAAAAGGCAGAGGTCCTTTGGCCGGCGTAAAGCATATTATTGCCGTTGCCTCGGGCAAAGGCGGAGTTGGCAAATCAACAGTAGCCGCCAATCTGGCAATTGCCCTGTCGAAAACCGGATCTAAGGTGGGCTTGGTTGATGCCGATATCTATGGCCCTTCGGTGCCTATCATGTTTGGGGTGGTGGACGAAGTTCCGGGTATGACCGTAAAAGAAGGAAAACAACTGATTGTGCCACTGGAAAAATATGGCATCCGTTTGCTTTCGATCGGATTTTTTGTAGATACCGATAAACCTCTCATCTGGCGCGGGCCTATGGCTACAAGTGCACTCAATCAGTTACTTTCGGATGCCGATTGGGGCGTGCTCGATTATTTAGTTATTGACCTTCCTCCCGGAACCGGCGATATTCAGCTTACCCTGGCTCAGTCATACTCCATTACAGGCGCTGTTGTGGTAACCACACCGCAAAAGGTAGCCTTTGCCGATGTACGTAGGGCAGCAACCATGTTTAGGCAAGATAAACTGACGATTCCCTTGCTGGGATTGATTGAAAATATGGCTTATTTTACCCCCCTGGATATGCCTGATAAACAGTATTTTATATTTGGCAAAGGGCACGGACAGGCTTTTGCCGATGCCCTCGACGTGCCACTTTTAGGCCAGATTCCCATCGTTGAGCAAATTACCAAATCGGGCGATACCGGCAATCCGATTGCCCTTGACGACAACAGCCCGGTAGCAAAAGCGTTTTTCGAGGTGGCTCAGAAAATAAAAGCAACGATTCGTTAATCGAAGTTATCATCACAAATCAATATAAAAATGTCAGAAAGCAAAGAAGTATTGGAACGCAAAGTAAAAAACCTCATCGAACAGGTGAGGCCATACTTGCAACAAGATGGCGGCGATATCAATTTTGTGAATATCACTGATGATATGGTTGTTAATGTTGAACTTACAGGCGCCTGCGGAAGCTGCCCATACAGCACCATGACCCTGAAAAACGGAGTGGAAAGTACCATCCGCAAAGCTTTACCCGAAATTAAAAGCGTTGAAGCCATTAATTTATATTAAGCTCAAACTCTAATGAAAATCCACCGCTAAACTGAATCAAGTTGAACGGTGGATTTTTCTTTTTCAGTAGCTTCTTAAGGGATAAATTTTCCGCCCAGCGGGATGTGCCTGTCCACGCCAAACGCTTTAGGCGAAATGCGTAAAACCGGAGCCGCTTGTTTGCGTTTATACTCGCACCGGCTAACCAAATGTAGAACACTTGCCACAGTGGTCTTGTCGAAACCTTGCTTGGCGATTTCCTCAAAACCTTGCTGCAATTCGATATGGCGATACAATATTGAGTCGAGAACCGCATAATCCGGCAGGCTGTCGCTGTCTTTTTGATTGCTCCTAAGTTCGGCCGAAGGCGGCTTGCTTATGGTGTTGAGTGGAATGATTTCCTTTTCGCGATTGATGTATCGCGCCAGTTCATAAACTTCTGTTTTGTACACATCGCCCAATACGGCAAGGCTCCCGGCCATATCGCCATAGAGCGTGCCATAGCCTACGGCAATTTCGCTCTTGTTGCTGGTATTGAGCAAGATATAGCCGTGTTTGTTCGACATGGCCATCAGCAGCATGCCTCTAAGGCGTGCCTGAATGTTTTCTTCGGTTAAATCGGCAGCTTTGTTTTCAAACAAGGGCTCGAGCTCGCTTACAACAGCATCGAAAAGAGGGGCTATCGAAAGCTTCTCGGTTGGCGAGCCTAAGTTTCGGGCCAGATCGTATGCGTCGGTAAGTGAATGATGGCTAGAAAAAGCCGACGGCATGAGCAGGCCAAGAACCTTGTTGGAGCCAAGCGCCTGAGCGGCAAGAGCCATTGTTACAGCCGAATCTAATCCTCCCGAAAGCCCGAGGATGGCACGACTGAAACCCGATTTGGCAAAAAAATCTTTGATTCCAAGCACCAACGCATCGTGAATGAGTGCAATTTTGGAAGGCATTCTTTCCGCCGGCAGCTTGTCGTGCGTTTTTTTAAGTTCTGAGGTGTGAAAAAAAGCAAGCTCCTCCTCAAAAAATGAAAGTTGTTGACTTAAAACGCCCTCAGCATTAACAACCATGCTGCCTCCATCGAAAATAAGCTCTGTTTGTGCGCCGGCTTGGTTGACAAATAATACTGGAAGCTGTGTGTTTTGCGCGATGCTTTGCAACGAATTGCGGCGTTGGATGGCGCGCCCATAATGGAAAGGCGAAGCGGCAATATTAAGAATAAGATCGGGTTGAAGTTGCCCAAATTTTTCAACAAAAAAGCTGTTTTCTTCAGGTTTTAGGTTCAACAGCTCTTCGCCAATAACAAGGGCAATTTTATTTTCGTTGAGATAAATGACCTCGGCCTTGGCAGCCTCTTCAAAATAACGCGACTCGGTAAAAAAACCTTCATCGCTCAGCTTGCTTTTGTGAAAGTAACTAACCTCTCCTTTGTGGCAAAAGGCGGCCGAATTAAAGAGTGGCTTACCCGTGG
Organism: uncultured Lentimicrobiaceae bacterium; assembly: GCA_964470665.1. Taxonomy (GTDB): domain Bacteria; phylum Bacteroidota; class Bacteroidia; order Bacteroidales; family F082; genus JALNZU01. The sequence goes on from CAYYDS010000157.1 coordinate 4,819, forward strand.
GTAAAGGATTGCGTGTTGGCAGACCAACAATGCAGGCAATTGTTTGGCAGTTTTTCGAAATGTATTTCAGGCTCTGTTCGCACTGCCTGGCAAAAGTGCTGTATTCAAGATAATCCTGAACAGGAAAACCGCTGATAGCCAGCTCTGAAAATACAATCAGATCGGCCGAATGGCTTTCGGCTTGCTGAATAGCACGGCAGATTTTTTGGGTGTTGACGTCAAAATTGCCGCTTAGATAATTGAGCTGAGCTATTGCAAGCTTCATTTTCGGAAGCGCTTAGAAAAGAAATCCGAGCTGAAGCTCAAGGAAATTGCCAATGGCTTTGTTATCAATTTTGGGATCAACAGGGTTTTGGTCTTTTAATACGTCAAATAAGTTGTTGTTGAAGCGAATGCCGGCCATCAGTTTCGAGCTGCCACCCAAACTGTAGTATGCTCCTGCGCCAAGAATCATGGCAAAGCGGCTGAATTTCACTTGCTTATTTACGTTAATTCCTTTTTCGGTGGCACTGGTATTGTCGGCAATAAAAGTGTCGTCGGCCTTAGCGCCTGTATTGAAGCCCAAACCAAATCCGGCTTCGCCATAAAAAGTAAACTCACCCAGTTCATCGGTTTTCATGCGCATCAAAGCCGGAATCTCGATGTATTTGAGGTGCAACACACGGTTTGTGGTGCCAATAGTAAAATCCTGAGCACCTTCGAGCTTCTTTTTGTCGGGGTAGGTGTATGCGCCATTAAGGTAAATTACGTTGAAACCGGTATGGACAGCATAGTTTTCCATAATGTTTATATCGCCCATAAAACCCCAGTTAAAACTTGCTCTCGCGCCATCTCTTTCATAGCCATCGGAGCTTGGTTTGATCCAGCCGATAGACGGCCCGAGTTTAAAGCCAAATTGAAAAGCTTTTTCTTGTGCATTTAACTGACTAACAAGGAATACAAGCAGCAGAAAGGGTATAATTTTTTTCATAAAAACATTATTTTTTGCAAAATTAAGAAGAAAAGTCTTGAATTCCCAATATTTAGATTTTGTAGATATCATGTAGTGGTTTTTCTGTTTTTTTAAGGCATCATGTTTTTTCGTTTTTGTTTGTGGCTTTGCTATTTTTGTCGAATGATAAGAAAGATGAATGGCTTTTTTTTGAGGCGACCATCCGAAGGCTTGTCGCCGGGCAGGGTGGCCTGGAATAAATTTCGGCTCAATCCCACCGGAATGGCTGCCCTTGTTTTCATTTGTTTTGTGAGTTTGATGGCTCTTGTGGGATATTTGATTACGCCCGATCCTACGCCTTTTGCCAATCGGCAAATACTCGAAATTGGCACAATGCCGCCGGGTTTTTCGGTAAAGCTTTTAAAAATCCCGCTTGGGGGAGAGCGGCCTAAGCAAAGCGTTTGGAATAAAATGCTGTATGGCCAAAAAGACAACTTTTCATTTTTGCCGGTTAGGGCATTTGAAGTTCGAAATGACAGCCTTGTGGCACAACTTTTTTCGGCCGGCGTAGAGGAGCCGGTAGAAATAAAAAGCTTCTCGCTTCGCCAACTGGCCGGCGATAAAAAGCTGAAAATGAATACAGAACAGGATTTAGATAAACTTGTACAGACAATTGAAAGTGAAAGCGTTGAAAAGAAAAGATTTCTGTTAGGCACCGATCAGTATGGGCGCGATATGCTTAGCAGATTAATGCTGGGCAGCAGGGTGAGTTTATCAGTGGGGCTTATTTCGGTTGCCATTTCGCTCATTATTGGCGTTGCATTGGGGAGTATTGCAGGTTATTTTCGTGGCCGGATTGACGATTTGATTGTTTGGCTGATCAATGTGGTGTGGTCTGTTCCAACACTGTTGTTGGTTATAGCCATTACTTTTGCGCTTGGCAAAGGTTTTTGGCAGGTGTTTATTGCTGTTGGCCTCACCATGTGGGTAGAGGTAGCGCGTGTGGTGCGCGGCCAAATGATGTCGATACGCGAGAAAGAGTATGCCGAAGCGGCAGTATCACTGGGATTTACAAATAGGCGCATCATTTTGCGGCACCTTCTTCCAAATACAATGGGGCCGGTTATTGTGATTTCGGCAGCCAATTTT
>CAYYDS010000158.1:0-6800 GCA_964470665.1 uncultured Lentimicrobiaceae bacterium
ACTGTTGGTGAGCTGTGACGATGGTGGCCGTAATATACATCGCGATAGTAAACCGAACGTGGTTGATGCCAGATGTGATAACACGAATGATAGTGGCGATAAGAGGGGTAATGGTACCCATAGTAGTAGTCCCAGTAAAAGGGATGCCAGCTCGTCCAGTAGGAGGGATAGTAGCCCCAATACCATGCGCTGTGCCAGGGAACGTAAACCGGGCGGCTGATGAAAACAATAACCGGCCAGCTGGCAACTTCATAATAGGTAACTCTCTCAACCCTGGTGGTTTCGGCAACAGGCTTGTTGTTTGCATTGCCAATATAACCCGGATTGGGCGTTGATTCGTAAACAGGTTCTACAATGTAGTTAGGCCCATAAAGCGCCTCATCGCCGATTAGCTGGATGCTTACGCCTCCATTTTTAAGCTTTTCTACAATGAAAACAGCCACATCCTGAAGATCGTCTTTGCCAAGTGCCACTTGCAGCACAATTTGATGAATATCGCCCGAAGGATAGTCGTTCACAAAAATATAATCTACCAGATTATCATTGTTGAGGTCGAGGTTGTTGATTAACAACTGCGAATCGTTCAGTTTTCTTTCAAACTCTTCGAGGGTTTCGGAATACTGAAAAATGTCCATTACAGCATAAAGGTTTAGGTTATCGCCGGGCAAACCCAATTTTTCGTTGTTGTTGGCTGCTTTCAATGAACCAAAACCCAGAAACAGGATGGTAATCAAAACGGTAGTGAGGATCTTTTTCATGGCTTTAAGGTTTTAGGTTAATGCTACTTACATTAATCCAAAAGCTATGCCAGATTTTTGTGAAACTAGCTTTCAACTGTTTTGCACAAATGTTTAATGTCTATAAAATTGAATTTCAATACATTAAAGTTAGACAGAAACATTTCTTTTTTTTCATGCCCTTTTCTGCCTTTTGCAACAGCAATTTATCGTTCAAAACAATAAGATCGTTTGCAAGGCGTTTTTGTTGCGAATGATTAAACAAAACTTTGAAACAGCCACCGGATTAAAGTTTTTGCACTTTCTTTTTTTTTATTATTTAGAATGAGTAAACTTTAATCCAAAAAGCTAAAATATTGCCGAATTAATCGTTTTGATATCCTGAAAATGAGTATTTTTGTTGCGTTAAGAAATTAACACTATTCAAAGTTCACAGTCATTAATGAATACATAACCTTTTAAATCCAAGAGCATGAATCTTGAAAAAATCATGTCAGACCTGGAGAAAAAACATCCAGGCGAAGTAGAGTACTTACAAGCCGTACATGAAGTTCTGGAATCCATTCAGGACGTAATGAAAGAAAACCCGCAATACGAAGCCAAGGGCATCGTTGAGCGCATTGTTGAGCCCGACAGGGTTTTAACCTTTAAAGTGCCGTGGGTTGACGATAATGGTAAAGTGCATGTAAACATTGGTTACAGAGTACAGTACAACAACGCTATCGGGCCTTACAAAGGCGGTATCCGTTTTCATCCGAGTGTAAACCTGAGCATCCTCAAATTTTTAGGTTTTGAGCAGATTTTCAAAAACAGCCTCACAACCCTTCCGATGGGTGGTGGCAAGGGAGGTTCCGACTTTGACCCAAAAGGCAGGTCAGATGCCGAAATTATGCGTTTCTGCCAGTCGTTTATGCTTGAATTGTGGCGCCTGATTGGCCCTGAAACCGACGTTCCGGCAGGCGATATCGGCGTAGGCGGAAAAGAAATTGGCTATATGTACGGTATGTACAAAAAGCTTACCCTCGAACACGTAGGTGTATTAACCGGTAAAGGCCTCAACTGGGGCGGCTCGCTCGTTCGTCCGGAAGCAACCGGCTTTGGCGCTGTATATTTTACCCAGGAAATGCTGGCCACACGTGGCGAAACCTTTGAAGGAAAGAAAGTAATCATTTCCGGCTTTGGAAACGTAGCCTGGGGCGCTGTATCAAAAGTTACTGAATTGGGCGGAAAAGTTATTGCCATTTCCGGACCTGACGGATATGTTCACGATCCGGATGGAATTTCTGGCGAAAAGATTAATTACATGCAAGTATTGCGCGCTTCGAATCAGGATATAGTAAAACCTTACGCAACCGAATTCCCCGGAGCAACTTTCGTTGCCGGAAAACGCCCCTGGGAACTCAAATGCGATGTGGCAATGCCTTGCGCTACCCAAAACGAACTCAATAAAGAAGATGCAGAAGCATTGATAGCCAACGGAGTATGGTGTGTTGCCGAAGGTGCTAACATGCCTTGTACGCCCGAAGCCATTGCCATTTTCCAGAAAGCAAAAATCCTTTTTGCACCCGGCAAGGCAGTAAACGCAGGCGGTGTTTCAACTTCGGGCCTCGAAATGTCGCAAAACTCCCTCAAACTCAACTGGAGCAGGGAAGAAGTGGACGAAAAACTGCACTTCATCATGCGTAATATCCACTCTTCGTGCGTAAAATATGGCAAACGCGAAGATGGCTACATTGACTATGTAAAGGGCGCTAACGTGGCCGGCTTTATCAAAGTTGCCAACGCAATGATTGATCAGGGCGTAGTTTAAAACAAAACTGCTAAACTGAATAAAACAAAGGCTATCCGCGCAGGATAGCCTTTTTTGTTGAAAATTGGCAAGGCAGGGCCTGCTCTATCTGCACGCTAATGCTTAATTTTGCCGTTTATAAATCAAAAAACTAAATAAATGGGTATGGCTTTTCGGCATCCCGCCATGCTGTGGTGGCTTTTTGCACTTCTGTTGCCGGTGATCATTCACCTGTTTAATTTTAGAAGGCATAAAACTATTTTATTCAGCAATATCCACCTTTTGCGAAACCTTCAGCAGGAAACAAACAAAACCAATAAGCTAAAACACCGACTGATATTGTTGAGTAGAATGATGGCTATTGCGGCCCTGGTTGTGGCTTTTGCACAACCTTATGTGAAAAAAAGTGACCAATTTGTTCAAAAGAAAAATAATGCCGTAAGCATTTATATTGACAACTCGCCTAGTATGCAGCGAAGAGGAGGCGGCACTTCTTTTTTGGAAGACATGCGCCGGCAGGCGGGTCAAATTGCGATGAGTTTCGACCTGAACACCCGTTTTGTGCTACTCACCAACGAATTTTTCCCCGAACGGAACCGCTTGCTTAGCCGCGACGATTTTATGCGGGAATTGCTCACAGTTGCACCTACATCACTTTCGGCTGATTTGGGAGACGTAATACGCCGCAATCGAAGCATATACAAAGGTGACGACGAAACAAACCGGTTTTTGTTTCTTCTTTCCGACTTTCAGAAATCAGCTACAAACCCTTTGGGCATTACCCCCGATTCGCTTCTGCAGCTCGTGCTGATGAAAACCGAGACCACGAAAGATCAAAATCTTTTTCTCGACACCCTATGGTTCGAAAGCCCGGTGCTGCGCTCCGGCTTAGAGGCCAAACTACATGTTGGAGTGATAAACGACAGCGATCAGGAGGTAAACGGCATTCCGGTGCGCCTCGAAGTAAATGGCCGGCAGCTTGCTATTGCCAATGCCTCGGTTGCGCCTCGTGGAAGGAGCGAACTGCTGATGCAGTTTATTGTGCCGCAAAACAAGGGTTTTCATCGTGCAGTGCTTAGCCTTCAAGATTATCCGATTGTTTTTGATGACGAACTCTACTTTTCGTTTGAAGTGATGCCCAAACTGCGGGTGTTGGAACTTTATGGCAGCAAAGCCGACCCCTATACCGCGCTTCTTTTTGGCAACGACGTTGATGTAGAAATGATTAGCCAGCCGGTGATGAATGTGGACATACAGTCTATTGCCGGATATCAATTGGTGATTCTTAATCAGGCAGAGCCTTTGTCGTCGGGCTTGTCATCGGCTCTTAACGACTTTCTGGAATCGGGCGGAAGCATTGTGCTTTTGCCTTCCGAAAATACGGTGGACGACTATAATGCGTTCGTCAATCGTTATGGTTTTCATTTTTTGAATGCCGATACCACTACAACAAGGGTGGCAAAAGTGGAAGAAAAACATCCGTTTTTTGCGGATATAGTCGTAAAAATTCCGGAACAGCCCGATTTGCCGATCGTTAAAAAGCATTTTCCAATCAAAATATCGGCAGCGGCCAACTCCTTCAGCCTTATGAGTTTGTTGAGTAATGAGCCCTTTCTGCTTGTATCGAATGTGCAAAACGGGGGAAGCATTTTTGCCTTTGCTGCTCCCAACCACCCGGCCTATTCTTCTTTTGTAAACCATTCGCTTTTTGCGCCTGTTTTCTACAAAATGCTGTACCTGAGCCCGATCATGTATCCGACTTATTACCTTAATCGCGAATCAATTGAGTTTTCTATCCGCACAGCTGTTTCGGCTTCCGAGGGAAAAATTAGGGTAGTTGACCAAAACCATAAAACTTCTATCATTCCGGGCGTAAGCCAGGGAGTGGTTGGCAATCGAATGAGAATCAGCGGGTTGCTAAACGAAGCGACACATTATGACGTTTTACTCAACGATTCGCTTATCGGATTGTTTTCGGTGAATACCGACCGGCGCGAATCGGCAATGGAAGAAATGGATGCAGATGAACTGCAGAAAACTTTCAATAAAGACTTTTTTGCCGGAGTTAGGATTTTGGATGCATCAAAAAAATGGCTAACTCAGGATGTGGCCGCTTTTATTGAGGGCAAAACGTTGATAAATACCTTCTTAATAATGGCGCTGGCTTTTCTCTTGGGTGAAGTACTGCTGATACGACTCTGGAAATAGAACAAATAATGATTGCGGATTAAGATATATGATGAACGAACACGAATCGGATGAACTGAGCAATGCACCAGTCCAGGCTAAAGAACAACCTAAGACCATGCATGTGAATGGCATGTACGAAAACTGGTTTCTCGATTACGCCTCATACGTAATACTCGAAAGGGCTGTGCCGGACATCAGCGACGGGCTGAAGCCCGTGCAGCGACGCATACTTCACGCCATGAAATCGCTCGACGATGGACGCTACAACAAAGTAGCCAACATTATTGGCCATACCATGCAGTATCACCCACATGGCGATGCTTCGATAGGCGAGGCATTGGTGCAACTTGGGCAAAAAGAAATGGCCCTTGATATGCAGGGCAATTGGGGAAACATCCTAACAGGCGATAGCGCTGCCGCAGCCCGTTATATCGAAGCGCGGCTATCGAAATTTGCCCACGATGTCATCTTCAGCCCGAAAGTTACGAACTGGAAACTGTCGTACGATGGACGTAATAAAGAGCCAATTTCCCTTCCGGTAAAGTTTCCGCTGCTTCTTGCCCAAGGCGTCGAAGGCATTGCCGTAGGCCTGGCCTCAAAAATTTTACCACACAACTTTAACGAACTCATTGATGCTTCGATAGCCCATCTCCGAAACGAAGAATTCGACCTGTTGCCCGACTTCCCGACAGGCGGATTGGCCGATGTGTCGAAATACAACGAAGGGCTTCGGGGTGGCCGGGTGAGAATTCGGGCAAAAATTACGCAGTTTGATAAGAAAACACTGATAATCACCGAAATACCATTTTCTTCGACAACCGGCTCTTTAATCGAATCCATCATTGCGGCTAACGATAAAGGGAAAATAAAGATTCGCAAAATTGACGATAACACGGCTCAAAATGTCGAAATTGTCATTCATCTGAATCCCGGAACTTCGCCCGACCAAACCATAGATGCACTGTATGCTTTTACGCAATGTGAAGTGTCGGTTTCGCCCAATGCCTGTGTCATTGTTGACGGTAAACCAAACTTCTGGAGTGTAAACCGGATACTGAAATACAATACCGAGCACACACGCGAACTTTTAAAAAGCGAGCTTTTGATTCGATTAGGCGAGCTTCAGGAAGACTGGCAGGCATCGTCGCTCGAGAAAATTTTTATTGAAAACCGGATTTACCACCAAATCGAGCAATGCGAAAGCTGGGACGAAGTAATCGAAACCATCAAAAACGCCCTTAAACCTTTCAGGGAAAAGCTCAGGCGCGACCTTACAAAAGATGATATTGTAGGCCTTACCGAAATAAAAATTAAACGAATTTCGAAATACAACTCATTTAAGGCCGATGAATATATCAAATTGCTTGAAAATGAGATTGAGGAGGTGAATAATCACTTGGATCATCTTACTGATTACGCCATCCATTTCTTCGAACAGATACGTAAAAAATATGGCCATGACAAAAAACGGCAAACTGAAATCCGTAATTTTGATGTCATCCAAGCCGCTGCTGTAGCCGCAAACAACGAAAAACTATACGTAAATCGCGAGCAGGGCTTTGCCGGCACCTCACTCAAAAAGCATGATTATGTTTGCGATTGTTCTGATATTGACGACGTTATTGTTTTCCGCGAAAACGGCGTTTTTATCGTTACGAAAGTGAGCGCAAAGTTCTTTGTTGGCGAAAACATCATTCACATTGATGTTTTCAGGAAAAACGACGACCGCACCATTTACAACCTGATTTATCGCGATGGGAAAAAAGGGCCGGCCTATGTAAAACGCTTTGCTGTTGTGGGTGTTACGCGCGATAAAGAGTACAACCTTACGGCCGGCAACCCCGACTCGAAGGTGCTCTATTTTAGCGCAAACCCAAATGGGGAAGCCGAAACGGTAAAAGTGAACCTGCGCCCGCGCCCAAAACTGAAAAAAACCTCCCTAGAGTTCGATTTTGCCGGCTTAGCCATCAAAGGCAGGGCCTCGAAAGGCAATATTCTAACGAAATATCCCATTCGGCAGATCAACAAACACGATGACGGAGTTTCCACTTTGGGCGCCCGTTCAATCTGGTACGACGAAACGG
>CAYYDS010000159.1:0-6757 GCA_964470665.1 uncultured Lentimicrobiaceae bacterium
AACTTCCTGATGGGCCTTTGGAGTAATCCAAAGGATAAAATTGCGAACCAATTCGGGCTCTTTCAAAAAAAAGAAGCTCAGAAACAGCACGATAGAAAAAGCCATAAAAAATGAGCCGGTGATGCTGATTACCGAGCCAAATGCCTGTGAAACATACGAAAAACTGACCAGGTTTTTGAGTTCGGTTTGAGCTAGGCTGAAGACATCCTGCCCGGCCTGCAAAAAGCCGTAGTTGGAAAGGTATTCATTCAGATCGTGGAAAAAGCCTTCGTAATAAGTGCTGATCAGGTTGGTGTCAATCGAACTGACAATATAGGCCTGAGTGCCGATCAACGGGCCAAGAAAGAGGATGAAAAACGAAATCAATGCAAGCAATAGCGCCATTGTGATGAGCGCGCCGCCGGTATTTCCAAACTGGAAATTTTTTATCCGGATAAGGCTGATCACACGCACCAGAGGTCTTCCCATGATGGAAACCACAACAGCAAGGCAGATATAAATAAAAAGATCGGTAAAAAACCAGGCAAACAGCCCAAGCAGTAAAAGGCCTGCAATAGATCTTATGTTTTTAAGCAAGGGTTTCATAAAGTTGGATGTTTAAACGAAAAGTGTTTTTTGAGGTTATTATTTTTGCGCCAATTGATAATCAAAAGTTTATGGGTATAATTTGGGATTGTTTTTGTGCCTTTCGGCATCGCGCCGGGTTTTTTTCTGCAGATTGAGCCTTAGCGCCTGCTCCAGATCAACGCCGGTTTGGTTGGCCAAACAGATCAACACAAACAGCACATCGGCCATTTCATCTGCCAGATCGGCAGGCTTATCGCCGGCTTTTTCCGACTGGTCGCCATACTTACGCGCCATAATTCGCGCCAGCTCGCCCACTTCTTCCATTAAAAGTGCGGTGTTTGTAAGTTCGCTGAAATAGCGCACCCCAACATGTTTAATCCAGTCATCTACAAGCTGTTGTGCTTTCAAAATCGTCATATTTACAAGGTTTAAACTGCAAAACTACACAAATTCGGGCTTTTGTGTTGCCACCAATTTCTTTCGCTGTTTTTTTCGTTAATTTGCAATAAAAAAGAGAAGAATGTACAACTTTGACATGGTGCCCGATCGCTGGCATACCTCCAGCGTGAAATACGACCTCAACGAAAAAGTTTTTGGTAAAAAAGACCTTATTCCCATGTGGGTGGCCGATATGGATTTCGAAACCCCCGATTTTATCCGCAATGCGGTGATCAAACGCGCCATTCATCCGGTTTATGGCTATACGTTTCGAAGCGAGGATTATTATGAGGCTATTATGGCTTGGTTTGAGCGGCGCCATCAGTGGCAGTTGAAACGCGAATCGCTGCTTTTTGTGCCGGGAGTTGTGCCGGCATTGAATCTTGTGGTGATGGCGCTCACCGAACCCGGAGATGAAATCATCCTGCAATCGCCGGTTTATTTTCCGTTTTATAGCGCCATCAACGACCATAAAAGGGTGTTGATTAATAATCGTTTAATAAAACAGGGGAATGCCTATCAAATTGATTTCGACTTGCTCGAACAGCAGTGCAAAACCGCTAAAATGCTTATTTTATGCAATCCGCATAATCCGGCAGGCCGTTCGTGGAGACGGGAAGAACTTGAAAAGGTTGCCGACATTTGCCTGAGTAACAACACATTGGTGCTGTCCGACGAAATTCACAACGACCTCATTATGCCCGGCTACCGGCACACGATTTTTGCGAGCCTTTCGCCCGAAGTGGCTCAGATAAGCATAACGGCTCATGCGGCAAGCAAAACCTTCAACCTGGCGGGGCTGGCAACAGCTTCGCTGATTATTGAAAACGAGGCCATACGCAAAAAAGTGGAGGAGCTCATTCGGCATTTGCATCTGGATATGGGCAATCTTTTTGGAATTGAAGCAACACGAACGGCTTTTCAGGAGGGGGATAGCTGGCTCAACGAATTGCTTCATTACATTGCCCGAAATGCTGCTTTTGCAAGCGAATTTTTCAAACACAAACTGCCCGAAATAGGCGTTTCGCCCCTTGAAGCTACCTATTTGATGTGGCTCGACTTTAGCAAATACGGCTATTCGGACGAGGAGCTAAGCCGGAAAATAATTTTTGAATCGGGCTTAGGACTAAATGCAGGCGTTGATTTTGGCCCGGGTGGCGAAGGCCATTTGCGCCTCAACCTGGCCTGCTCCAACCACACCTTGATGGAAGCCTTGCAACGGATGGCTCAGGCGTTTTCATAAAAAACATTTGCGAATAGGATAAAATAACTTGTGATATGAGGTTTCTAAAATTTTTCGGAGGCGTTGGACTGGCCTTGCTGATGTTTTTGTTGCTTCTGGGCCTGTTCATGAAAGACAAGGCCGAAACAACGAAGTCTGTTTTTATCAAGGCGGATGCGCAAACGGTTTTCCGGATGATCAACAGCTTGCAGAAGTGGGAACAATGGAGCCCTTTTTACGAAGGCGAAAACGATATGAAGTCGGTTTTTGCCGGGCCCGACAGAGGCGTGGGCAATAGCCATAGCTGGCAGGGAAGCGCAAACAAAGGCGAGCAGGAAATTGTTCGGAGCGAACCATACAGCTTCATTCAATGCCGTATGGACATGGGGCGTTTTGCCGATGCTGCCGACGAATGGCGTATTGTGGATAGCGCCGATGGGGTAAAAGTGAGCTGGACATTGAAAATGAGTAAGTTAAGCTACCCGTTTCACCGCTATTTTGGCTATTTCCTCGAAAGTACGATGTCGCCCCTCCAGAAAAGAGGCCTCGAAAACCTGCGGCAGTTAGCCGAAGCCCAGCCAAAGGCTGTTGAGGTTTTGTTTGACGAACTGCCGCCTTTTTTGGCAATCACACGTTTGGACAAAGCTTCGCCCGACAGCATAGATGCCGCCATAGAACAAAACTTGCGCCTTGCAGCAAAGGCAATGAACAGAAACCGAATTGCCCCCGAAGGGCCTGCTTTTGCCTTGTTCGATCGTTGCGAGCCGTTGACAGATATTCATTTTCGCACCGGATTTCCTGTTGCCGAAGAAAGCAGAGAAGATGCCGAAACCGAATTCTACCGTTTTAAAGGAACAAAAATGGCTTATGCACAACACTTTGGCAGTTATGCCACATTATTAAAAACGCATCAGGAAATCCTTGAATACCTTGCTGATTTTGGATTGAAACCTTCAGCACATTTTTTTATTGAACGTTACGATGTGGGGCCTTTGCAAACCGGCGATACTACGCTGTGGCAAACCACTGTGTATTGCCCCATTGATTAAAGTAAACCGTAATATTGCTGCAATATAGATCAATAAAAAAAGAGCGGTATGGTGTTCAATGGCAGTACCGCTCTGTGGTTTAAAACCATAAAAGGCTTGTGTTACAGTGCGTGTTCCGGAATTTCGCCGGTCAGGCTTTGAAAAAACGAAGCAATTTTACCAATTTCTTCATCGCTAAGATTTTTGTCGAGTTGGGTATAAGCCATGATACGAATAGCTTCTTCCAAACTTTTCACACTTCCGTCGTGAAAATAGGGCCCGGTTTTTTCGATGTTGCGCAACGAAGGCGCTTTGAAAACGTTTTTGTCGTTTTCGCTTCCCGAAACCGTAAACTTACCTTCGTCTTTCAGCTCGGAAGTGGTAAATTCCCAATAAGGGCCATGAACTAATCCAAAGCGTTGCATCATGGTGCCGCCCAAGCCGGGGCCGGCATGGCAGGCAATGCAGCCGGTTTCGATAAATAAGCTAAGTCCTTGTTTTTGTGTGTCGTTGAGCGATTCGATAGCTCCGCTTAAAAAGTCGTCGAAAGCAGCCGGTGTTGCCAAGGTAGCCTCGAACTCGGCAATTGCTAAGGCAAAATTATCGAAACTTAGCGGCTCTTCCTCATCGGGAAAAGCAGCCTTGAATAGGGTTTGATACTCGTCTGATGCTTTCATCAAGGCAACTACATCATCGCCCGTTTTTAAGCCCATTTCCACCGGATTGAGCACAGGGCCTTTGGCCTGATCAGCCAAATCGGGCGAACGGCCGTCCCAAAACTGGCTTGTATGGAAAAAGGCGTTCAGGGTTGTTGGGCTGTTGCGCGTGCCTCGCGTGCCGTCATGACCGGGCGAAGTCGGCTCATTATCAACACCGTAATTGCTGATGGGATGACAACTGTTGCAGCTCATCTTGCCATTGGCCGAAAAACTTTCATCATAATAAAGTTTTTTGCCCAACAAGGCTAAAGGAGTGCTTGGGTCTTTGGCCTCGGGAAGCGTGCTGAAAAAGTTATTTGCAATCTGAATCAGCTTTTGATCGCTTTCAGTCATTTGCCGGCTTTCGGGCTTTGAGGCCTGGTTGTTGCATGCCGAAAGAAAAAGCAACGATGCAAAAATTAATAAGGTCGTGTTTTTCATCTTTAAAGTGTTAAAAAAATATTAAAATGCAAAAATAGCAATTTAAATGAATTTTAACTTGGAGCTTTAACAATCAAATAAAACGAAAGGTATGTGCTGGGGAAAATAGCTTAATTTTGGAGAAATAAAAGCGAATAAACCGATGATTCTTATACCCGATATGGCTCATGTGCGCGAGGCCGACGCCTATACGATACAACACGAGCCGGTTACGTCTGAAAAGTTGATGGAAAGAGCGGCAAATGCCATTTTTCAGCGGATTTTTCCGAAGTTGCAACCCGGACAGGAAGTGGTTGTTTTTGCCGGAATGGGCAATAATGGCGGCGATGGTTTGGTGATTGCGCGGCTTCTGGCTGAGCAGGGAGTAAAAGTGAGTGTGTATATCCCCGAGCTATCCGAAACGGGCAGCACCGATTTCCAACTCAATTTCGAACGCTTAAACGCTTTGCAGTTGCAGCTTGTGAAAGAGCTTGTTTCGGAAACCGATCTGCCGGCCCAATTGCCTCACAACTGCATTGTGATTGACGCATTGTTTGGTTCGGGTTTAAACCGCGAGCCGAGCGGTTTTGCCGCTCAGGTGGTTCAGTACATCAACCGTTCAGAAAGAGTTGTGGTTGCAGTTGACGTGCCTTCGGGGCTTTTTGCCGACAAAGCTACCGGGCCGGGAAGCCGGTCAGTTGTGCGGGCAGATTATACCTTTTCGTTTGAATGGCCAAAGCTGGCTTTCTTTTGTGCTGAAAATGAGGTGTTTGTGGGTCGTTGGGAGCTTGTTCCGATTGGTTTGCATCCGGCAATGCATCAAGCCGAAAAGCAGAATTTCTTTTTGACGGAAAGAGAGGATGTAAGAGCTATCCTTCACGGGCGCTCTCGATTTAGCCACAAGGGCACATTCGGACATGCACTGTTGATAGCCGGCGAAGCCGGCAAAACAGGAGCCGCCATCCTTGCCGCAAAGGCAAGTATGCGTGCCGGCCTGGGGCTGTTGCATGTTCACCTTCCGCGAAAAGCGGCCTTGCCTTTGCAGTGCTCCTTGCCCGAAGCAATGCTTAGCTTCGATGCCAATGCGGATTACCTGACCGCCTTGCCGGAAAATTTGAATTACAGCGCCATTGCCATAGGGCCGGGCATTGGCAGGGAAGCAGCTACTGCGGCTACACTAAAACTGCTGATTCAGGAAGCGAAAACGCCTTTGTTGCTCGATGCCGATGCGTTGAATATTCTTTCCGAAAACCCGGGCTGGCTGGCATTTTTGCCGCCAAACAGCATACTAACGCCGCATTTGCGCGAGTTTGAACGTTTGACCGGTAAAACGGATAATCATTTCGACCGGTTGCAAAAACAACGCGAGTTTGCAATGCGCTTTGGAATTATTGTGGTGTTAAAAGGCGCTTATAGCAGTGTAGGCCTACCCGATGGAAAGGTGTTTTTCAATCCAACCGGCAATGCCGGTATGGCTACAGCCGGCAGTGGCGATGTGCTTACGGGCATCATCCTCAGCCTATTAGCCCAAAACTACCGGCCTGCTGAGGCGGCTTTGCTGGGCGTTTATCTGCATGGTTTGGCCGGCGATATAGCTCTTGAACAACAGTCTGAGGAAAGTTTGCTGGCAAGCGATATTGTGGCCAATTTAGGCAAAGCGTTTGCCTCGCTCAGAGCCTCGTAAGCTCATATTCTGAATGAATTGACGGCATAGCCTTGCCGACCGCTTAGCCGGAAACGTTCCAGTGGATCTCGGCGAGCGCTTTTTGGGGTTTGTTGACGATGAGCAGTTTTTAGCTTGTGATTACCCCCAAAAATTTTTTTAGAACCCCTTCAAAAATTTTTAAAAAAACTTGCAAAAGCAGCGCTGCATGTCTTATCTTTGTTAAAAAAACCAAAAATTAAGCAACGCAAAACGATATATGGCAGATAACCAACATATTACCCTCCCCATCCAACACCCGGCTTTTTTCACAAAGAAGCAGCTTGGGATAAGCTTTGGCAAGTGGCTCGTTTTGCACAGCCATGGGAGCAATCCTGTTGGCCAAAAGCCTGCCCGGCCGGGGCCACTGATCTTTGAGCCTTCGGGCCGCTTTGCTGTGAATGTGGGCAGGGCGACCGGGAGTTGAAACATCAATCAGAATCTATTAAACTAAAAAGAAAGCTTTAAAAATGAAAAGAAACATAATAAAATATTTTCTTGCGCCAATTATCTTTTTGATAAACCTTTTTTTATTTCAAAATATGAGTGCTCAGAACTATCAACCGGTTTTGAAAACAGATTCAACCTCTTGGACAATAGCTCATCAAGAACTTTTTGGCATTGTAGTGGATGTTTTTTATACCAATACTTTTCAGGATTCTACATTTTCGCATGTGTATTC
>CAYYDS010000160.1:0-6711 GCA_964470665.1 uncultured Lentimicrobiaceae bacterium
TTATTAACATATATGGGTGATATTTAAGCGTTTATAATTTTTGTCATGTACTAAGTTAAAAAATAATAAAATTACAGAACAAAAATATTAAAAAAAGATTATAATTCTTTTAAGCGCAAGATAAACAATGGCATAGTGGGTATTGCCATTCCAAACATTTCTGAATTATTTATTTATTTGTCGTAAATGCTAATTTTTTCAGGTTAACCGAAACTGACGGCATGCTGCTTTCAATTGCCTTAACAGTTCATTAAGCCAAAGAACCTTATCAGTTTTACATTCGTCTGATTCAAAACTTAAAATTCAAGTCCGTTCACTCGAAAACAATATGTAACTATCTAATAATCAGCTCAATCAAAGAGTATTTTAAAATTTTAATGGGGCAGTGAAGCAAGCACTTATAGTCTTAACCCAGAATAGAAAAAAATGTCGGAAAAAAGTGATAACGTCAGCGAATAATCTCGATTCGGTTTTCGTTGCGGTAGGAGGGTATTTCACTTATTTTTCGCAGATAGCTGATCATTTCTTCGGCGGTAGTTCCGGCCAAAATCGTTGCGGGGAAGCGGTGCTCAAAATGGTAAACCGAAGCCATATAGCTGTTCATGGCCACACGGTAGTCTTTTTCCAGATTCAAGGGTTGGCCACCGGGCAAAAACAGTTGCAGATCAGAAATTTTGCCGTTTTGGTCAAACTGATATTTGGTTGTCAATCCCGATGGAATGATCACGCCATATTCATCAAAACCAAAAGCCGAAGTTAGAAATGATTTGATTTCGTGCCCGTTGAGGGTAAACAGCACCACATTATTGCCAAAAGGATCCATCAGAAAGACATCTTTTATGCTCACTTTTCCCTGCTCTAAGCCCAACATACGAACCCCGCCCGGATTGAGGAGTGCGATATCGGTATTAGTCGAAGTGCGCAGGGCATCTGTCATCAAATATCCCAATTGAATGCGGCTCGAAAAATCGTCGGTGGCAGTGGCAATAGGAGTGTTTAAATACGGATTATCATTAAAATTGTCAACAAGAGCCTTTGTTTTGGGCGACACATTTCCGTTTTTACCTACCGGCAGCAACTGCATGTTTTTGCTTACTTTTCCTCGCGCATTGACGTTTATTTTTATCAATGTGGCATATTTTAAGCGGCTTTCGGCCTGAGTGATGAGTATTCCGTTGTGAATTTCCTCTTTGTCCACTTTGGTATGCGAATGACCTCCGATAATCAGGTCAACAACGCCCTGCGGAAACTGATTGGCCAGATTCACATCGTTTTCAAAACCAAAGTGATTCAGATAGATGAGTATATCGCAACTGTCTTTCAGGTAAAGATATTGCTTGGCCGTTGCATTGGGCTCTCTGAAAGTGAAACCTCCCATATTATCCGGATGGCTATCGGGGATTCCGTTTTTGTTGATTTCAATAACCGAAACAAAAGCCACTTTGAGCCCATTATTAAGTTTCAAAATTTTATAGGGTTTAATAGGGTAGGCCTCAATATCCTTTGGGTGAACGTTGGCGCTGATGAAATCGAACCGGGCTTTGCGAAGCAGCTTCGACATGCCGTCAGGCTTTGCATCAAATTCGTGATTTCCAACGGCAGAAAGCTCAAATTTTAATGTATTCATGAGTTCAATAATGGGCATTCCCTGCTCAGGATATTGGTCGTTTACGGGGTTTCCGGTTTGGTTGTCGCCGGCCGAAACAAGCAATAAATGGGGATACAATGCCCTGAGGCTATCGGCCATGAAGCTTAATCGCGGAAGGTTATCAATATTGGCATGCATATCATTAACGGCCAGAATTTCAATGGTTTTAAGCTGTTCGGAAGTGGATATACGGCTGTGTTGAGTTGGTTTACATCCCGTTGAAAAGAGAATAAGAATAAGGCCGGCTTTGACAATTTTTGTTAGAATTGAATTCATGATTACAATATTAAAAAAAGATATTTATTGTTAAATTTTATAAATATTTGATAGATAAAAGTTTACATTATTTAATAATTAAACTGATATTGTATTTTTTCATCTTTCGATGTAGGGCTTGCCAAGTGAGTTTAAGGTCGTTTGCGGCTTTGGTTTTATTGTAATTGTTTTGCTCCAATGCTCGCAGAATGGCGTTTTTTTCGTTTTCGTTTAGGATAGAAGCAGGGTCCTCCGTAATTTTCAAATTTGCAGCTTGTGTGTTGGGCATCAGCGGGAAATGCTCGGGCTGAAGCAGGCTTTCGCCGGCTAAAATCATTGCGCGCTCTACCATATTTCGCAGCTCGCGGATGTTGCCCGGAAAAGTATGTTCGGCCAAAAGGCAGAGCGCTTCATCGCTAACCTGAATATTTCTTTTGTTCATGCGCTGCGAAAAAAAATCGACAAAATGATTAACTAATAATGGGATATCTTCTTTGCGCTGCCTCAAGGGCGGCAAGTGAATGATAAAACTGCCCAAACGATGGTAGAGGTCGTAGCGAAATTTCTTTTCCTCAATCATTTGTTCCAATTGCTGATTGGAAGCGGCAACAATACGTACATCAACCTCTACCATATTTTTTGCTCCAACGGCCCGTATTTTTTGTTCTTCGATTGCCCTCAACAGCTTGGCTTGCTGTTCGATAGGCATGTCGCCGACTTCGTCTAAGAATAGGGTTCCTTTCGATGCAATTTCAAAAGCCCCTTGACGGTCGTCGAGGGCGCCTGTAAAGGAGCCTTTTCGATGCCCGAAAAATTCGCTTTCAAAGAGGCTGTTGGGTATAGCCGAGCAATTGACCGAGAAAAAAGGTTGATTGTGCCTATTGCTCAACAAGTGGATGCCATGGGCTACGAGTTCTTTGCCTGTGCCGCTTTCGCCCGTAACCAGAACATTGGTTTTGTCGGAGGCTGCAACGCGCTCCATAAGCCGGAAAACTTCGGTTATAGCAGGGCTTTTGCCGATCATGGGCGATCCGATATTCTCACTAAGTTTATCGGCCAATACCCTTATGGTGTTTTCTTTTTCCTTAAGACGCTGGTTGAGCAAGATGAATTTCTGTGTCCGTTCGATGGCAAAAAGAATGTCGTGAATGCGGAATGGCTTCTGAAAATAATCAAAAGCTCCGTTGCGCATTGCTTCGATTACGCTGTTCATGTCGCCATGGCCCGAAATCATGATGACTTCCGTATCTGGCAATAAAATTTTTAATTGTTTTAACACCTCCAAACCGCTCATTTTCGGCAGCCGGATGTCTATTATGGCAATTTCAACAGAATTATTTTTAAGCAAATTGAAAAAATCATCAGGATGGTTTGAGGTAAACACCTGGTATTGTCTTTTTCTTAGGTATTCAGCCATTTCATCGCAGAGGCGCTGTTCGTCGTCAAGTATAATTATGCTAAGCGTTTCCATCATTTACTGTACATATACGGGTAATTGAATAGTAAGTTTAGTATATTGATTTTCAATACTTTCTATTTCAATACTTCCATCCATTGAGCGAATAATGCCGTATGAAACCGATAAGCCCAAGCCCGTGCCTTTTGTGGCATCTTTGGTGGTGAAAAACGGATCGAAAACGTTGCCCAGATTCATTTCATTAATTCCAATTCCATTATCTGTTACAATCATAAAATGCTTCTCGTTTTTGGTAAACAATTCAATGGATATTTCTTTATTATATTGATTATCTAACTTTTTCTGTTTCTCCGCTATGGCTTGATAGGCATTGCTCAACACATTGAGTATCACCTGCTCCAGTTGAAAAGGGTTGCCGTAAACCAAATAATTATTCTGAGCGGTAAAAATTTGAAGATTTATCTGGCTATTATCAAAAAGTTTACGCAAAAGCATTAAACTGTTTTCGAGTACATTGTTTATGTTAAATACCTCAATCTGTGTGTTTTGCTGGTTGCGCGAAAAAATACGAACGTGTTCTATAATTTGTTTAATCCGTTCGATATCTTTAAAAATAAGTTCAAATTTTCCGCTAAGATAAGGGGCGTCAATAGCGCCCAAGTTCATTTGATCCAGAATATTGTCAATACTCATCGAAATGCTGCCAAGCGGCTGGTTTATTTCGTGAGCCATACCGGCCGAAAGCTCTCCAAGCGATTCGAGTTTCGATTTGTGCAAAACCAGTTGTTGTTGTTTTTCGCGGTGTTTTACCTCGGCTTCAACGCGTGCTTCGAGATTGGTATTAAGCTCGCGCAGATTGGTTTCGAGGGTTTTACGTTTCTGGATGTCGGTTAAAAACGAAAGAAACGCCTCGCGACCATCCCAGAGGATCGGACTTGTTTTAACTTCAACCCATTTTAATTTGCCATCCGATGTAATGATTTGGATATCGCAGGGCAGATTTACCTTTATAGGGTCGTAGCTGGTATAGTAACTTTCGAGAAAAGGCCGGTGAAATTCGGGTTGTACAATTTCGAGAAAAGATTTGCCTTGAACCTGGTTGGGGTAATAGCCCGTAAGCTCGTAAAAGCGAGGGTTGACCAGCTTGATCTTCTTTTTGATACACAAAAAGATAGCGTCGTTTGCGTTTTCAAAGATAGAGCGGTATTTTTCTTCGCTTTGGCGCAAAAGGCTCTCTGCATTGATGCGTTCGTTTACTTCTTCTTCGAGTTTTTGCGTGCGTTGTTTCACCCGATCTTCCAAATCGGCATTTAGTTCCTGAAGCTGTTTAACGATTGAAGCCCTAAAAATTGCTGAACCAAATAGGTTGGCAGCGGTCATCAGGGTGTTGATTTCGGAAGTGGTCCAGCTTCGCTCTTCAACACAGTCGTCAAAACCAATAAAGCCAAACCATTTTTGTTGCACAAAAACAGGTATAACCATGATTGACAGGATGTTTTGTGGCGATAGAACCAATTTTTCTACCTCAGGAAAGTCGCGGATCAGCCCATGTATGGTTTGCCGCCGGCTCAATGCTTCGGCCCATCGCTTAAATGAAACATCGGTATGCGATACAGCTGCCAGGTTTTCGTTTGCGGCTTGCGAATCAATATCCTCTGCAGTCCACTCATACGTTTGCCTGCAGTAGTGTTGACTGTTTGCAATATAATTTTCAAAAAGATAAACCCTGCTCACATGGGCTGCCTGCCCCAAAGTTTTAAGCGTAAAACGAATCGAATCGCTGTTGAATCCAAAATTAATCAGGTGTGCAGCTACTTCATTAACGGCCTGAAGGATTTGTTCGTTGTGCCTGAGATCTACTTCAGCCTTTATGCGTTTGAGCTCTTCTTTAACTAATTTTTGCCCTATCTGAATTTCCTTAGCTTGTTCATAAACAGCATTATACAGTATGTTGTTGTCAACGGGTTTTATTAAAAAGCCTTTTACCCCGGCTTCTATAGCGCGAATGAGGTAGTTTGCCTCGTTAAATGCCGAAAGGATGATGATGCGCGCTTGCGGATATTGGCGTTTGATCATCAAAGTCATATCGAGGCCGTTCATCACGGGCATCCGAATGTCGGTAATGACTAAATCGGGCTGGTGTTCAACGAACATATCGTAGCCTTCCTGGCCATTGGCAGCAACGAAAAAGCTTTCAACCCATTGGGAGAAAAGCTTCTCATAAATGAACCGAATGGTTTTTTCGTCGTCAACAAGCAATAGCGAAATGGGCAGTAATTCCATTGAATTTAAGTTTAATTTGCTGGTTCATATGATTTTACACCGGCTTCCACTTCAATGTCCAAATTGTTTTCCGAGGGCGGAATAGGACACGACCACCGATCGTGATACGCACAATAAGGATTGTAGGCAAAGTTAAAATCAATGATTGTTTTGTCGCCCGCCGGAATGTCAATATCCAAATATCGCCCTCCACCATAGCTCGATACGCCGTTCGTATAATCGTTAAAAGGCACAAAAAGTTTGCGGTATTCGGGCTTGTTTTTTAGCAAGTCGAGGTTTTGGTAGGCTAAAAGCATGAAATTTTGTCCTTTTGCCCGGAAATGAATTTCGCCATATTTTCTATACCATGGCAGCCTGGTCGTACTTGTAGGCATTTGAAAAGCAGCTTGTGCGGTATCCACAACAAAGAGGGCTTCTATCCTCCAGGCCGTATCAATTTCGAAATATTCGAGTCCTTCGAAGTTGCGAATCTCGTTTTTTGGAAGCGGACTGGTTAAACTGTCGGCAAACTCCCTGTCGGTTTCAAAACTCTCAAACTTTCTTTTGTAAGTTCAATATACCAATCTATGTAATCGCTCCATTTTTGAGTATAATTTTTTCCTGCATAATTAATTCCAACATTATAATCAGGGTCTCCATAAACCATATCCAACGAATTATCAGGGATACGTTTTAATACGGTTAGAACATCTTCATTAAAAACTTTATTTCTATATTCTTCAATCATTGTGTTATTTTTGTTGAATTAATTTATATGCTGATGATTTTACAAATTTTATAGATATAATATCTAATGGCTTTGTAAATGTATATGCCCAAAGTTTTAAAATGTCTCCCGATTTTGATTTTTCTCTTACTACATAAACACCAAAATCATTCCTTTTATAGAGTCTTGCATATTTGCATTATAATAGTATAAAAAAGGGTGATATATTTGAAGCGAACACAATTTTTTTTGGATTAGAAACCGTTAGTTATTTTTTTCTTTATCCAACTGCAAAATTTTAGAACCCACATTTAATACTCTGTTTTATTTTCAATTTTGTTCCATTTATTAAAGACGTCAATGGCTTCTTGGGTTTTGTGTTGTTGCATTTTAATTCTTCTG
>CAYYDS010000161.1:0-4164 GCA_964470665.1 uncultured Lentimicrobiaceae bacterium
TGGCGAGGGGCAGGACGAAGCTGCAATGCATCAATTAGCCTCCAACTTAGGCATAGCGCCGCCTTTGCTTGTTTTCACCGGCCTGCTTCAGGGCCAAGAGTTGGCAAGCCGGATGCAGCAAGCCAACTGCCTTGTTTTGTTCAGCAATTATGAAAACCTGCCTGTTGTAATTCCCGAAGCCTTTGCCTGTGGAATTCCTGTTATAGCCACCCGGGTGGGAGGCATCCCCGAAATCGTAAACCAGAGCAACGGACTGCTGATCGAAGCAAAAGACGAAGCTGCACTTGTTGAAGCAATGAAGCATTTGATAGACAAACAGCTGCAATTCAACAGCAAAGCCATCCGCCAACACATGCTTGACACCAACAGCATGGAAGCCGTTAGCCGTTTTCTCTGTGTGCTTTATGACGGCTTTATTCCGGAATACGGAATGTAAACATGGGGATCCCCAGTTTGAAAAAGTCGTCTTTGCCCACTTTATCCTTAAAAATATAGTCGAGCCAACTGCGTTTGTGGGCAATAAATGCGCATAAGCTTACCTGATGTTCTTCGCAAAAAAGTTTCATGGCTTCGCGCGGCGATCCGGTATAAATCAACTCAAAACGCATTTTGCCTTTATTGACTTCGGCTTGAAAAGCCTGTTTCAACTCTTCGATTGACAATACAGCCTTGTTGTCGCGATCGCCAAGAACAAAATGCACCACATGAATCACCGGTTGATGATGCTTTGTGAGGGTAATCAACTGATTGATCACACTAACCTCGTGGGGGCTAAAATTGGTTGCATACATCACCTGATTGCTGGCAGCCCATTGGTAGCCAACAGGAATGGCCAAAAGGGGCACGTTTACCTTCGACATAAGGCTCTTTGCCATGCTCCCCTCCAGAAAACCCTTTTTCCCTTTGCCCGAAGTGCCCATAAGAATGAGATCGGGCTGTTCGTTTTGGGTTAGATTTAAAAGCTCCATCTCCGGGTCGCCGCCACGCAAAACAGATTTAATACTTATGCCTTCGATGTTATTCTTGAGAATCTGCGCTTCGAGGTAATTTTTCTTTTCTTCCATAAAAGCGTTGGCCTGCATTTCCATTTCGGCCAATAATTCACGGTTGAAGAATGTATCGGAATCGAGTGCGCCGGGGAAACTGCTGTTTCCCATCAAAACCTGATCCATAAAAGCATGAAAAAGAATTACCTCGCCACCTTCAACTCGCAGCAAGTCAATGGTATAGGGGTAAAGCATATTGTTTTCTTCGCTAAAATCGGTGGAAAGGATAATTTTCATAAGGCATTCGGAATAAGGCAGTAAAGTTAACTAAATAATCTCCCAAATGCAAACCGAAGCTTATTGCAAGCTTTGAAAAAAATTAACTTTTGTGTTTATTTCCGGACAAGCAACACTGTTTTTTCGACAATAATTAACAAAACTAAGCCTTCCGAAAGTTTAGGTCAGCAATTATAATATACTTGTTTTCAGTATATTATAATTGTTGTTGAAAGCAACCTAAAGAAAAGAAACCGTTTAGACGTTGTTTAAAAAACCGCCTTACTTTCATTGATGCAAGATTCTTCTGCCGTGGTGGCGCCTCACGATGTAATTTTAATGGCAGCCGCAGCCTCCATGCCGGTGCTGGGCCTCGTTGCCTGAGCCGCATCCGCAGCCTTCGTGGCCATGATCGTGATGATGGTGATGTACGCCACTACCTCCGCCGCAGCATCCATCGTCGTGGCTACCGCAACCGCAGCCCGATGCTACAGGATTGAGCTCTTCGTAGGTAGCTTCGCGCACATTGAGCACTTCGCCTTTTACATAAATACCTTTGCCGGCAAGTGGATGATTGAAATCCATGCTCACTGTTTTATCGTTGATAGCCAGCACCCTGCCATCGAAAGGGTTGCCGTCTTCGTCCATCATCGGCACGGTTTTTCCAATTTCCAAAACATCATCTTGTAAGAGCCCGTTGGTCGTAAAAACAGCTTTCGGCACTTCAACCAAAAGTTCATTCACAAACTCGCCAAAAGATTCGGAAGGCAATAGATTAAATTCGAACGAATCGCCCGATCTCAGTCCAAGCAATTTATTTTCAAAGCTTTGCATCACTCGCCCAATTCCAAACAGCATTGTTTTCGGCTGGCTTAGCGTGGCTTCTTCCAACAGCTGGCCTTTTGCATTGTCCACATGAAGTACGTAAGCAATCACACCTACACGGTTTTTTTCTATGATCATGAGATTTTTTTTTCGTTATTAACATTTGCTGATTAAGCTTTACAAAAATAGAATTATTTTGTTATTTAGAAAGGATATAAATAACATTTTTATCGGGTTTGCCGGCACAGGGCTAGTTTTACACAAACCGGGAAAGGTATGACTGGAAGCTTTCGTTGTTTTCGATTCCGATTTTTTTTCGCAGCCGGTAGCGTGCCATGTCAATGCTTTTCACGTTTTGAAATGTAATGGCGCTGATTTCTTTAGAGCTAAGTCCCATTTTGAGGAATGCCAGCAGTTTTCGTTCGTTTGGGGTAAGGTTTCGGTGCATTACGGCTAATTTGTTGTAAAAATCAACATGCACATCGTTGAAGCGTTTTTCAAACTCGCTCCAAAGGCTTTTATTCATTGCTAAGCGGTAATTTTTTTCGATGTTCAGGGCTAATTTTCGCGATTTCGGGTCGTTAGATTCTTTTAATTGCTCAACATCTTTCAGCAATTTTTCATTAAGTTGGCTGTATTGCACCAGCTTCATGCTGATATTGGTGAGTTCATTTTTCTTTTGTTGCAAATCAATTTCATGCATCTTTTTCAGGTCGGTAAGGTCGCCAAAAACCCCAAGAATTCCGTTTAGTCGGGCTTCGCTTTCCCAAACGGGCACTTTTGTAAAAACCAGATCACGCGTTGTGGCGTCGGCATATTGCATGCGGCATTCGTATCTGACAAGGTCTTTTTTGCCGTTCAATATTTCAATGTCGTAATGCTTGTGAAATTGCGCGCTGGTTTCATCAAACAAGGAATAGTAGCTTTTGCGGATATCGTTGGTAACTTCGAAAGCAAGCGCAAAAGAGCGGTTATAGCGGACAATTTTTCCTTTTTTGTCGTAATAAATGAGCGGAAAAGGGATGATGTTAATCAAATTTTCGAGAAAGCGGTTTGTATGATCCATTTCGAGGTTCATTTGCTTTATTTTGTTTACGAAAGCCGAAAGCGAGAGCAAATTATTTACACGTGCCCGAAGTTCAACCACATTGAAGGGTTTGCGAATAAAATCAGCAGCTCCGGCTTCGAGCGCCATGCTCAAATTTTCGGCATCAGTCATCACCCCGGTAGCCATAAGCACCGGAATATCAGCGGTAATTGGCTTGTTTTTAAGCTCTTGAAGGAGCTGGAAGCCGTTTATTCCGGGCATTTCCCAATCGCTAATAATGAGGCGCGGAATTTTTTGAACAGCAAGCTCGGCAGCCAGTAATCCGTTGTTGGCCTGTAAAAAGCTGTATTCCTCAAGCTGATCGCTCAGCGCATCGAAAATATCTCGAATAGCCTCCGGATCGTCGTCAACAACCAGAATTACATTTTTCGTTTGCATCTTCTCCTTTGCATTTCTATTCCATTTTTGGGCCAATGAGTTTCACTAATTCTTTGAAGCGCAGATTATCGCAATGATAAACGGCCTGCTCTACTTCGGCTTTCCATTGGGCAGACGGGTCGTCGGCAGGCGGTGTAAATTGTCTGAGCAGGTTGATAATCAGGCTCATTTCATACACATCGCAACTTTTTAGCGGCGCTAGAAATTCTGAGTGGTTTTGCATGGATGCCGACATCCATTTAAAATCGGATTTAAAATCCAACAGTTTTTCGCCTTGTGCCTGAGTATCGGTTTCCGTGTAATAATCGGGCAATTCAAACCAAAACACTATGGGCTCTCCTGCACTGCTTGTCAGCCCTATCCTGCCCCGATGGGTTTCGATGGCCATTTTGCAAAACGCAAGTCCAAGCCCTGTCGAAAGCATTCCGTCTTTTGCCGGATGCTGCTGTACAAAAGGTTCAAAAATAGCCTTTTTCATTTCAGCAGCAATGGGTTTGCCCTCGTTGGCAACTTCCACACGCAGCTTTTTGCTCTTTTCAAAGATTTTCAGCGTAATTGGGCTTTCCTGGTTGGAATAGCTTATTGCGTTGA
>CAYYDS010000161.1:4174-6608 GCA_964470665.1 uncultured Lentimicrobiaceae bacterium
TTTTCTAAAACCCTCCCTATCAACGCTTTGTCGGCCATCAAACGATAATTTCCATCGCATTGCAGCGCTATCGTTTTCGATTTGTTTCGCAAGCTGTATTCCAAGCTGTTTAGAACATCGTTTAGCAGGGCAATTACATCAAAGTTGCTGATATTCAACTGCAAGGGCATATCCTCATATTTGTTTAGGTCGAGGGTATTCAACACAATTCGCAGCATTTTTTTTGCAGTTTCATGGCAGGTTTCGAGCGTTGAGCCGGCAGCCTGCCCCGAACTTAGGCCCATGATGGTATATAAAGGGTTTTTTAGGTCGTGAATCACCATGCCTATGCTGGCCTGATTTTTTTGTTTCAACGCATCGTAGCGTTGCGCAGCCGCATCCAATTGTTGTTTAAATTCGTCAAATTGCCGGCTTTGCTCTTCATTTTCATTGCTTCGCAGACTCAATTTTTTTTCAAGTTCGGCAATTTTATCCTTCAACTCGTTTTTTTGTTTTTCGAGTTTTTGCATTTGCAAACGGAAGAAGGAAATCAATGCAATCGTAAGCAACACAAGGCTCACAACCCATATGAGCGCAATAAGCGGCTGCAGCAAAGCCAAGGAAACAAAGAGGCGTGGGAAGGCAAGCAACATCGGGCAATCTTTTCAAAGGCAAAGATAGGCAAGAAAAAAATATTTCTCTTTAAAGAAAAATCGTTTTAGAAAGCCGGAAAGTAATGTACTCCCTTTGGCTATTTTACCATGAAGTGCATCATTGGTTTGTCGTCGAGAAAAAGCTCAAAACGATCGTTTATCTTAGCGGGGCCCACTCCTGCCGGGGTTCCGGTAAAAATCAAATCGCCCTGCCTGAGCATCACAAATTGTGAAACATAAGCAATTATCCGGTCGAACGAAAAGATCATATCGCGGCTATTTCCTTTTTGGCGCCATTCGCCGTTAATTTTCAGGCCAAAATGGATTCCCTGCTCCACATTGAGGCTATTTTTTGGCACAAACGGGCTGATGGGCGCCGAAAAATCAAATGCTTTGGCAATTTCCCAAGGCAGGCCGTTTTTTTTGCACTCATCTTGGAGGTCGCGAGCCGTAAAGTCAATACCCACGCCAATTTCGTCGAAATACTTATGGGCAAACTTTTCTTGAATGCTTCTGCCGCTTTTGCAAATTTTAAGTACCACCTCTACTTCGTAATGCAATTCGTTGGTAAACGAAGGGTAAAAAAAAGGGTTGTGCGGCGGCAGTATGGCCGTGTCGGGTTTCATAAAAAAGACCGGTTTTGCCGGAAGCGGGTTGTTGAGCTCCTTGGCATGCTCGCTATAATTGCGACCTATACAGATGATTTTCATCCGTTTGCGTTTTTGCGGTTCGACAGTTGAACATTTTTCCCCGACATCCGAAGCCGGATTCCCGTTATCAGTTTTTTGGTATAAAGCGGAAATTCGCCTTTCATCATCCAATCGTAATAAGAAGGCTCACTGAGGAAGACCTCTGCTACGGTTTTCCCTTTGTGCTTTCCGAAATTAAACACTTCGTAACCCTGGCTGTCGTAAACAATTTGTCCGGCCAGATCGGCAAAGCGTTGATGTGACGAAAATTCGTGCAGCGCTTTTACATCGTTCACCACTGCTGGAGTTTTTCTGCCTTCCTGGTCCTCATATAACACTGATTCGTAGCGATCTAACTGTGCTTTCAGAATTTCGAAGGTTGCGTAGGTGTCGGCAGCTGCCGAATGTGCATCCGTGAGTTCCTTGCCACAAAAAAAGCGATAAGCTCCTTTTAGGGTGCGGGGTTCCATTTTCATAAAAATATTTTGCACATCCACCATATGCCTGTTCGTGAGGTCGAAAGGAATGTCGCTCCGCAAAAACTCTTCCATCAAAAGCGGAATATCAAACTTAAGGGCGTTGTATCCGGCCAGGTCGCAGCCGTTTAAAAAAGCCATTACTTCGCGGCCGATTTCCTTAAAAGCAGGTAAATCTTTTACATCCTGATCGCTAATGCCGTGGATAGCAGTTGATTGAGGCGGAATGCGCACGCCCGGATGTACGCGCCAGGTTTTTTGTTCTTCAAGGCCGTCGGGCTGCACTTTCAGGATGCTGATTTCGATCAAACGGTCGGTAGTAATGTTCAGGCCTGTAGTTTCTAAATCAAAGAAGGCAAGCGGACGTTTTAGATGTAACTGCATATCGAAAAAATAAAAGGGTTGGGACAAAAGCCCAACCCCGTGTTTTTAAAATTTTAATTTCAGATGCTTCGTTCGGGATCAAAACCTTCCAAAAGATCTTTCATCTTTTTCAGCATCATTCCGCCCAGCGCCCCGTCCACCACACGATGGTCGTAGGCCAAAGCCAATATCATGATGTGCCTGATGGCGATCACATCGCCATAGGAAGTTTCGATAACGGCCGGCTGTTTGCGAATGGCGCCCACTGCCAAAA
>CAYYDS010000162.1:0-6458 GCA_964470665.1 uncultured Lentimicrobiaceae bacterium
TGAATTATTTGTTTTAGAAATTATTCTGCATCCGAAAAGCTATTGCTGATCGGCAGCCAGCCATTCGGCATAAGAGGTGGCCGTTTCGCGCAGCAGCACACTCACCAATTCCAGGTTGCCGGGCAGCTGTGCTTTGATGCGCTTTGCAAAATCAATAACCATAAGCTCACTGGTGGGCTGATAGCCAAGCAGAATAATTTTTTCAAAGCTTTCGCTTAGCTTTGCGGTAAGGTGTTGCGGCATTTGGTTGTTCAATACTAAGGCATGATCGAAAACCTCCACAATTTCGGATCTGACGATGCGTTTCAGGTCGCCAAAATCCATTACCATCCCTTGTTTCGGATGATTAGCTTCGGCAACAGGCCGTCCCTTAACGGTAACTTTTAGCTCATACGAATGGCCATGAACATTGCGGCAAGGCCCATCGTAACCCATAAGCGCATGTGCCATTTCAAACCTGAACTCCTTCGTAATTCGTATTATTGACATACCTCTTTCTATTTGATAATCAGTTTTTTAGTTTCCGCAAGCTGCCCGGGTTGGCTTAGGGTAATCAGGTAGCAACCCGGATGCAAATCGTTGAGCGGAATATTGATCACGCTGTTTTCGCCATTTTGGTTTTGGATCAGCACCAGCCTCCCGCTGAGGTCGCTAATGCTAACGCGGTAGCTGCTGCGGCTTAGCGGGTCAAAGGCAATGGTAACGGCATCTGATGCGGGGTTTGGCCAAAGCTGAAACCGGGTTGTAAGCCATTGATCAAGCCCGGCCGAAGGGTTCCAGATCAGGTCGGCAAATTCGGGGTGATCCACAAAGGGGTTGCGGTTGTTTTGAATCTGAAAAACCGTGTTATTCCGGGCTATTTCTTTTTCGCTCACAGGGTCTTGTTCGTGCCATTTCAACAACAAAGCTCGTGCCCAGGGCATGAGGTCGGCGCCGCTTGTCATTGAGCTTCCCGGCCAATTGGCATCTTCGGTATAATAGCGCACCGACATATACATTAAACCGCGCGCCAAATCGCCTCTATATTCAGCAATAGGTTCGAAAGCCGTTCCGGAATAGCCGGTTGTGATGCTGTTTCCAAGGCGCGATCCGTTTGTGGATGTCCACGTGGCTTGCCCCACATTGGCAAAGGGAAAGTTACCTCTTTTGTTGTTCACATATCCATCTACCGGATAGAGATGAAAAAGGTCGGTGTACATCGGGTGTTGGCTGCCAAACCAGCTGGCCGGCCACGAGTGCTCGCGGTTATAGCAATCGCCTTCGTGGCTGTAATTTCCACATTGGTTGGTAACAAAAGTGTATTCGTAGGCCGGTGTGCCGCCCGGAACGTCGGAATACATATCCCAAACTTTTCCGTTGGGTTTTTTATCCGTCAGCACAAAATCTTGCCAAAGCTGGGCATAGGTATGCGCCTGATGGTTTTTGATGATGTTGTGCAAAACAAGCTTCAGCTGATCGCCTGTAAGGTTCTCTGTTCCATTGTAATAGCCATCGGGTATTTGGGCGCCAAGGTTTAGCTGAAACAGAAGGGCGGCAAAAAAAGCCAGCGAAATTTTACTTTTGAACTGCCTCATAACCATTGATTTGTGAGCAAATAAACAAGCGCTACGGCAAAAATAATCACCGCAGAAACAATCTGTAACAAACTGGATAGCAGTATGTTGATGCGCGATAGATTCATGCTGATTCCGGCAATAGACCATGCAAAACCGGCAGCTACTAAAATTACAGGCATTTGTCCGTCGAGCGGCGAAAAATGAAAGGCCGTCATGCCGATAATCAAGGTATTGATGCCGGCAGCCACCGTCATCATCAAGAATTTCACATAGTTGTCGAACGAAAAAAGGCGTTCGCCGCGTCTTATGCGGGCGGATTCGAGTATCATGCGGATGCTTACAGTGGCCAAAACTCCAAAAACTACCCATTTGTAGCGAATCACAAACAAATGCATAAAAGTGTCGCCCAACAGGGCGCCCAAATGATACATTACGCCTTGCACCAAACCGAAAACCGCGGCCAGAAGCACATTGGTAAGGTGCGGATTGCGGTGGTCGCGGTTGAGGCCCAGGGCCAACGGAAAGGTATTGTAGGCCACCGAAATGATAAACAAAATGAGAAGCGTTTCTTTCACAATTTCGGATATTATCAATTTGCAAAATTAAGCTATTTCGCCGAAAATAGAAGCACCTGACTGTTAGGGTTTTATATCAAACTAAGCCCAACAGCCTATGACTCAGCCATACACCAAAGCCGCAATTTTTTCGAGCCAGAGGCGATCAACTTCGTCAAAACTTGACAAAACATTGCTGTCCACATCGAGCACGGCAATGGCCTCGCCCCTACCATTGAACAAAGGAACCACAATTTCAGACTGCGAGCGGCTATCGCAGGCAATATGCCCCACAAAAGCATGCACATCATCCACAATCACCGTTTGGCGGCTGTTGAGGCCTGCCCAGCACACCCCGCTATCCTTTGCCAAATCAATGCAAGCCAGCGAACCCTGGTAAGGCCCCACTTGCAACTTATCATCCTGTATGAGGTAAAAGCCTGTCCAAAAAAAGTAATCCATTTTATGATGCAAAACAGCCACTACGGTTGCCATTTTCGAAATCGGATTGTTGGCTTTTACAATCAGCTGGCTAATTTGCTGATAGATGCGTTCGTAACGCGATGCTTTTCTGTTTTTTTCCATAAACTGCCCGGTTTTGCAAAGTTTTGGCTGCAAAAATACATTTTCGCTCTGTGAAAAACGCTTTTTTGCTACTCTTTTAGACTTGTTTTTTAATTTCGGAAACGTTTTCGGAAACCCTGTTCCTTTTGTATTGCAAATATAACAGCTTGATAAACAGCTTATTAATTTTATTTGCTTAATAATTCTAAGAGCCGGCTCTATTGAATTATTTATTTTTGCCTTGTGCAATGCAAAAACGACTGCATATTTTTTATTTACTAATAACGAAAACAATGAGCATTAAAAAACAGCTTTTAAAAAGCAAGCCGATTTGTAAAGTAAGTTTTAAAGTTGGGAAAGCAGAGGCCGAAGGCGCATCGCAGCTCGCCATTTTGGGCGATTTCAACGGATGGGACGCTTCGGCCAATGTGATGGAAAAACTGAAAGACGGTTCGTTTAGCCACACCATAGAGCTTGAGACCGGCAAAAGTTATTCCTTTCGCTATTTAGCCGATAAGCAGCGTTGGTTTAACGAAGCCGACGCCGACGACAAGGTAGCCAACGAATTTGGCGGGCAAAACAGTGTGATTAAGGCTTAAAAACTGCCAACCGCAGTGCTTTATAAAAAGAATTCCCGCAAACGGTTTTGCGGGAATTCTTTTTTTTCATCAGGCCTTATCCAATTCAACGGTAAAGTGCCTCATAATGGGCGCTTCGCGTAGAATTCGATACCCGCTTTTTATTTCGTTTCGTCGTTCCCAAACATTGATGATGCTGGCGGCCACATAATCCATGTGGTTGTTGGTATAGGTACGCCTTGGGATGGCTAAGCGCACCATTTCGAGTTGGGGATAGCGGTTTTCGCGCGTTACCGGGTCGCGATCGGCCAGAATGGCGCCAATTTCTACGCCGCGTACTCCACCTTCGATATAAAACTCAACGGCAAGGGTTTGAGCCACAAATTCTTCTTTGGGCACAGCAGGCAAAAAGCGTCTGGCATCCACAAAAATGGCATGGCCTCCAAAGGGATATTGCACCGGAACGCCGGCATTGCGCAGCAGATTGCCCAAATAAGCTACCTGGCTGATGCGGGTTTCCAGATAATCAAATTCGGTGCCTTCGATTAGGCCTTGCGCCAGGGCATTCATATCGCGTCCCGACATGCCGCCATACGTTACAAAGCCCTCAAACATAATGTTGTAGGTGCTGGCTTCGCGGAAAAGAGCCTCATCTTTAAACCCGATGAAACCGCCCATATTTACGATGGCGTCTTTTTTGCTGCTCATGGTCATGGCATCACCATACGAAAACATTTCGCGCACAATTTCGCGTATGCTTTTTCCGGCATAGCCGGCTTCGCGTTTTTTAATATAATATGCGTTTTCGGCAAAACGGGCCGAATCAAATACTACTTTTATGCCATAGCGTTTGGCAAGGGCCGACACCTCGCGGATGTTCTGCAAAGAAACGGGTTGCCCGCCCGAAGTGTTGCAGGTTACCGTGATGATGACCATGGGAATTTGCTCGATCGGATAGGTTTTGAATACTTTTTCGAGCTTTTCGAGGTCAATATTTCCTTTAAACGGATGGTCGAGGGTGGTGTCGAAGGCTTCGCTGATGGTGCAATCAACCGCTGTGGCATGGCGAAACTCGATATGGCCTTTGGTGGTGTCGAAATGCGAATTGCCCGGCACAATGTCGCCGGCTTTAATCATGGCCGAGAATAATACGTTTTCGGCGGCTCTGCCCTGGTGAGTGGGCAGGAAAAATTCGAAACCGGTGATTTGACGGATGGCGTCTTTCAGTTTGTAGTAGGACGATGATCCGGCATAGGATTCGTCGCCAATCATCATTTCGGCCCATTGGCGGTCGCTCATGGCGCCGGTGCCCGAGTCGGTGAGCAGGTCAACAAAAACCTGCTCGCTGCGAAGGTTAAAGAGGTTGTAATGCGCCTGTTCAATCCATTGTTTGCGCTCATCGCGGGTGCTGCGCCTCAGAGGTTCAACCATTTTTATCCGATAGGATTCTGCAAAAGGTAATTCCATAATTTCCTGATAATTAAATTGTTGTTGAAAAATAAGGGTTAAATAAAACGGATGGCGCAGCTTTTGCCGGCCATCAAAACAGGCTATCAGGAAAACCTGTCGCGCTCTTTGACATTGAGGTAATTCAGCTTTTTATCGGGCTGAACGGTCATCATAGCGGTATTTTTTGATCCGTATTAGATTGCAAAACTAATCAAATCCAATTTAAGACGCAAATTGCAAAACGAACCCAACAAACCGGCCAATTTTTTCAACCAGAAACGGCTATTTTGAAATATCTTTCTGTTTCCTGATTTTTCAGCACTGCACTTAAAACGAATAAACTTATTGAAACAGAGAAAATAAATAGTCGCTAAGCTCAACGAAGAGCACAACAGCTCCGGCGAGGATGAAAAAGAAGATCAGTTTTCTGAGGTGCAGTTCCAGAAAAAAGTGTAGGGTCTTTTTGCCCTTTTTGCGTTCGCTTTTATACCTTTCCCTGCAAATTTCCCTGTCTTCCGAATTACCTTTAAGAAGCAGAATGCCACGCATTTCCGTAAAAGGTATGAATATGAGATAGGCAATACTAAGGCCGAAGGCAAATTGGTTGAACAGTGAAGTGCGGTATTCATCACTAAAGGCTGTAATTGTGCCTGTTAGGATAATTATAAAAAGTGGCAACCAATACCCGAATTTTATTACCAGCCAGGCCCGGTACATTTCTTTTAAATCATCTTCGAGGCTATCGGCGCTGTTGCCTGAAAGGAAAATCAACGAAATTGCACCAAGACAAAGCGATACAAGAAGGAAAACAGATCTATGGCCGGCGCGTAAAGACACGGCCAGGCCAGCCACAGCAAAAATAATACCAATGGAAAGGATGATTTTTATCCCCTTCACGAGATTTTTTTTGAAACTTTTTTGGCTGCTGCTGTGCTCCTTGGGTGCGGCGCTTTCCTTGTTTAAAGCGATTGATTCTTGCCTGGGCAGAGTAGCTGGCTGCAAATTCTCCAGCTCATGTTTTTTTATTTCAAGCCCTTTCGTTTTCCAGCTAAGATCGGATAATTGAAGGGTAAGCATTGGGGCGTTGGCGCCGACTTTAAGCGTGCCGGCAACGTTAAACGGCTCAAAACCATCTATCATCACTAATCCGTTTTCGATATAGCCCGATACGATATCGAATGGGGTGGATATTTGCGCCCATTTGTATTCCTGACAATCGAAAATAAAAAAGAGATTTACAGCCGAGGCAAAATAGAAATAACGCGAAGACGAATCCCACCAGCTATAGGCTCCATAGTTGTATAAACATTTGAATTTGTCGAAAAACACTTGTGTGTCGCCGGCTTCCAAATAAAACGATGAGTAGTTTGAGTTGTGATCAGGAATAATTTGGCCGGGATTGCGGTCGTTGAAATAATCTAACTCGCCTCGCACAAAAAGAAAGCTGTTGTCCTCTACAAACAGAATCAGGTTGTATTTGCCGTTGTTGGAAGGTATGGAGTTTGTAAGCCTCCGGCCAACTGCATCTAAAATAATAGAGTGGAGGTATCTATCTTTGCCCGGGCAGAAGTTTGTACTTTGGTTTGCATGGTGGTCAGATATAACCGACAACGTATTTGAGAGCCATTCAAAAGGTTCTATATTATTTATCTTGCATGTAGCGAGTAAAGAGTACAGAATGGCTGCCTGTTGCGCTGCATCATGAGATCCGGCAAACATATAATTTTTACGTCCCAGGGCTACCGGCCTGATGCTGT
>CAYYDS010000163.1:0-6170 GCA_964470665.1 uncultured Lentimicrobiaceae bacterium
ATACGCAATGGAATTTGAACTGGGAAAATCTAAGTACATGACAAAAAATGCATTACTATGTGTTTATTCTTTTAAATCAAGGCTTTAGCTGTCGTTAGATGGTGACCGACCTCGTCCGGTGAGCCGAAAAATAAGAGAGCGTGGCGTTAAGAATCGTCCTTGTTTGAGCGACGAAGGAGCGAGTTTGGACGATTTAGCCGCGCGAACGCTAATTTTTCGTGCGAAGCGGGCGCAGTCTTGAAAGCACCGTTTAAGTGAAAGCAGAATCAAACTTGTTTGAATTATGCTGAGCGTAGGTGCTTCAATGAAATTAATTTTTTGCTTCAATTTTTGATTCAAGCCAAAAAATGAAGAGAGGTTTGAGGCAAATCCCCTAACAGAACAGGCTAATTATCAATGCTTTTAGCCTTGATGTTTTTATGTCATGTACTTGATCTGGAAAGATAGCTTTCGCTAATTCGAAGCGTTTGGAACCCTGTTTATACCAATCCGCTAAAGCCCATAAAAGCGAGGGCCAGAATGCCGGCCGTTACCAATGCAATGGGCACTCCTTTCATGCCTTGAGGCACCTCCATCAGCTCGATATGTTCGCGTATGCCGGCAAATAAAACCAGCGCAAAGGCAAAGCCAAGCGAGTTGGCAATGGCAAAAACAACGCCCTGCATAAGGTTAAAATCTTTCTGAATGGTGAGAATGGCCACTCCAAGCACCGCACAATTGGTTGTAATAAGCGGCAAAAATACGCCGAGGGCCGAATAAAGGCCGGGGCTTACTTTCTTCAAAATGATCTCCACCATTTGCACCAAGCCGGCAATGATCAGGATAAAAGCTATTGTCTGCAAAAACGCAATTCCCAAAGGATTAAGCACATACACCTGCACCAACCAAGTTACAATCGTAGCTAAGGTGATTACAAACAACACCGCGCCGCCCATTCCCAAAGCCGTAGAAATTTTATTGGAAACACCTATGAAGGGGCATATTCCTAAAAATTGTGCCAATACGATATTATTGACAAAAACAGCCGATATGATAATGATAATGTATTCCATAATTTCGGGGGGATTAGATACGGTCCTTTAATTTTCGGGTAAGGGCTATCAGATAGCCTAAAGCGATGAAAGCTCCGGGTGCAAGGATGAAAACAAGCATCAGATCGCCCGGAATTATTTTTATGTTGAAAACGGCGCCGCTTCCCAAAAATTCGCGAATAGAGCCTAAAACGGTCAATGCCAGTGCAAAACCCAAGCCCATTCCCAGCCCATCAACGATCGAAGAAAAGGGGTCGCTTTTTGAGGCAAAAGCTTCGGCACGGCCCAGCACAATGCAGTTGACCACAATGAGCGGAATAAACAGCCCCAGCTGCTCGAAAAGTGCCGGCAAAAAGCCCTGCATCACCAATTCGACTACCGTAACAAAAGATGCAATAATGACGATAAAGGCCGGAATGCGCACCTTGTCGGGAATAAAATTGCGCACCATGCTGATAACTAAGTTCGACATAGCCAGCACAAAAGTAGTGGCCAGCCCCATTCCCAAGCCGTTTAAGGCCGAAGTGGTTACACCTAAGGTAGGGCAAGTGCCTAAAACCTGAATGAGAATCGGGTTTTCTTTGATTAATCCTTTGGTAAAATTCTGTAGCTGATTCATTCTTTCTCCCCTTCCCTATTTTGCATTATGGTTTGCCAGGCGCGGTTTACCGCTTCCGTATAGGCTCTCGAGCTGATGGTGGCAGCGGTGATGGCATCCACCTTACCCCCGTCTTTTATTACTTTTAGCGTAAATGTTTTCGGGTTTTTATCTATAAACTGCCGATAAAAGTCCGATTTCGAAGCTTGCATCTTATCGCCCAGGCCCGGAGTTTCTTTGTGTTCGAGCACCGAAATATTCTGAATGCTGCCATCAGGTTTAAAGCCTGCCATCAGGATTATTTCGCCGCCAAAACCTTTTTTCGAGCTTGTTTTTACGGCCCAGCCCGATAGTTGCCCGGCCTTATAGGCGGTAAACACCTGCAGAGAGTCGTTGTCAACGGCCGATTTCAGTTTGCCCGCACTGATGCTGTCAAAATCGGGAAGCACCGTCTTAAGCGCATCTTCCATTTTTTTGGCAGCCGCCGCAGCAATAGGCGCTTTGGTGAGGTTATAAACGCTTCCCAACGAAAAACCCGCCACCAACGAAATCACAAACAGGCTAATAAACATATTGGCAAAAGTGGATTCTTTTTTACCGGCCATGACTTCAGATTTTAAGGTTTTTACTAACGGCAGTGCCAAATCGTTTGGGCTTAAACGCCTTATTGATCATAGGTGTAAAGGCATTCATAATGAGAATGGCAAACGAAATGCCTTCGGGATAGGAGCCCCAAAACCTGATGGTAATGGTAAGAAGCCCGATGCCCACACCAAAAACAATTTTTCCGGGTATCGTCATGGGCGAAGTTACCATGTCGGTAGCCATAAAAATGGCGCCCAGCATGAGCCCGCCCGATAGAAGATGGAAAACGGGAGGCGCATACATCGCAGGGTTTATTAGATAAAACAAGCCCGAAAAAAGAAATGCAGTAAGCAGAATGCTAAAGGGCAACTGCCAGTCAATCACTTTCTTATAAATCAAATAAATGCCGCCCAATAGAATTGCCAAAGCCGAAACTTCGCCAAGCGAGCCTCCCATCGCGCCAAAAAAACGTTCCATTTCGCCGGGCATATTTTCCAAAAGCATCATTTCTGACACTGTTTTTCCGGCATCAACGCCTTCTTTGAGCATGCCTAATGCCGTTGGCCCGGTGATGGCATCTGCAAGGCCGGGCGCAAAAAGCGGTTTGGGAGTTGGCCATCTTGTCATTTCAACCGGAAATGAAATCAACATAAAAACACGGCCCACCAATGCGGGGTTAAAGGGATTTTTGCCTAAACCGCCGAAGGTCATCTTGGCAACGCCTATCATTACAAATGCGCCGGCCACCACCATCCATGTCGGGATGCCCGAAGGCAAATTGAATGCAAGCAAAATTCCGGCCACCACAGCCGACCCGTCATTGATGGTTAAGGGCCCTTTCAGCAAATATTTCTGCACCGCCCATTCCATAAGCAGCGCCGAAGCAACCGCAACCAACATCACACGCAAGGCATCCAGGCCAAAAAAATAGACCGATGCAAGCATAGCCGGAACCATGGCCAGCACAACGGTAAACATGATCTTTTTTACACTATCGCCCCCATGAATATGTGGAGAGCCTGATATGACAAACTGACTCATACTGAATTATTTACGATTACGAATAAGGGCGCCTGTGCGAAGCTTTCCCAAACGGACAAAATCAAGAAGCGGCAAAGCCGAGGGGCAGGTATATTGACAAGAACCACACTCGATACAATCCATAATTTGCTCTTTTTCTGCATTTTCCCACATGGCCAACTTCGAGAGTTTTGCCAGCAGATAAGGTTCTAAACCCATCGGGCAAACCTCCACACAGTGCGAACAACGAATGCAGTTTTTCGAAATGTTTCGAAGGCTTTCACTTTGGTCGAGCAGCAAAACTCCTGAGCTTCCTTTTACAATGGGCACTTCGCTGGTCGAGAGCGATTTGCCCATCATCGGCCCGCCGTTGATCATTTTGCCCGTAGCCGAAGGCAAGCCCCCGGCAGCTTGGATAAGAGCAGAAATCGGCGTGCCAATCCGCACAAGCAAATTCGAAGGATTTGCAATGTTTTTTCCGGTAACGGTTACCACCCTTTCAATCAGGGGCCTGTTTTTTTGAACGGCTTCATACACCGCGTATGCCGTGCCAATGTTCGAAACCACACATCCTACTTCTATCGGCAGTTTTCCCGAAGGCACTTCGCGGCGCAAAACAGCTTTGATGAGTTGTTTCTCGCCGCCTTGCGGATATTTAACCTTAAGAGCTTGCACCGCAATTCCCGTTTGTCGGTTACTAAACTGCCGAAAACGTTCAATGGCATCCGGTTTATTGTTTTCGATGCCCACTATGGCTTTTTCCGCTCCGATGGCTCGCATAAGGATGCGGATTCCAACCACAACTTCTTCTGTTTTTTCGAGCATCAGGCGATGGTCGGAGGTAAGATAAGGCTCACATTCAACTCCATTGATAAGAAGAAACCCGGCTTTTTTTCCATCCGGAATGGCCATTTTTACGTGGGTTGGGAAGCTGGCTCCGCCCATGCCCACAATGCCGGCTTCTTTTATTTTTTCTAAAATTTCGTTGCGCGAAAAATTTATTTCGGTGCTGATCGTATTGGAAGCATCAATGCCTTCGGCCCAGTCGTCGCCCGTTACATCCAAAAAGATGGCGCTACGCCGATATCCCGAAGCATCTATGGCATCGTCAATCTTTGCAATTTTTCCGCTTGCCGGCGCATGAAGGTTGGCCGATATGAAAGCTTCGGCACGCGCAATAAGCTGCCCCTTCTTCACTTCATCGCCCTTTTTTACGATGGGCTTTGGCGCATGGCCTAAGTTTTGGCTAAGGGGAATAATCAGCTGCCCGGGCAAAGCCAACGATTGTATGGCTTCGCTTGCCGAAAGTTTATTTTCGGGTGGATGTATGCCTCCGATTTTAAAAGTGGCTATTTTCATCATTCCAAACACAAATTATTCTTCAACAGCAGTTATTTTTTGAGTATTTTCGGTTTCCGTCAACACTTCTTTATCATCCGGCGTTTTTGGCCTGGGCCGAAGTTCGGCAGTTTCGGCCTTCGGCTTAGGTGGCGGGAAGTTGATTTCGTGGATGGCATCGGTAGGGCAAACCTCAACGCATTTGCGGCAAAGCTTACATTTTTCGAAATCAATATACGCCAGGTTGTTGGCCATGATAATGGCATCGTGCGGGCACACCTGCTGGCATTTAAAACAGCCGATGCAGGCTACAGAGCAGTTCTTTTTAGCCTGTCCGCCCTTTTCCTTGTTGATGCAACTCACAAAAATTCTACGGTCTTTCTTTCCTTTAAACCGCAGTTCGATGATGCCGCGCGGGCACGCTTTTACGCAGGCTCCGCAGGCCACGCATAAGTCGTTTACCACGGGCAGGCCCCTTGCCTCATCCATATGGATGGCATCGAACAGGCACGATTCCACACAATCGCCCAATCCCAGGCAGCCATACTGGCATCCGCCCTCGCCGGCAAACAGCTGATGTGCAAAAGCACAAGAGCTTACGCCATCATACTTTATCCGGGCAGGCGAGTGCGCAAAGCTGCCGTTGCACCTCACAACCGCAATAAGAGGCTCGTGCTCCTGCGTTTCGAGGCCCAATATGGCCGACACTTGTTTCATCACCTCGATTCCGCCAACCGGACAATTGAGGCTGCCAATGCTGTTTTGCTCGTTGGCAGATTTTACGAGTCCTTCTGCAAAGTTGCGACAACCCGGAAAACCACAGCCGCCACAATTTGCCTTGGGCAAAACTTCCTCAACTAAGTCAATCTTTGGATCTTCGATAACCTTAAATTTCTGTGCCACAAAATACAGCAATACGGCAAAAACCACAGACAACAGGCACAATGTGAGCAGGGTAAAGAGTAATATATCATTCACGTCGGACAATGGTTTAGCTTAAACAGCAAATGAATTAGTGTTAGATCGCTAACAGTCTTACAAATATAAGATTTTTGAAAAAATGAATCTTTTTTGCTGCAAAAGCCCCTTTCTCTTATGTGTCTGACATAAAGGTAGATAGCTACTTTCGGAAAAAAATTACTAATTGATTAGGGATCGTACAATACTGAATTATAGGGTTTTATATTTCATATTTAAAACCCTTCTAAATTGCAGAAAAAAACTATTTAGAATCGTTAAAAAGAGGAAGTTTCGGCTGTAGCCTCTGCAGCCGATTGGTTTTCGCTAAGGCTAAACACAAATGTTTGGTCTAATTTCTTACGAAATAAATAAATTAAAACAAAGTAAAGTACTAATACACAGAGAGCTACCACTCCCGAACGGCCTTCGCTAAAGCCTGCGCTCAGCATCACAATCAGTGTTACAACCATAACAATAAAGGGAAGGATATAGCCAAAAATAACGGCACGAACGCCCATTGCCTGTTTCATTTCAAGCACAACCTGCTGGCCGATGGCAAAGCTTTCTGCATGAGGCGGCGTTACTTTCACAATTTTTTCCTTCATATCGGCCATAGTGCAAGCGCCTTTGGCATGACA